>JAAWKU010000196.1 GCA_022797535.1 Lachnospiraceae bacterium | reverse complement strand
GGATAATGTTATACTCTTCCAGATTCTGCTTTGCCAGCCAATCCACTGCGGTCTGGCCTTCCTTTTCCATGTCGGATACGATGGAAGCCTCATACAGGCTGGGATCGGCATCAATCACGCGGTCAAACAGAATCACCTTTACGCCTGCTGCCTGAGCGTCCTTCAGCACGGAATCCCATCCGGCTGTATCCGCCGCAGACAGGAGCAGATAATCCACCTCGTCCTGAACAAACTTCTGCGCCGCGTTGATCTGCTTTTCATTTTCCTTGCTGTAGGCAAAAGACGCGGAATAGCCGTTTGCTTCCGTAAACATTTCCTTCAGATCCTTGTCGTTGGCGGTGCGGTAACCGGATTCGTTAGGGTCATTGTTGATGATGCCCACCTTGATCAGGTCGCCGCCTCCCTGGCTCCCGCCCTCACCGCCAGTGCTGGCCGCAGGCTGGCTGCCGCATGCGGCCAGGCCGGCCACCATGGCAACGGTAAGTAACAGTCCCAATACTTTCTTCTTCATTTTCTTTCCTCCCAATTCATAATGAAATTTGGGGACGCGGACGAATCTTCCCGCTCCTCATGTGTTTTATGGTAACACTGCCCAAATAATTCGTCAATTTGTTAACCCGCGGTTTTCTCAACTTTATCAGTTATTTACAATACAAATTCTTTATGATAAAATGTGTTTTAATACATATTTATCTTTTCTGTGCTGTCAGTTGGAAATTATTGGGTAAAAGTATGATTTTTTATGATATAAGGGCCTGCCGCTGTCTTTAAATCCCCTTCTGACCCTCTTTTTCAATGTGCACAATCACAGTTATCTTTGGGAGAATACAGTTATTTTTAGAACTTGTTATAGATTTTTAGACTTTCCCATTGAAAAGGAACGCATATTTTTTCATATTTACATTTTTTTATGACAAACAGGAAAAGGTTAAAGGAGAAAACCCATGGCGATCAAGTATAAATGGCTGGCGCAGCAACTGCGGAAACAGATATACGACAATATGGAGAAGGGGATTCCCAGACTTCCCACGGAAAAGGAACTGTGCGGCCGCTATCAGGTCAGCCGGCAGACAGTGCGCCAGTCGCTGGCTCTGCTGGAGCAGGAGGGGCTGATCTCCCGGAAGCAGGGCAGTGGTTCCTACATCACCGGCCTGAAATCCGGGAGTAATGTGGTGGCTGCGCTGGTATACGACGACCAGGAGGCCTCCTGCGCCTCCCTGCTGGACGAACTGCGGCGCGCCCTGTCCCAGAGAGGATTTTCTCTCAACGTGCAGGTCACGGGCAACAGGACCTGGGACGAGGGAGAGATCCTGGGCCGTCTGCTGGAATCCCCTCCCAGGGCACTGGTGGCGGAGGGGGTAAAAAGCGCCCTGCCAAGCCCCAACCTGGACCTGTACCACAGGCTGCGGGCTCTGGGTGTCCCCATGGTGTTCCTGCGGGGAGGGTATGCCGCCTTTCCCCAGGAACCCTGCATCAAAGACGACAATCTGGGAGGGACTGGCCTGCTGGTCAGACATCTGCTGGAGCAGGGACACCGGGAGATCGGTGGTGTCTTCAGAATGGACGACCTGCCAGGCCTGGAACGCTATCAGGGCTTCATGGAAGCCATGAAGGCGGCAGGGCACAGAGTCATGGACCGGCGGATCTGCTGGTACGCCTCCGGCGAACTGGAAGAACTCTCCCAGGGCCGCCTGGATTTTCTGCGCAAAATGGCGGTGCAGCAACTGCAGGACTGCACCGCCGTTATATGCCATGACGACGAGATTGCCTATTGGCTTTCCAGAGTATTGCAGCCCTCCTACGGAGTACTGCAGCCCCCTCACAGCCCGCTGAGGGCCCCGATGGCCATTGCGGCCTGTGAAAGTACCTACGCAAGCGCCGGTAACATGTTGTCCTACACCTCTTTGGAACGCCGCCCCCGTCAGTTGGCATACGCCCTGGCCCAGGCCGTCACGGACCGTCTCCGGGGACTTGCCGTACCCTCCCGGGAACTGCCCCTGGAACTGGCGGTACGGGAAAGCACCCGCGTACCTCTGGAGGCAAACTGAAGTCCTTCTTCCTCAGCTCCTGGCCCCCGCCCGGTACTCCCTGGGACTCATGCCCTGGTTTTTCTTAAAGACAAAGCTGAAGTAATGGGGATCCTTGTAACCCACCTGGACAGCGATCTCCCCGGAGGAAAGGTCCGTGCTCTTCAGAAGTCTGCGGGCCTTCTCCATCCGTTTCCCCGTAACATATTCCACAAAAGTGCACTCCATGCCCTGACTGAAGATGGCGGAAAAATAGTTGGCACTGACCCCCACCTCCTCGGATACGCCGTTCAGGGACAGTGTCTCCCGGTCGTAATTGGCGTCGATATAATCCAACGCTTTCCGCAACAGTTTGCCTCTCTGATAATCGCTCTCCCTGTTACGGAAGTAAAATGCCGCCTCCAACATTTCCGTAAAATACAAGGCCACATCTTCCGCCTTCCTGTTCAGATCCTGCTGAAAACCGGGAATCCGGGCTTCAAATTCCCCGGCGGATATCCCCAGGGACTCTCTGTAGGCGGACACGGCAAAGCGGATATTCAGGATCACATAATCCCTGAACATCCGGGATTCCAGCGCCTCCCGTATATTTTGCAGATAAGACTCCACAAAGTCATGAATTTCCCCCATATTTCCCCCGGCCAGAAAATCCCTGATCACCTTGGGATCCATCTGGGCCGGATCCACCTCGCCGATCTCCTGCTCCTCCTGGGCATTTAACTGATCCGCCAGAAGTTCCTCCGACAATATGCGCAGACCGGGGGCAATAAACCGGCAGGCCAGGCAACGGTTCACCATCTGATAGCACTCCGGCAGCATGCTCATCCGCTCCACCGTCCTGCCCATGGCCACATACCAGTCCAGCAATTCCTCCGCCTCCCGACAGCACTTTTCAATATGCTCCACCGCTTTTCCCATCAGACCGGGAAGTTCCTCTGCCGCCCCCTTGACCAGTACACCGTAACAGTTGACATTCCATCTAAAGAGAATATAGCCGCTCCTGCGCAGGAAGAAATGAAGGGTCATATCCTGCAGCCTGGACGCCTCCTCCCTTTTCTCCGGGGAAAGCTGCTTTTTCTCCTGAAGATAAAAAAACAACAGATTGTAGGCGGGAGCCGCAATCTCCAGGGAAGTCTTGGACGCCTCCTGGTAGATCTCTTCCACGGACAGTCCCCCTCCCAACACTTTCTCAAAAAAGCGCCTTCTGGAAAACTGCTCGTACTCGTGCATCTCCTCCTGGTAGATGGC
>JAAWKU010000195.1 GCA_022797535.1 Lachnospiraceae bacterium | reverse complement strand
TTAGAGCCTCCGGCGGATGCACACGGATTTGCAGAGGAATTTGCCGCTTTGCGGCGCAAATCCGGTGCGGAAAACGCTTTAATCAGCGTTTCCCTAAAAATTACTCCTGCCCGTCCCAGCAGTAGGTGCACAGCCTCTCCCTGGGGATGCCCACCGACTCAATCATATCGTCCAGCCTGTGATACCGCAGGCTGGTGAAATTAAGCTGCCTGCCGATCCGGCCCAACATCTCCTGATAGCCTTCGCTTTCGGGATCCACATAATCCATCAGGTCGATTCGGCGTCCCTCCTGCTCCATCTCCTTCAGAATCCGCCGGGTGATCAGATCCATCTCCGAAGTGGACCTGGAAAAATTCAGATACTTGCACCCAAAGAGAAGGGGCGGGCAGGCAGGGCGGATATGCACCTCCCTGGCGCCGCTCTGATACAGGAATTCCGTGGTTTCCCGAAGCTGCGTGCCCCGCACAATGGAATCATCAATCAGAAGCAGACTCTTGTCCTGGATCAGGTCATGCACCGGGATCAGCTTCATCTTGGCGATCAGATTGCGCTGGGTCTGGATGGTGGGCATAAAGGACCGGGGCCAGGTGGGCGTATACTTGATGAAAGGCCTGGAAAAAGGAATGCCGCTCCTGTTGGAGTAGCCTATGGCATGGGCCGTGCCCGAATCCGGCACCCCGGCCACGATATCCGGTTTCACATCGTCACGCTCCGCCAGCCTGGCGCCGCAGTTATACCGCATCTGCTCCACGCTGATCCCCTCGTAGGAAGAAGAAGGATACCCATAATAGATCCACAGGAAGGTACAGATTTTCATATCCCTGCCCGGAGATACCAGGGTTCTGACCCCCTCCGGGGTCACGATGACGATCTCCCCGGGCCCCAGTTCCCTCTCCTCATGGTAGCCCAGGTTCAGATAGGCGAAACTTTCAAAGGACACACAGTACGCCCCCTCCTTCCCGCCGATGGCCACCGGCGTCCTGCCCATCCTGTCCCTGGCGGCGTAGATGCCCCTGGGGGTCAGCAGCAGCGTGGTCATAGAGCCTTCCACCAGTTCCTGGACGTATTGCAGACCCTCGATCAGATTGTCCCGCTGGTTGATAATGGCCGCCACCAGTTCCGTGGCGTTGATATCCCCGCCGCTCATCTCCAGGAAATGGGAATGCCCCTGGGAAAACAGATCCTTCACGATGGCGTCCATATTGTTGATCTTACCCACCGTGGCAATGGCATAGGTCCCATGATGGGAGCGCACCAGCAGGGGCTGAGGCTCGTAATCGGAGATACAGCCGATCCCCAGACTGCCGTGCATTTCATTTACATCCTTGTCGAATTTGGTGCGGAAAGGCGCGTTCTCGATGTTGTGGATAGCCCTGTCAAAGCCTTTCTTCCCGTCATAGACCGCCATACCCGCCCGCCTGGTCCCCAGGTGGGAATGATAGTCCGTCCCAAAAAACAAATCAAATACGCAATCCTCTTTGGCCGCTACTCCAAAAAAACCACCCATAGTCCACTCTCCTATTTAAATTCCGCTTATTCCCGGTTTTATACGTTGATCTCTGCCTTCATGCCCAGCAAATCTCTGTTTTCTTCCAAAATCGGTCGCACCACCTGCGCCAGAAACGCATCCACCTGCTCTTTGGAGCGGCCCACATATCTGGCCGGATCCATGGTTTTCTGTAAATCCTCCAGGCTCATATTGAAAGCAGGGTCGGCGGCGATCAGTTCCAGCAGATTGTTCTCTTTTCCCTCCACCTTCACGTTGCGGCCCGCCTCCATGGACAATTCCCGGATGCGCTCGTGCAGTTCCTGGCGGTTGCCGCCGTTTTTCACTGCGTCCATCATGATATTCTCGGTGGCCATAAAGGGCAGTTCGCTGCGTAGCCGCTTCTCGATCACTTTGGGGTATACCACCAGCCCGTCTACCACGTTCAGGCACAGATCCAGAATACCGTCCACCGCCAGAAAACCTTCGGGAATGGACAGTCTCTTGTTGGCAGAGTCGTCCAGGGTCCTCTCAAACCACTGGGTGGCGGAAGTGATGGCCGGATTCAGCGCGTCGATCATCACATACCGGGACAGGGAGGCGATACGCTCGCTCCTCATGGGGTTGCGCTTGTAAGCCATGGCGGAGGATCCGATCTGGCTCTTCTCGAAGGGTTCCTCCACCTCCTTTAAATGCTGGAGCAGCCGGATGTCATTGCTCATCTTATGGGCGCTGGCCGCTATGCCCGCCAGCACATTGGCCACACGGGTATCTACTTTACGGGAATAGGTCTGGCCCGACACCGGGTAACACTGGGAAAATCCCATCTTGGCGGCAATCATGGGGTCGATCTTGTCAATGGTCTCCTGGTCCCCGTCAAACAGTTCCAGAAAGGAAGCCTGGGTGCCTGTGGTGCCCTTGGAACCCAGCAGCTTCATGGTGGACAGCACATGCTCCAGATCCTCCAGATCCAGGCAGAACTCCTGGAGCCACAGAGTGGCGCGCTTGCCCACGGTGGTGGGCTGGGCAGGCTGGAAATGAGTGAACGCCAGGGTTGGCTGAGCCTTGTACTGCTGCGCAAAATCAGCCAGTTCCTTCATCACGTTCACCAGCTTCTTTTTCACCAGCTTCAGCGCCTCTGTCATGATAATGATGTCCGTGTTGTCCCCCACATAGCAGGAAGTGGCTCCCAGGTGAATGATTCCCGCCGCCCTGGGACACTGCTGCCCGTAAGCATACACATGGCTCATCACGTCATGACGCACTTCCTTCTCTCTGGCCCTGGCCACTTCGTAATTGATATCTTCGGCATGGGCCTTCAGTTCATCAATCTGTTCCTGAGTGATCACCGGCTTGCCGCCCTGAGACAGCCCCAGCTCCTTCTCGGTCTCCGCCAGCGCGATCCACAGCCTCCTCCAGGTGCGGAATTTCATATCCTGGGAAAAAATATACTGCATTTCCCTGCTGGCATAACGCTCTGACAATGGACTCTGGTACACATCTGTATTCATGCTCTTTATCTCCTTATGATCGTTCCGCAGATTCCCCGCCGGACCCGGAATCCACAAACCGTTTCCTGCCGCTCAGACGCAGCGGGCCGCCGGAATCTGCTGTTTTCATGTTTACCTCTGCATGCATATCGTAAGCCATACCTGCATTACCTTTTCTGATCTCCTAACAGTATATCCCAGCAAAGATCAGAAATCAATCCCATATCCATAGGAAAGTAGTCCCTGCGCATTATCTCCTGTATACGCTGTCATATCGGTCCACCATCTCGGTGATCTCCGCCGCGTAACGGGGATAGGCCATCACAATGTCCTTGATCTCC
>JAAWKU010000194.1 GCA_022797535.1 Lachnospiraceae bacterium | reverse complement strand
TGGCGGGCAAACTCACCCGCATTGTTGCGCAGAACACTTTTACGGAAGTGACAGATATGTCACAATATGGTCTGGAGGAACCGTCCAATGTGCTCCACTGGGAGACCGCCCGGGAGAGTTATGCCTACCAGGTGGGAGACTACAATTCCATGGGCAATGTATACTATATCTGCGAGCCCGGTTCTCATACCGTATATGCCGTGACAGCCTCTCTGGGCACAGGATTTGAATACGGTCTGGAGGAGCTGACGGAGAAAGAACCGGAAGACATAGAATAACCGCCGCCCCATGGCCTACCTCCGCTGCCCTGCCCATGGAACTTCAGCCTGCGGAGCTTCGCCGGATATAATGGGGATCGAACACCAGGGATGTTTCCAGTTTGCGTATTTCCGGCAAAAAAGCATATACGAATCTGCGAAGTTGTGCTATAATATACGGAAAGCGCGGCAATTAATTGATTATTTGCAGCTATGCTGCTACTGGAAAGTGCGAGGACAGGGAAACAATGGACTACGTTAGAAAAAAATTGCGCCTGGGCGACGTGTTGGTGAACAGCAAGGCGATCTCTAATACACAGTTGCTGCAGGCGCTGGACCTGCAGAAGGGCAGTGGCAAGAAGCTGGGCGAGGTGCTGGTGGAAGAGGGCATAGTCACGGAAGAGCAGATCGCCATGGCCCTGAGTACCCAGCTCCACATCGAGCTTATTGATCTGACTGCCATTGCGGTCAGCCAGGATATCCTGAACCTGATCCCGGTGAATGTGCTCAAGAAGAACAAGATCTTTCCCATAGAATACGCGGACAGCATGAATGTGCTGCGGGTGGCCATGGCGGATCCCATGGATATGTATGCCCAGGACGATATTTCTATTATCACCAACTGCCAGGTGGAGCCTGCGGTGACAACCACACGGAATATCATGCTGGCCATCGACAAATATTACGGCCAGGACGAAGTGACCACTGCCCTGGAGGCGTATGCCAAGGAAAAGAATCTGAATGTGGAGGAAGTTGACGCCGCAGAGGAGGATATCAACAATTCTCCCATCGTCATGCTGGTGAAGGAGATGATTGACAAAGCCGTGCGCCAGAGGGCTTCCGATATCCACATCGAGCCTACGGAGCGCAAAGTCCGGGTAAGATACCGTATTGACGGCGCCCTGTATGAGAAGGCTAAATACGATATCAATGTGTTAAACGCCATGGTGGCCCGTATTAAGATCATCGGCGGTATGGATATTGCGGAAAAGAGAAAGCCCCAGGATGGCCGTATTACCCAGGTGGTGGATCGGATGGAGTATGATATCCGTGTATCTGTTCTGCCCACAGTGTACGGGGAAAAAGTCGTTATGCGTCTGACTTCCAAGACAGGACTTACCAAGGAAAAGAGCCAGCTGGGACTGAAACCCCGTGAGATGGAGCAGTTTGATTATATATTGCGGAATCCCCATGGGATCCTGCTGGTGACAGGACCTACGGGAAGCGGTAAGTCCACTACGCTGTACACGGCCTTGAGCGAATTGAACAGGGAGGATGTGAATATTATCACTGTGGAGGATCCCGTAGAGGCCAATATCGACGGCATCAATCAGGTGCAGGTGAATCCTAAGGCGGAACTCACCTTTGCCACGGCGCTGCGTTCGATTCTGCGTCAGGACCCGGATATTATTATGATCGGTGAGATCCGTGACAAGGAGACTGCCAGTATTGCCGTGCAGGCGTCTATCACGGGGCATCTGGTGGTGAGCACCCTGCATACCAATTCCTCTGCCAGTACCATCACCCGTCTGGAGGATATGGGAATTGAGTCTTACCTGATTGCGGATTCCGTGATCGGCGTTATTGCCCAGCGACTGGTACGCCGTCTGTGCAATGACTGCAAGCGGTCCCGGCCTGCCACTGCGGATGAGAAGGAATTGATGGGCTGCAGGATGGAGGAGGAAGTGATGATCTACGAGCCCTGCGGCTGCAGTAAGTGTGAGAATACAGGCTACAAGGGACGGATCGGTGTATACGAGATCATGAAGATGTCCCCCAGGTTAAAGACCATTGTCAGCAAACGTCAGGGGGCTGACGCAATCAAGGAACAGGCTCTGCGGGAGGGCATGTATACCCTGCGCATGAGCGCCACGGAGTATGTACTGGACGGCACCACTTCTTTTGACGAGATGGTCAAGGTATCGTTTGACAGTTAATGATGTGTAATAAACTTGCCGGCCTTTTCCGCTGACTGGCGGAAAGGCCGGTAAGTTCTTCCAGAAGCTGCAGTATGCATTGATTTTTTAAATGTGCAAATCCTTTTTTTCAAATACCATAATTCCAAGTGCAAATAACACAACGGCGCCTGTAAAAAGGATAAATATACCTGCTATTGCGCTGCTTTCGCCGGCTATAATGCCGTCCGGATTAAACAAGGTGAAAAATGTGAAATACTTTGCTGTTTCCGCCTTTCCGCCAACATTTGCAAGCATCTGCAAAACATACATCAGCGCCGGAATCCCTGCTCCGAACGCAACACTGTATCTGGTATCGGAAAATATGCAGGAAGAAAGAAAACAAATACCTCCAATAAACAAATGCAGGCACAATAGCCCGCCGTTCAAGATCAGCAAATCTATTATATCTAATTCCCCCGGAAAACTGCTTTCGGCAGAAACCAGCTCCAGGATTGTGCTATAAATAAGGAGCAGTAAAATTCCACTTACGAGTACGTTCATCTGTGTAAATGCAATGGTACGCCGTTTTACGGGCGCAGCGGCCAACGAAACCATAGAGCCTTTATCCACATATTTCGCAATCAGAGCATTTCCGCGCAGTATGCAGAACAGCATTGGAAAAATCACCAGTATAAACCCATAGAGGTAAGATACCATAAATCCCAAAAGATTCGCAGTGTTTGCTTTCATCCCCACAGCCGCCATTATTTCCGGCAGAATTTCCACAAAACTGTCCAGCATTTTCATCATTTGAGGATCATACATATAAATGATAACGGAAACATACAGGGTAATGACCGCTGTAAAAACGATTAGCAGCTTAATACTTCCTTTCATTTCCCGTTTATATAATGCCATGTTAATCATTTTTCTCACCTCCGTAATAATTCATAAAGATCTCTTCCAGACTTTGCTTCGTTGTAACAGTTACTTTTGTCCCACTGCAGATACCATCAAAATCTGCGGCAAATGCTTTGGCGGCAGCTTCATTTTCAAGTGCCACCGTGTAACTGCGGGTATGCTGTTTATGCAATGTTGCAGCAGAGTCAACGGCTATCATTCTGCCTTTTTGTATGATACCGATACGGTCGCAGGTACGTTCTACTTCCTCAAACATA
>JAAWKU010000039.1 GCA_022797535.1 Lachnospiraceae bacterium | reverse complement strand
CCCGGCATCCAGCTCTCGGAACTGGCGGAGAAGATCCAGCGGCTCCATATCTTTTTCAGCCTGCTGATCCCGGACATGAACCATGAGGAGCGCCAGCTTCTGGATGAGGCCCTGATCCACACCTACAACAAAAAGGGCATCACCCATGACAACGCTTCCCTGGCTGACCCAAAAGCCCCGGAGAGATACCGGGAAATGCCAGTGCTGGGAGACCTTTATGAGATTTTAAAGAAATCCGCTGCCACCAGAAGGCTTGCCAATATCCTGAACCGCCTGGTGAACGGCTCCGCCAGCACCTTTAACCAGCAGACCAACGTATCACTGGACAATCAATATACCGTACTGGATATCTCCTCCCTGACCGGGGACCTGCTCACCGTGGGGATGTTCGTTGCCCTGGATTTTGTCTGGGACCGGGCCAAGGAAGACCGTACCGAGGAAAAGACCATCTTCATTGACGAATGCTGGCAGCTCTTATCCGGCGCTGGCGCTACGGGCACACGCCTTGCGGGGGATTTTGTCCTGGAGATCTTCAAGACCATCCGGGGATACGGCGGCTCCGCCGTCTGCGCCAGCCAGGACCTGAATGACTTCTTTAACCTGGATGAAGGGCGGTTTGGGAAAGGCATCATCAACAACTCCAAGACCAAGATCATTCTGAACCTGGAGGATGACGAGGCCATGCGCGTACAGAGTGCCCTCCACCTCTCCGATGCGGAGATTATGGAAGTCACCCACTTTGAACGGGGCAATGGGCTAATCAGTACCAATAACAACAACATCATGGTGGAGTTCAAGGCAAGCCCCCTGGAAAAAGACCTGATCACCACGGACCGGAGGGAGTTAAAGGATATCGTGGAACGGATGCGCCGGCAGAATGAAGCCGGATAGCATACAGGATTACGCACCTTATACGCACGGATTACGCAATATCATTTTTATTACGTCTGCTATACGCACAGATTACACAATCGGAATACAGCCACGGCCTGATCCTCATACAGCTTTTATGCTGTCCAGGCTGCTCCGCAGAAAAAAAAAGGGAGGAAATTTTTGTGAAAACCAGAGCGGATATATATGGCCATGAGGCCACGGAACTGCTCCGGATCATATCCATGTATCCGGGGCTTTCAGAAAAACAGTTATGCCGGTTCTACCCGGATAAGGAGGATGTCACGAAAAACCTGCTCTCCCACTTATCCAGGCAGGGGCGCACCCGGCAGGCAGACACCGGAGGCTATTTCCCATACAGGAATGACAGAACGGAAACGGATTCCGGCATGGTGCGGGCGGCATGGGTACTGCTCGATTTTATCGACCGGGCGGAATACCACTCATCCAGTGAGTTCCCCGTGAAGATTGCCTTTTTCTCCGGCGGAGAGCTGTATGAGATTGTTCATGCCCCTGCCGGGCAGGAAGCCCTCATTGCCCATGCCCTGCGCCAGAGCCGTGACAGCGGGAGCTGCCGTATCGTGCTGGTGGACAGCCCGGAACAGATCCCTTTACTGGAATTTCCCGGAATTACCGGATTCTGTACGGTGGATGCCGCCGGAAACGTAAGCTACTACAAAAAATCAACCTAAAAAGATTGGAGGGATGTGAGTGGACCGAAAAATCATCTCACGCCGGATTGCGGATATCCAGAACGGCCTTTCCCGGCTGAGCAGCCATATCTGCGCCATGGATTCCCTGGATATCCAGCGCTATCCGGAAAACTATGAAACCATGTCAACCGAAGCCGCCCTGCGGGCCGAAGGGATTGCCTGCCAGCTCAGGAATCTCCTCTACGCCTCCACCTCTGTCCCCAAGACAGAATACCTTGTGAAAGCCGGGGAAGTACACGGCATTGAGGTCAGCTATGAAAACGGCATCCTGGAGGTAACGATGCCCCGCCTGCTGCCCAAAAAGAAATCACGCCAGAGCAGCCTGTTCCTGATCGACCCACTCCATGCCGTTCTGGGGCAGTATGCAAAGGAACATCCCCTGCCCCACTTCCGGGAATGCGTGGTATGCATTTCCCATGTATATGACCATGAACTGCCGGACTGGTGCCTTCTGGACTATGACAACCTGCAGCAGAAACAGATCCTGGACGCCATCGCCCTGTATGTGATGGCGGATGACAGCGGGCTTTTATGTGACGCCTACAATACCACGGAGCTTGGGGATCAGAACGGCACCCGTATCTACATCATGGAAAAAAGCCGCTTTGCCGGATGGCTCTCCGGCAGGGAAAAGGAGCTGAAATCCATATCGGATTTTTGACCATTTCCGGAAATTTTTCCCCCATATGCCGGGAATCCGGGAAACAACGAAACAAACGGCCTTTCCGGACAGACTCCTGGCCAAAATCTACCGAAGTTTTCAGTCACCCCGGTAAAAACCCGGGGAAATACCGGCCCTGTGCCGGCCATAAGGAGGTGATCTTTTGCATGACAAAAACGGCTTCCCGCGGGAAGGCACCATCAGCCATTATCTGCTCGAACTGACCGCCGTGTGCGGCGAATTCCCCCTCCCCCTGCTCCTGCGCATCCCCGGCAGCACCAGCTACAAAGAGTCCGTCATTACTTCCCTGAAAAAAGGCGGTTTCCTCCGTACCTACTACCGGGACAAACTGCGCGGATACCGCCTTGGCCGGAAAGCAAAGAGTTTCCTGTTGGAGGAAAACCCGAAGCGGTTTTCGTTCTTCCTTACCGGGAACGGAGAAACACATAAGTTAAAGAGCGAATTTTCCCGCCGCCTGCGCCTGCACCGTGTCGCTGAAATCCTTGTTACCATGCAGAATGCGGGCATCCGAATCTTCCGGGATGAGAGACCCGAAGTTTTTTCTGCCAGGGGTTCCCCCGTCCAAAACCTGGACGCCCCGGCCTTTTACGGTTCCCGTGAGATCAAGGAGATCGGCATTGAAGCCGTAAAGATCCGGGGTTCCCGTATGGCCGGCGCACTCCTTGCGCCATCCGGGATCTTTACCGTCTATAATGGAGACTCCTATACCATGAAATGGGACTACCGGGCGGAGATAAAGGTACAGGTATTCTTAAAGCTTCTGCTGTGCTGCGAAAGGCTCCCCGGCCAGTATGCCCGGACGGAAGTTTCCGGCCTGCTCCTTGGGAACGGACTGGAGGATTTTTACCAGATCCTTTCCGCCGCTGACACCGGTTCTCGCTGTTTCTTCTTACTGGACGGGAACTATGAACATTTTTACTACCTGACCAATGACCATTACGGGGATACGCTGCTGAAACTCTTATGCGATCCGGTAAAAACAATGGAACTTGACAACCTGCTGATGCAGGGCTTTACCCCAAAGGATGCGGGCCTTCCCATAGAGCATGACGCCCTGGACCAAGGCGAGAACCCGGTGCTGTTCGGCTACTTTCTGGATATCCCCCGCATCAACCGTTTCCACACGGCGCTCCAGCTGCAGGGGAGAAAAGGAATCCTGATCTGCTTTGACTTCCAGAAAGAAGTCCTCCACCGCTTCTGCGGCGGGCATGCAGAGTTTTCCACCATCAGCTTTGAAAAATTTGAAAGGAGGTTTTTCCCATAGACAAGAAAAAACTACTGAAAGGGCTGGTCACTGCCCCTATTGCCATCTCTGCCATCCTGTATGCGGGCGGCTACCTGGGGCAGTTCATCGGCAACTACGCCCTCTGGAAACAGGGCGGCGGCTATCCGGGGGACGGCACTTCTCCCTTATCCCCTTCTCCGGGCCTGTCCGCCTGCCTCCGTGCGGCGGTGCATCCCCCATACGGGATCTACGGGATATTTATCTGCATCGGATTACTGGCGGTGCTTCTGCTCCTTGTCATGCGGATTGGTTACAGCGATACCGGGGAATATGACGAGGACCGGAACTTCACCTATTCCGCCAAAGGCACCTACGGCACGTCCGGATGGATGAGCCGGAAGGAAATGGCCGGCGTTCTGGAACTGGTGGCAGACCTGCACCGTTACCGGGGAATCGTGCTGGGCATGCTGGACAAAAAAGCGGTCTGTGTGCCGGAGAAGACAAGGCTCAACAGCAACCTGGCGGTCTACGGCGCCAGCGGCTCCATGAAGACACGCTCCTTCTGCATGAACCGCATTCTGCAGGGGGTATCCCGCGGGGAATCCCTGGTGATCTGCGACCCCAAATCGGAACTGTACGAAAAATCCAGCGAGTACCTGCGTGACAAAGGCTATACCGTCCGCGTGTTCAACCTGGTCAATCCGGAAAACTCGGATTCCTGGAACTGCCTCTCCGAAGTGGAAGGGCAGGAACTGATGGCGCAGCTCTTTGTGGACGTCATCATCAAAAACACCACGGGCGGCGGTAAGGGAGACCATTTCTGGGATTCCGCGGAAATGAACCTGTTAAAAGCGCTGGTGCTGTATGTGGATAAGGGCTACCCACCGGAAAACCGGAACATGGGCCAGGTCTACCAGCTCATTACCCTCAATTCCGAGACCGCATTGAACAGCCTGTTTGAAGTGCTGCCCATTAACCACCCGGCAAAGGCGCCTTACAGCCTGTTCAAACAGGCATCCGATTCCGTGCGCAGCGGCGTAATCATCGGGCTTGGGAGCCGCCTGCAGGTGTTCCAGTCCGAACTGATCAAAAAGATCACCGCAAGGGATGAAATCGACCTGGAACTTTTAGGACAGAAACCCTGCGCCTATTTCCTTGTGACCAGCGACCAGGACAGCACCTTTGACTTCCTGGCATCCCTGTTTCTGTCCTTCGTCTTCATCAAGCTGGTGCGGTATGCGGACAAAAACTGCGAGGGCGGGAGGCTTCCGGTGCCCGTCCATGTTTTAGGGGAGGAGCTGACCGCCTGCGGCACCATCCCGGACCTTTCCCGGCGCCTGAGCGTGATCCGCTCCCGGAATATCTCCATGTCCTGCGTGTTCCAGAACCTTGCGGGCCTGCAGAACCGGTATCCGCTGAACCTCTGGCAGGAGATTCTGGGGAATTGTGACGTCCAGCTCTTTCTGGGATGCACCGACCCCCTGACTGCGGAATTTGTCTCTTCCCGTACCGGGCTGGCAAGCGTGGCGGTCTCCAGCAAGTCCAAACAGTTAGGGACCTGGCGGATCTCCAACTACACGCCGGAATACCGGGAGACCAGCGGCGTGGGGAAACGGCCCGTGCTGACGCCGGATGAAGTGCTGCGCCTGCCCATTGATGAAGCGCTCGTGATCATCCGGGGAAAGAAAACCTTAAAAGTGGACAAGATGGACTATTCCAAACACCCGGAATACCCTCTGCTGCGCTCCTGCAAGGCATCCGCCCACATCCCGGAATGGAGGCGGCTGGAAATGGAAGCCGCTGCTGCGCCGGAACCTGCGGTAAAACACACTCCGCAAAAAGCAGCCACAAAACAGGCAGCAAAAACAGCTTCCAAGCCCACCCAAAAGGCAGGGACAAAGCCCGCCACAAAAGGGAGTGTGAAGACACCGGTATCGGATGCACAGCAGAAAGCACCATCTTCTCCGGCATCCATGCCGAAAAAGGATTCCCCTGCCGCATCTTCCGGCACGCCTGCCGGAATCATATCCACGGACAGGGATTCCATCATGTCCTGAAACCAGAACGTTATTTCACAGCCCATTTTCGGGCTGTGAAATAAAATAACAACACTATGGAGGTAAACACATGGCAAGAAAAAAAGAACTTATGGAACTGGAAAACACTTCTATGGGAGAAAACACTCCTTTGGATGGAACGGTCACAGAGGCCGGGGCTTCCCTCACTGAAGGAGACGGCATGCCGTCTGAAACTGACGGGGATGGCATGGACTTAAATGAACTGCTGGGAAGCATGGACCAGGAACCGCCTGCAGAGCCGGATGCAGAAGAAAGAATGCTCCCGGAACTTACAGAAGAGGAAATGTTTGGGGAAGCATCGGAGGGTATGGACGGCTCCGATGCTGAGCATGATGCCGCCCATAACGCCGGCAGTCCTGGCGAAGCACAGCCGGAATCTGCAGCATCTCCTGAAATGGACTCCCCTGCCGCAAAGACCAGGCGAACCACACGCAGCAGGAAAGTGAAAACTTCTGAAGGAAATGGCGGAGAAACAAAGGAAACGGATACAGAAATGAAGGAAACACCGGAAGCAGTTTCTGATGGTGTACCGGATTTTCCGGATGCTGCCGCTGCCTCCGATACAGACGGACCGGCAGAACATGCCACAGGTGGAGCGGAAAAAACCATTCTTCAGGAAGATACGTCTTCTGTTGAAACAGGACCGGAAGGAACGATTTTACCCACCGGCACAGATGGTTTTGAAAGTACCGTTCCTGCTGCTTCTCCTGCCCGGCGTACTGCGGCCAGAAGCCGGAAAGAGGATGCCCCTGTCCTGACACTGGAAGTCCGGGGCGAAGTAGAGACCGAGGAAGCCCGTGAAGATGCCATCTGGCATGAGATTCACAACGCCTACCGCACCAGGCGCATCCTTACCGGACAGCTTGGCGGAATTGAGCAGACGGACAATGGAAAGACCATTTCCATCGTAGACTATAAGGGATTCCGGATAGTCATTCCCTTAAAGGAGATGATGATTAACATCGGCCGCAGCCCTTCCGGACAGGAATATGCGGAGCTGATGCTGCGCCAGAACAAAATCCTCGGCAACATGCTTGGCGCAGAAATCGACTTTATTGTAAAAGGCATTGACTCCAAATCCCGCAGCGTGGTGGCAAGCCGGAAAGAAGCCATGCTCCGAAAACGGCAGATTTTCTATCTGGATACGGATGCTGTGGGAATGTACCGCATCTATGAAGGCCGTATCGCCCAGGCCCGTGTGATTGCCGTGGCGGAAAAAGTCATCCGGGTAGAGGTTTTCGGGGTGGAATGCTCCATCATGGCCCGTGACCTGGCCTGGGAGTGGATCGGGGATGCCCACGAGCGGTTTTCTGTGGGAGACCAGGTGCTTGTGCGCATCCTGAGCGTGCGCCGCGACAACCTGGAAGATATGGGAATCAAAGCTGACATCAAGAGCGTGTCCCAGAACACCAGCCATGACAACCTGAAAAAATGCCGCATCCAGAGTAAATATGCCGGCAAGGTCACGGATGTACATAAAGGCGTGGTCTATATCCGGCTCTCCAACGGCGTCAACGCGGTAGCCCACTCCTGCTATGACTACCGGACTCCCGGCAAGAAGGATGACGTGAGCTTTGCTGTAACCCGTCTGGATGAAGAACGGGGCGTGGCCGTGGGGATTATTACACGGATCATCCGTCAGAATCTGTAGGGGAATGATTTTTGTAAAAGGATACGGGGGTGCTGTTTATTTTGGCACCCCTGCTTTTTATGTGTATTTATATCTTTCTCAGTATTGAGTTCCGATTGAAGATAATTTATAATCACAAATATAAACTGGCATTTGTTGAAATTATTAGTAGTGAGTCATCTTACGATTTAACTTACTATACAGGCATAAGGAAACGTATGACTTGATGACAGGTGAAGAATTAAAAAGTTGATTCACGCAGTGTTGACATGAGGAGGCTATTAAATGCAGAGCGCAATCCATGAAGGATATGAATATCAGGATTATTTTACTGTTTCAATAATCCTACAACTGTTGCTTCACCAGACAGATGCTGAAATAATTATTGATCGTAAGGATTTCAGTGGAGATAAATTTGACGATCTAAAGGTGAAGACGCCTAATGGTATCACAGAATTTCAGATAAAGTATTCGGATGATGAAAGATCTCACAAACTTACTAAAGATGACTTTGCAAACGGCAATGGACATGATACTGCGTTATGTGATCTTTTCTCTTCTTGGAAAACAAGAAAAGAATCTGAAAATGATACTCAGATAAAGTTATGCCTTGCGTGGAACAGGCCTACTGATGATGATCCGATTATAGAGTTTTTGAAGCCTATTCAAGAACAGGCACTACCTTTTTTAATTACCGCATATTCGTTTGATGGAGAGGTATTTTGGCCAGTAGAAAATCTACCTCCAAAAACGTGGAGAAAATTTAATTTGGCAATTAGGTCAGGGCTTATCACCAGAGAAGACTTTCTATCTTTTTGTAATGAACTTACGATTATTCTAGAAATGCCGAAAGCAAGCCTTGATTTGAAGAATCCGGGTGGCATTGAAAATGTGATTATTAGGCAGGCTGAGAAATTGGGCGTAGGTATTTATCCAAATAATAATCTCACCTTAGAGGATGTTATTTATAAGCTCGCAGCAGAAGTGAAACATTCCAGAGCGATGGGTAATAGACTTAATACTAATGCGTTGCTTGGCCGTCTTGGTCTCATAATGGATTATGGGAAATTTGATCAAAGATTTCCTGTTGATTCAGCACATCAGATAATACTTGGGGATGAGATTGAAAGATTACATAGAGAGATTCGTAATTCAAAACGTGTTATTATTACGGGAAATCCTGGATCTGGAAAGTCGTGGCTTGTCAATGAATATATAGATAAACTTAAAAATGATGATTGTAAAGTTATACATTATAATTGCTTCCAGTCATTACAGGATACGAATAGTCTTGAGAGAATATGTGTTGATTCTTTATATGGAAATTTGATTTGGCAGATTGTAGAACAATGTCCAGAATTGGTTGAAAATAAGAAAACAATCTTTGGTGCTGATAAAGAAGAACTTGAAAATTTGCTTTGTTTTATTGACGAAGAATTCTATTTAATAGTAGATGGCCTTGATCATATTTCCAGAGAATATGAGCTACATAAAGATCTTATTTCACGCTCTGAAACTGAAATAATTTCTGAACTGTTGGAAATACATTTTCCTGACAACTGCCATGTATTAATATCATCACAGCCAATCGATGAATTGGAGGGTTTTAAGGACAAGAACTACTGTGTATTTGAAATCGAGCCATGGGGAATTGAACAAGTAAAATCTTTGATGGCAACGTTTCGGGTTATTGATGACATTATTGGAGATGACGATATTTTATTAATAAGTGCATATCTACTTAAGAAATCCCAAGGAAATGCTCTATACCTTAGTTATATCTTGCGTCAATTACGAAACTTAGATGTAAATAAAGAATTAATAGACAAAATACCTGATTATGATATCGGTTTGTCTAAGTATTATTCCTATCTATATACAAAGGTTCGTAACAACCGCACGGTTAATGCGCTTTGCGGGGCAGATTTCTATCTTAGTCTAGATGATTTAAAGGAGATTACAGGAGATGGAGAATTTGTAGAACACGATATATCGAAGCTTCACCCATTATTGAATGAAAATACTCTAAGTGGTGGCTTTTCAATTTATCATGAAAGTTTTCGTAGATTTGTGTTGTCCTTATTAAAGGAGAAAAAGGTTGATTTAGAGAGAAACGTTTATGGTATCCTTGCTGATTGGTTACAGGAAAAACCATTTTTTGAATTTGATAAGTCATTTTATTATCTTACGGAACTACTGTATAAGATTAAGAGGGATGTTGAAAATACTGCTCTGATTGAAAAAGAATTTGTTCTTAAATCGGTTTCAGAGGGGTATTCTCGAAAACGTATAAGAACGAATCTGAATTGTATTATTCGAAGTGCGGGAAGAATCAGAAATTTAATTGCACTGGTAACAGCAGGTGAATTGTTGGCAATGCTCGATGATATGAACGAATTCGAAAGTACTGGTGCAGAATATTTCCAAGCAATATGCGATATAAAAGGTGCTTCTAAACTAAATCAATTAATGCAGATTGATGGAGAACCAACCTTTGATAAGAATACAGGGCGACTGGCATGTTATATTTCTTCCAAAGCTGGTATTACACCTTGGTGGGAACTGTATTTAGATACAGATGCTAGACAGTACAAGATTGAGGATTTTAAATACTATTTTAGATATCATCTTGATGAACAGGGAGTTAATATCATTCCTAAGCTTATGGAGGGAATAGAAAAAGAAGATGTTTCAATACGAAAGCAATGTATTGAGATTGCATATGATGAGTTACAGGATTACATAGGATTTGATGAAATTGCTTCAATTGCAGAGGAGCAACAACTTATTCATTGGAAAAGCTATCTTTCCTATATTGAAACGGGATATTATCCACAAAGTGATGTTTCCTATAAAATTGCAATTAAGAACTGGGAAAAAATAAAAAAATTGAAGGTACCAGGAGAAGAAGATATACGATTTTTCAAAGAATTATTCTCACAAGTATACTATCTCACTAAGCAAGGAGATAGAAAAATTATAGAAGCAGTCATTACCGATTGTGAGAACACCAATTGGTTCTATAATTGGATAATTTATTCTATCAAGATGGCAGAATTGTGTGCACACGCAGTACAAATGAATTCTAAATCTATCTGTGAATCAGCAATTACTAATTTGGAACTATTGCTACAGGATACGGAAGTTTTTAAGGGAGAACCACGTACTTGTGATTTGTATTTTCTCCAGAATGAGTTAACAAGGTCATATGAACAAGCGATAGAATTGATTGTCCAAAATGGGACAGTAGAGAATCTGGAGAAAGCATTAGGAATTCTTGAGCGACTTGATGATGAAACGGGAACAAGTTTTGATCATAGCATGGGAGGTCCATTAACTGATGCAGAATTTTTGAAGTTAATATTCCACTTTTTGACTATTGATAATTATAAAATCGTAAAACCTTATTTATTAAGAACTCAGAACAAAATAGAAAAAAAAGAGGTATATGACTGCATAGCTGCGGCAAAACTCCGCTTTGTTAGCCTTATTTCAAAGTATAATCGGCCTGAGGCTTTAGAGTATTTTGATATGTGTACACGTTATCTTGTTGCATATGGATTTCATAAAGACATTATTCTGGAACAGATTATGGATTCTTATGAAATATTTTTTGAATCTGTTGCAGGAAATCCAGAAGAGGAACGCGACACAATAACGAAAATGTCAATAGCTCTCTGGAATCATACTGATGGAAGAGAGACAAAGCACTTTCTAAACCGCTGGTTTAATAAATTGCTCAAAACAGACCCGAGGTATGCGCTTGCATTCTTGTCCGAGTTTCAGATTAAGTATGGAAAAGGCTGGGTTGTGGAGCGTATGTTATGTTCTGCTATAGAGAGGTATTGCAATGATTCTTGCTATTTGGATATAGTAATTGGACTAATTGAGTCGCTTCCAAATGATACAAGTCCAAGAATAATTGCTGCAGCCACATCTGTATTTAGAACACTAGAGCAGATGTGCATAGGAACAGACGATGATAAAAGATTACGAATTAAGTGCCGAATGAATGAACTTGTTATCAATGTTGTTTCAAGATTCAATATCCTTGATAGTCCTTGGCCAGACAATGATTCTTGGAAAGATGGGAGTATCAAAGACTTTTTATTAACAGTCGAATCAGAAGGATTTGATGTTTCACAGTATATAGAGTATTTCCATATAAAGAAAGCCAACGATACAAACAACAAAGACGGTGAGAAAAAAGTTCATGTTTTTGAAAACAATCAAACACATTTTGAAGCCTTAACCCTAGAGGACGCAAAAAAATGGTTCGAAACACATGATTTAATTGAGCGAGATATACAAGATATCTGTGGATTCCTTGAGGACTATCAGGATGATAAAGATGCTCTACTCGGCATACTGAAGTTTATAATTACTAAAGCCGGTGGGTGGAGCTATAGTCAGAGACATAAGGATATTATTCTACAAATTATTGAACGATTAGGTCTGGATGATAAAGAAATGTCAGAAATTCATATGTTGATGTACCTTTACTCATACGAATGGGGAAGCTCTTTAATTGATAAAGATGAATTTATCAATAGCATACGACTGAGCTCTGATGTGGGGCGTGACACGTTTTATCGTGAATTGCCTGAAGTTATTATCTCACATTCAGGCAGAGTTACAAAAGGTCTTTTGGACGCACTTTTTGCGATTGGATTTGACAAGGGTAGTATTACCACGATTTGGCAAAGTGTATACAATATTATGAAGCTTCGTTTTCCGAATCTTGATCAATATCCTATTGATAATGTTTTGGAAGAAAAGAATGAATTATTAGGACTACGTAACTGTTTATTAATGCGGTTCATTGATGAAGGTAAGGAATCGTTTCTGGCAACTTATGCCTATTTGGCGAATGCTGCTGAAGAAGAGAATTATTCAGCATTCACAGAATCGATAGTATTTTGTCTAGCGCATTATGAACAGTATAATCTTGTGACACAAATAGCAATCGCAGATTTAGTAAGATGTTATGGTTATCGTCTGAAGGATTTGAATATAGATCGAATGATAAATGCAATTAATGCTGTTTATCCAACCGGAAATCTACTTTTGGACGTCATATTTTCGGAATTTACAATATATAAGAACTTTCTTTTAAGGAGTTCTGATAAACATGCACCTGATTACATGGAACAGGAAGATATCGAGTTTTACTTAGCAGAACAACTATATGATCTTGGGAAAGAAGAGCCTCGAAAAGGATTTGATGAATACGCTGAGAATTCAATATATCGGGATCCGGTTATGCAGGTGGTCAATACTTGTGGTATTAACTATGCAGAACTTTATGAAAAACTACATGCATCAAGGAAATTGAATAAAAAAATGCAAGATTTTGTTGGAGGAGAAAGCAAGATTCCTGAAGCAAATACCGTATACAAATCATATGTAATTCAATATGCGCTCCATACAATCATTGAAAAAGCTTTTTGGGACAGAAAACCCGAGTTGATTCCACAGAATTTGCTTCGATTAATGCCTGACTATCAAGGGATGTATAGATTATTTAAGTGCCGTGATATGCAACCAAAAAATCATCTGTATGAGAAGGATAACTCGTGCGAGCCTTTTTTTATAAATAGTGAAGATGAATATATTCTAATCGGGCGCTCCGAGATAAGAAAACGCATTGATTATCATCAAGTATCTTTGGCATTTGCATACCAAGGAATAGCAGGGGCGGATGCTGAAGAACATCAGAATCCATTCCAACAATGTTTAGCCACAACGGTTGAAGAAGGAGAAATCTATATGATTTCAGATAATTCGGAAGCACTGATTAGTTTTATTAGCACATTAGATCGAGAATTAGAAGATGAAGAATATCTGTGGCCTGGAATGTTGGTTTCTAAACTGCTTAACGTTCATATTGAATTTGATTTTTTACATGGGAGATATATTGCAGTCAATAAGGAAAATGATATTGTCTTTATTATGAAAAAATGGTCATCAAGTTATAAAGGTGACAGCGAGTATCCCGGAAATGCAATTCCATTATATAGTGGTACTGAGTTGTATATAAAGAAAGAATATATTGGAACGCTGGAACAACGATTTGGAACACTGATGATGAAAACTTATGTGCAATCATATCCACAGACTTACTAATTCATTTAAATAATATGCAATTTATGAACATAGAAATTCATATTTGTAGGACTGGAAAAGTAGGGATTTTGGGAGGACAATATTATAAATAAAAAGATATTAAAGAAAATTCTCTTTATGCTAAGTATTCTTTTTACAATATTAACTTTTATAGGAATTGGATATGTATTGATTAATAAAGGACAGGTTAGTGCAGGATATTCAGCAATTCCCATGCTTTGGACAGTATTGTTTATAACAACATATAACAAAGTAAAAAAGGATTTGAAAAGTGAGTAGCAACTTCCTCCAGTTTTTAAAAAAGAGCCAGATCATATCTGACTCCAGCACGTTTGCGGAAGGATTCGAACCTTCGGTGCGTTGCTGCACACCACCTTAGCAGGGTGGCACCATAGACCGCTCGGACACGCAAACAAAAAGTGGATGGGGCAGGACTCGAACCTGCGTTGTTTCTTTGTAACGGATTTACAGTCCGCTGCCCTCGCCGCTGGGCATACCCATCCATGGGGTGACCAGGGGGAATCGAACCCCCGTGAGCAGAGCCACAATCTGCCGGACTGCCACTGTCCTATGGCCACAGTAGCTCCTGTGGGACTTGAACCCATCATTTCCGGCTTGAGAGGCCGGCGTCCTGACCTTTAGACTAAGGAGCCATAATGATCCCCATGGGACTTGAACCCAATACCTCCGGCTTGAAAGGCCGGTGTCCTGACCTTTAGACCAAGGGACCTTACTACAGGCACTTACAGCCTGCCGTTTTATTGCTATTTTTCTATGTTTTCAGTTCATGCACCGATTGGTGTTTGTGCTGTCATGTCAGTAACCAGAATGTCATCCATCCGGACCTGCAGGACTGCCGCAAGTACCACCAGATTATCTATTGTTGGCAGTGCTACCCCCTGCTGCCACTTGTATATGGCCTGCGGTGTGGCAAAACCAAAAACATCCTGCAGATCCCTTACCGACAGTCCTGCCTGCTTCCGCAGCCTTCCAATGTTCTGTCCTGTCTTTACCATATCTATAACTGGTAAATTTCCCATGATTCTCACCTCCTGTTATCAGAATTCCATATACAGGCGGTCATGCTCCATATGGGACTCGGACCCATGGCCACTCGATTAAAAGTCGAGTGCTCTCCCAACTGAGCTAATGGAGCGTAAAAAATACCGCCTACCTCATACAAGATAAGCGGTACATAAATCCATGTTCTATTTCCGGCAGGCATTTATATCCTGTCTGCCATTTGGATATCACACAGTTTTTCGCCTTTTTCTTACCTTACATGAGCGCATCTTAACCAGACTCTGTTCTTTTTCTTTACTGAACAGAGTCTCATAATGTTCGCTATGCAGATAATATGCGAATCCATTCGCAGCGAAATTAACTGTTGCCATGATTTTTTCCTTTCTGGACTCATCCGGTCCGCGTTATTCTTAACTGTAACCACTATAACACCGATTCCCGGATTTGTCATTATACTGATAATATAATTTGTATGAAAAAATATCAGTTTTGGATATTTATGAGTTTCTCTAAAACTATTTTGTTATTTGCAATAATAAATCTGGCTTGTTCATTTTCACACTTAAAGTAGCCATTATTCAAGAGCTGAACCATATCAGCTGTAAGAAATGCCTCTTTATTTCTGAACGGTTTAAATTTATCTCCCCTGCTATATAATAATGCAATCTGCGGATTAAGAGGGATATAGATATTATCCAAATATGTACGTTCTTCCAAATCATATGTTTCGTATAATACAGGAAAACTACTTGTCACAAAATTATTATCTGAAGCTATCAAAAAGCAAAAGTTTAAGCATCGGAGATCTTCGCAAATTTGCCCAGGAATAAATTTCTCATCTAACCATACCATTTTATTAGCTGCTCTTACTAAAGATTTTGTTCCTCCAAACTGCATGCCATAGAGCATCTGGTCAATCGCCTGAATTTCATCATTATCCATTATACCATCCGAAAAACAGTTTTCATCAACTTGATGAAGTATCCAAGGATTCCTAACAAGCATATTAGTTACAAACTTTGCCAATAGTTGTTTATCTTCTCGGTTACAAATAAGAGCATACTTATTCTTTGGGTCCTTACAAATTTCTATTACCCTTTTTAAAATTGCACTATAAGTGCTTTCTTGCATAGAAAGACTTTCTTCAATCTGGTTCGGTAAAATGTATTTCCCCAGTCTGGGATTTGCATCTTCCCAAAGCGTTTCATGAAGATAATTCTCAAAACAAATTTCTCTGGGAGAAACTTCAAAGAAACACTCTTTTTTACGATCATAAACATTAAGCTTATGGCTCTTATTTATAAAATTATTCAAATAAAATTGAGGCACATAATGCTGCTTTTTAGTCATTTGATTGTTCATATTGATATTCTGTGCTTTTTCTCCCATTTAGCAAAAATGTGGAACAGTCTTTAAAAATCAGAAGTTCCACATTTATCCCCCAAATAATATCTACTTACCAGCTTCTATTTAAGGTTCATATATTGCCTTATACGCCAACAAGTTCAAGCCACTGTTCCACCTCTTTCACAGAGACATCAAAAGTATCTGCGATATCCTCTACTGAATTCCCTTTTTTATACAGCTTTTGAGCCGTTCCTATTTTTGTCCTCTCAGATGCTTCCTTTTCTCTACTCTCCACATAAGTCTTCAAAATATATTCTTCATTAAACAATGTCATCATGATATCCACAACCTCCTTTTCACGTCCCGACAGATACTCGCGCAGTACATTCTGGTCTTTACAGATACGGATTGTCTCCAGTACCGCCTCCCTGGTCCTTCCATGAAGCCTGATCTGTTCATTATATATCCTTGTAAAGGCCACATACTGATTGATGATATCCCCCTCTTTCCCATCATAGATCATTTTGACCTTTACATCAAGAACACTGTCATCCCCGCCAAAAAATTCCTTCGACAGATACAGATATTCCGGTTTTATTTTCCGGTTACCGGTGAAAATCACGTACATCTCAGGCTTTGGAAGATCCAGCTTTTTGCTCCCATACACATTTTGTTTTGTGCTCTCAAAATATTCCTGATAAGTCTGGGCAAGATATAACAGGCAACGCACCACAATATTGATGCTCCAGCTGGACTGCTGCTCCACCAATATGACGATCTTTTCCCCGACCTGAAAGCCGACATCATTATAAAACTGATCCAGAAGGACATTTGTGATCGTCACATTCCGGATGCTGTCCTCCGTTGCCTCATGGTCTTCTGGATGCAGTGCCTGATACAGCTGCAACAGATATTTCGGCTCCCGGAAGAGCGAGGTAAACACGCTGTCCTTCGCCGTATATTTCGCTACCTGTTCCGGCTTCTTTTCGCTGCTGGCTGATATGGTATTTTCTTCCTGATTCATTTTATGCAGACACCTCTATCCTATTGTTTCCGTTCCGGCCTGTATTATTTGCCGCAGATTCTTTCTTATATCCTATCTTATCATAAAAAACCAAAAATTACAATTTGCCACCCCAGACAAAAATAACCAAATCCCATGCCTTTCATCCTCAAATTTCCTTCTACCTTCAAATTGGCACATCATCGGCACAGCATTGGCACGGTTCTGCTCTTTCCCCGTAAAGGTATCCATGCTATACTTGGTACAGTCAAAAATATGTAAAGCAGCCGTTTTCCATCCAGGGAGACGGCTGTTTTCGTCAGAAAGGCGGTGGTTTTACTTTGTCCCAAACAACTCCAGGCACAATGTCCAAAGCAGCCGGAAGAGCCTCTCCCCATAAAGGCAGAATCTGCAGGAGTCCGGCAGCCATACTGAAAAATGATCGTGGGGACGTCAACTATTTCAGTACGGTGGTATTCATTTTCATTGCGGTGCTCCTGCTTGCTTTCATCCTGAACCTGTTCAGCATCATCTCCACCAAACAGGAGCTGGACCACTGTGCAGACCAGATGGTGAAGCAGATCCAGCTTTCCGGCGGCATCAATGGAGAGACGGACCAGCTTTTTCAGTTCCTCTGTTCCCAGATTGAAGGGGCTGAAAATATCTCCTATTCCATTGACGCCTCCTACAAGTCTCCTACCCCGTCCGGCATGAGCCGGGCCATCCAGCTGGGCACCCCCTTCTACATCACCATCACGGGCAGGGCAAAGCTGGGAGGCTTCTGGAACTTCAACCTGGTGAACATCACCGTTGTTTCCAGGGGAGCGGGCGTCAGTGAGCATTACTGGAAGTGAGGTGGCCCATGAAGAAATGTATGAAAAAAGGCACAGGCAGGAATCCCCTCGGGAATGACCGCGGGGATATTTCTATTTTTACCTGCTTCTTTGTAGTGGGGATCGTGATGCTGGTCTCCTTCCTGCTGCTGTACGCCTCCATCCGCATCACCTGCATCAACATCCGCAATGGCGCAAAGATGGAGCTGAACAACCTGAGCGCCAGCATCTATGCGGACACCTACCGTTCCCAGAGGGAGACCAATTTCAGCGAATACTTAAATACCCTCTACTCCAGCAGCGATTATACCGCCATGCTGGAGGACATGGTGACAGACGGCCTCGCCAGCAAGATCCCCCTTTCCACAGATGACTACCGGGTAAGGGACATCCACCTTGCATTCCATGTAACAGGCGACCGGGTGGAGTATGTATTCACCTGCAATGTCGAGTTCTATGTCTACATGTCCGGCCACTCTTACCCCGCCATTACCCGGCGCGTAGAGCTGACCGGCTACCATAACACCAAATTTTAGGCTGCTGGAGACATACAGCCGCCAGCTATGAAAGGAGCTTTCTCTTATGAAAAAACTGTTTACATCCAAAAAGTTCATCCTCACCACCCTGTTCACGGCCCTTGCTGGCTTTCTGGCCTTCCGCTTCATCGGACGCCGCAGGACAGCAGGCAGCAGTTTATGATGGCCGGACTGCAGGTATCCCATCAAATTTGCTTTTTTGTTGAAAAACCCTGTCATAAAACCGTAAAGGATATACAGAAAGAAAAAAGGAGATGACTGCTATATGAAGAAAATTTTCAAATCCAAAGGATTCCTTGTCACAGCCCTTTCTGTTTCCTGTATTGCCATCCTTGCCGTCTGTTGGCTTGCGGGCCGGGATACAAAAACCGCCTTCCTGCCGGATGAACAGCCACCGGATGCCGTTCAGGATGAATGGAAAGACACTCCGGATATCACGGATTCCACGGGAGGCTTGCAGGACCGTACGGATACCGGCATCCCCGGCCAGAACAGCGCAGAGGAAAAACTGGAGGGATATCCAAAGGTGGCGGAGGAATCCGAACAGGAAATCGTGATTGACTTTGTTCCCGAAGAAACAAAGGAGGAAACGCCTCCCCCGCCCCCGGAAGGCAAGGCCGTCACGGCAGACACCGGCGGGGAACATCCTGTAAACCCCGCTCCGAATACAGCCCCCTCTTCCACCGATACCGGAAAAGGGGATACGCCTGCAGCCGGCTCCACCAATGAGAACGGCGCCGTATACGATCCTGTATTCGGCTGGGTGGTACCCGGACAGGTCAACCAGGCCGCCATAGACAGCAGCGGTGATCCGAATAAGATGGTCGGGAACATGGGCAACTGATGATACCCTCGTATCGCAAAAATACAACTGAATAATAACTGTAAACCGGAAAACCGTCATCCAAGGCGGTTTTCTTTTATGCAAAAAGATTGGAGTGTGATACTGATTGAAACGCTTTTATGCCATCCTCTGCACCGCCGCGCTCCTGCTCTGCCTGTGTCCCGCACAGGCCTTCGCTTCCGGACAGGGCAACCTTGACGGAGGCGGCGGCAACATGAACCAGGGCACTTCCACCAACTTCTGGTCCCCCGAGAATGACGGGGTACGGGTGACGGTGGTGGATGCCCAGTCCGGTGCTACCGTGAGTACGCCGGTGGATTTTGCCAACCACAGCCAGTCCGCCACGATGCTCCATTTCGGCAAAGTGAACAAGATCCAGTACCGGGACGGGGCTTCGGTCTCCCTGCAGTCCGGCGTCCCCTATAACTGCCGTCAGCCCGCCTATTCCATGCCGACCATCATCACCAGCAACAGCCGGCCTGCCACCATTGAAGCCATCAAGCGCTATTTCTGTTCAGAGTATGCCTGCATGATGGTGGCGGATGCCGCAGGCGTCAGCTATGAGCGCATGCTGTCCGGGGAATACAAGATCCTTTTAGAACCCATTGCCTATGTGACCTTCAATGGGGCAAAATACGCTTTTACGGCAACGGAGGCCGCCCTCTATGACCAGCTCTCCGGCGGCGCCCTGCGCAGTAAGCTGCCCTCGGTGGCATTCCAGAACCTCCCTCTTGCCCTGTTCCTGGAATACGACGACCTTGGCTTTCCGGCCTGGGGCGGAGGGAGGCGGGGGATACAGTCCAATGCGGATATCATAAATGCCCTGGGGATCGGCATTGTCTGGTTTGAGGAAACGGAAGAGCCCGGCGGGGAGATCGAAGCGCCGGATGTGGAATACCGGGTGGACACGGATGTGATCACTGCCATCCGCCTGCGGACAGGCGGACGTCTGACACCGGATAATCCGGCAACGGTCACCTTCCATATCATGGGAAGGTCTTACACCGTCCGGAACATTGTTATCCCGGCAAATGACTCCCAGCTGGTATGGGTGAAATGGCACACACCTCCTACGCCGCAGACCATTACCATTACGGTGTCATTAAGCAGGGGCTTTACCGCCCAGGATACCTTTGTGGCGAAAATCGTGGACCTGAATGAAAAGATACCGCCTGACCCTCTGGCAACGGACATTAACCCCGGCTATACCGTCCCTGCCCTCCCGGTGAATCCGCAGAAGCTAAACGCAAGCTGGGGCGTGTGGAGCTGCCACTGGGTCCCTGACTGGCAGTGGTGCAGCCATGGGGAGGATGACGGCCACTGGGTAGACCGGGGAGACTGGGAGTACGACTATACCGGTTACTCCGCCTCCATCAGCGGCGCCATGACTTTAATGCCGGATGATATCGTGCCAACGGCAAACGGAAAGGACATGAAGAGCGGGTACGGTGTCAAAACGGAAGTGAGGGCCACTTTGTCCACCAACTCGCCGGACGGACACCACAGCAACCCGCAGACTGCCTTTTCCGTATTTCCGGAATTTCAGTATAATACCTACCTGCGGCTCTTACAGCGCGTTTCCAGCGGACGCAGCGCACGGTTCACCTTCCAGCCCAACGAATTTTCCACATATGGGCGCACCGTACATTTTACGCCGGTATGGTTCCCGGACAGCACAAGCTATGTGGTATATACCCAGGTATGGGACGCATGGACGCCGGACGGGATGCTCTCGGTCAACTTAAACGACTACATCACCATCCACCAGAGCGTGTTTGATGACTGGTATACCAACCGTGAATAGCCATATCCTTTTTCTTTATGAACTGCTGGCCCTTGTGTGCATCGCTGGATTTGCCGCATACGACCTGAAAAAGAAGCGGGTGCCCGACCGGGCGCTCCTGCTTTTCCTCCCCTTTGCCCTTGCGGCGCCTCTTGTCCGTACAGCGGCATTTGGAACCGCCCTTCTGCCGTTTTTATTTTTATACTCTTTTACCGGGGCAGCAGCCGGCTTTCTGATTTTACTGGCTGCCGCAATGATGTCAAAAGAGGGCGCCGGCATCGGGGGCGGGGATATCAAGCTGGCAGCAGCGATGGGCTTTCTCTACGGCCCTTCCCGGATGCTGGCCATCCTGCTTACTGCTTCCGGCCTTGCGGCCTGTGTCTCCCTGGCAATGCGGCACAGGCGGAAAGAGGAAATGCTTTCCCTTCCCTTTGTGCCGTTCCTGATGATTGGGAGCCTGGCCGTCACGATAACTGCAATTTTATAACTTCATCTGCCCCGTAGAATCACACGATATGCCTTATCCGGCAGAACCAGCGGCAGATGCCACATTTTCAATGACAGGAGTGAAATCAACCATGAAACTGAATAACCGCTTTATCTTCGGCCTGCTCAGCATCCTGCTGGCAGCCGTTATCGCCTTTGTCGCCCTGCCCACCATTGCAAAACAGACCAACGGCAAGACAGAGATTGTCCGCATTACAAAGCCCGTGCTGAAAGGAGAACAGCTCTCAGCTGACAATACGGAGACTGTGGAAGTGGGGAGCTACAACCTTCCCCCCAACATCGCCCACACGCTCAGTGATGTGAAAGGACTTTATGCCACAGCGGACTTATCCCAGGGCGATTATATCCTGACTTCCAAAATCAGCGCCGTCCCGGTCTCCTCGGATGTGGCCTTAAACAACATCCCCTCCGGGAAAGTGGCCATCTCCCTGACCGTCAAGACGCTGGCGTCCGGCCTGTCCGACAAGCTGCAGCCGGGCGACATCATCCGGGTTTATCATTTCCTGGATGCAGCCCAGGAGGTCCCGGAGCTCCGCTTTGTCCGGGTGCTTTCCGTCACGGATGCCAAAGGCGTCAACGTGGACAACGCAAAGGAGCCTGTGGAGGATGAGGAAAAACAGCAGTCCGCCACCATCACGGTACTTGCAAGCCCGGAACAGGCACGAGTGATTACTTCCCTGGAAAATGACGGGGTTGCCCATGTAGCCCTGATCTCCCGGGGCAATGAAACACTGGCAGAAGAGCTTCTGGCAGAACAGGATACCATCCTGCAGGAAATCTATTTCCCGGAGCCTTCGGAGGAGGAAACGGAAGAAATGGACGCAGAAGGGGAAACAGACAATCCGGAAGCCGGAAGTGGGGAGGAAAGCGGGGAAGAACCTGCCTCCACAGAGGAAAATGAAACAACAAAAGAAACCGGAAACAGCAGCAAAAATGATTCGGACAAAAATCCGGATAACAATACCTGACCGCAGGCAGAAAGGAGGAATGGTTTCCATGTCCAAAACAATCACGGTCTGGGGCAGCCCCGGCAGCGGCAAATCCATGTTCTGCTGCATCCTTGCCAAAGCGCTGACCCGTGACAAACGAAAGGCCATCATCATAAACGGGGAGCCCGGCATCCCCATGCTCCCGGTCTGGCTCCCGGAGCAGATCACCACCACGGCCGCCTCCATCGGCCAGGTGCTGACCAGCGTGGAGATTGACACATCCCTGGCAGCCAGCCATGTGACGGTGCTGAAGAATTACCCCTATATCGGCCTTATGGGATACTGCGCCGGGGAAAACCCGTTAAGCTATCCGGAAACGGACTACCAGATGGCCCTGCAGCTCATATCCTCCGTAAAAAAGCTGGTGGATTACGTCATCCTGGACTGCAGTTCTGTTATGACCAACGTATTCACGCCTGCCGCCATTGAATCCGGGGATCTGGTGCTCCGCATCGTAACACCGGATTTAAAAGGAATCAATTACCTGAAAGCGCACCAGCCTTTACTGGTGGACGGGCGTTTCCATTACCATGAGCACATGACCTTTGCCGGCATGGCCCGCCCTTTCCACGCCTTTGACGAGATGGGCTATATCATCGGCGGCTTTGACGGCCTCCTGCCCTATGGAAAGGAGATTGACCGCTGCGCCACCGAAGGAGGCATGTTCCGGGCCATCAAATACTGCAACTCCAAATATACCGCCTCTTTAAACAGGGTGCTGGATGCCCTGGAACAGATGGAGCTTGCCGAGCAGCAGGAGGAGGAACGCTATGAGGATGAGGCATACGGAGATGAGGAATATGAAGAGGACGCATACAGGGAAGACGAAGACGGGGAGGAATACGAAGGATGAATAACTTAAATGATATTTTCTTTGCCCCCACGGAAAACGGTGCCCTGACTTATGAACAGGTGCTGGAAGACGTACAGCGCTATTTCTCCGAAAACCACGCCTCCACCATCGCCGGCGCCGGGGAAAACGATTCGGAACGGGCAGCCACGGTATTAAAGGAGCTGATGGTGCAGTATCTGGTGAAACGCAAATACGCCATCAAAGGGCTTACCACCGAGCAGCTCTGCGCCAGGCTCTATGAAGATATGGCAGGCTATTCCTTCCTGAAGAAATGGATCTACCAGCCGGGGGTGGAAGAGGTGAACATCAATGCCTATAACGATATTGAAGTCATTATGAACAGCGGGCGCAGCATCAAGATACCAGACCGTTTTTCCTCTCCCCAGCACGCCATTGATGTGGTGCGGCGTATGCTGAACGCCTGCGGCATGGTCATTGACGACACCATGCCCTCCGTCATCGGCTTTCTGGACAAGAACATCCGTATCTCCGTGGATAAAACGCCCATCGTGGATTCGGAGGTGGGGATCAACGCGTCCATCCGTATCGTCAACCAGAATACGGTATCCGAGGAAAAGCTCCTGGATTCCGGCAGCGCTACGCCGGAGATGCTCCATTTCCTGACTGCCTGCATCCGCTACGGGGTTTCCGTGTGCATCGCCGGCTCCACCGGTTCCGGGAAGACAACCATCATGGCATGGCTCTTATCCAACGTGCCCAACAACCGCCGCCTCATCACCATCGAGGAGGGCAGCCGGGAGTTTGACCTGGTGAAAAGGGATGAAAACGGGAATATTTTAAACTCCGTGGTCCACCTGCTGACCCGCCCCCATGAGAACCCATCCATGAACATCAATCAGGACTTTCTTCTGGAGCGTGTGCTACGCAAGCACCCGGATGTGATCGGCGTGGGGGAGATGCGGTCGGCGGCAGAGAGCCTGTCTGCAGCGGAAAGCTCCCGTACCGGCCATACGGTCTGCACCACCATCCACTCCAACTCCTGCGAGAGCACCTACCGGCGTATGATGACCCTGGCCAAGCGGAAATACAGCATGGACGATTCCATCCTCATGCAGATCATGGTGGAAGCCTATCCCGTGGTAGTGTTCACCAAACAGCTGGAGGACCGTTCCCGGAAAATCATGGAGATTATCGAAGGGGAGGACTATCTGGACGGAAAACTGCTGTACCGCTCCCTTTATAAATATGAAGTGGTGGATAATGTGACCGATGAACACGGAGCCGCCCATGTGGTAGGACGCCACCGCAAAATGGGAACCATGTCGGAAACACTGAAAAAACGGCTTCTGGATAACGGAATCTCCCACAAGGAGCTGCAGGAATTCCTGGAAACCGGGACATCCCGCAGGGGAGCCGCAAAAAAACAACCATTGGGAAAGGAGGTGGAATAGTTGCACTGGATTTATCTTATCTGTTTTACCCTGCTGAGTGCCGGGCTTCTGGCACTCTTTGAAGTAAAGCCGCGGGATTTTACGGACGTTATCTTCAACACTGGAAGGAAAACCGCCACCCTGTCGGATGAGCTGAACGTGATTATGGGCACGCCTGCCAAGGGATTTTTCAACCAGGATTATGAGATCAAGCAGATTTTAAAGGATACCGGGCGGGCAGACCGCTATGAAGCGGTTACCCGGCTGACGCTTATCCTGTTTGCAGTGGGAGCGGTACTGGCGCTGCTGATTAACAACGTGTATCTGGTCCCCATCCTGGGGCTGGGCTTTTCCCTGGTGCCCGTATGGTATCTGCGCAGCACGGCGGCCAGCTATAAGAAACACCTGAACGAGGAACTGGAGACCGCGATCTCCATCGTCACCACTTCCTACCTGCGGACGGAGGACCTGCTGCGCTCCGTAAGGGAGAACCTGCCTTACATCAATGAACCGATCAGGGCAAACTTCGAGGCATTTGTGTATGAGAGCGAGCTGATCAATGCCAACATGACCAGCGCCATCAACTCCTTAAAAATGAAGATACCCAACCGGGTATTCCACGAATGGGCCAATATCCTGATCCAGTGCCAGTCGGACCGTTCCATGAAGAACACGCTGCCTACCATTGTGCAGAAATTCTCTGACGTCCGTGTGGTGCAGTCGGAGCTGGAAGCCATGATGCAGGGGCCCAGGCGGGAAGCCATTACCATGATGTTCCTGGTGATTGGCAACGTGCCGCTGCTCTATTTCCTCAACAAGGACTGGTTCCACACCCTGATCTACACCACGCCGGGCAAGATTGCCCTGGCCATCTGTGCAGCCATCATCCTGTTTGCCTTTACGCAGATCATGAAGCTGAGCAAGCCTATTGAATACGGAGGTGACGGAACATGACTCTGTTAGCACTGATTGCCATTATCCTGTTCGGCTTTGCCGTTTATAACCTGTCCACGGCTTTTGCGGACATCCCTACCAGCAGGACATCCAAAATGATGATGCTGGCGAAAAAACAGCGGGGCACGAAAAATGAACAGCTCCTGGATGTATACATCACAAGGACCGCCAAACTGTTCGCCCCTTACCTGCGGCTGGACCGCCTGAAACGGAACAAGCTGCAGGCGGCGCTCTCCATTGCCGGTCTGGAACTGACGCCGGAGGTGTACACGGCCAGGGCCTGGGTGACGGCCGGAGCCGTGGGGTTTTGTGCGCTCCCCATGGCATTCCTGATGCCGCTCTTTGTTCCGGTTCTGATTGGGACCGCCGTGGCGCTGTGGTTCTCCACTTACTATGCGGCCTTTGACTTTGTAAAAAAGCGGCGCAAACTCATTGAGGCGGAGATTCCCCGCTTTGCCCTGACCATCGGGCAGAACCTGGAGAATGACCGGGACGTGCTGAAGATACTCACCTCCTACCGCAGAGTGGCAGGCCGGGACTTCGGGGCGGAGCTGGACCAGACCATTGCGGACATGAAGACCGGCAACTATGAAAATGCTCTGATCCGCTTCGAGACCCGTATCGGAAGCCCCATGCTTTCCGATGTGGTGCGGGGGCTGGTAGGCGTCCTGCGTGGGGATGACCAGCGGATGTACTTTAAGATGATCTGCTTTGACATGCGGCAGATCGAGCAGAACAACCTGAAAAAAGAAGCTGCCAAACGGCCGAAAAAG
>JAAWKU010000038.1 GCA_022797535.1 Lachnospiraceae bacterium | reverse complement strand
AGATACCGGAATACTCCTTTTACACCGATATGGAAGCCCTGGAAAAAAGTGTGGAAAGCGCGTCTGATTTATATGTTGCGGATGTGGAAAAGGAGGGTGAGGGACGCTATACGGCATACAAGTCCCAGGGCCTGGATGACTGGTGCGACTGGTATCCGGCCATGACCCGGGAGCAGAGGGACAAACAGGTATCACTGATGGAATACGTGAGGGCGGATCCGCTGGAAAACCAGAGGATACGAAGTATTATTCTGGAGGAGGCCCAGTACTATTTCGCAGGGGATAAATCACTGGAAGATACTTGTGAAGTCATACAGAGTCGTGTACAGACGTATCTGGATGAGACAGCACAGTGAACGCAGTATTTTTTTCATAGTCGATATATAGTCGGGCCCTTCCCGGGCCTGACACAATATCTGGTATTTTTTCTCCTTTTTCCCACGATTATTTTTGACATACTTCCCCCTCTATGATACACTTAATATAATTATTTAGTCCGATGCGGTCATAAGGTATAGACCGTGATCGGACGTTTGGCGTGTATTGTTGACTGGATTTTATATGCGTATACAATTGTGAGATGGCACGGACATAGCCGAAGCCTGGAGTGGGCCGGTTTACGGTTATGCGGGAAAGAGGAAACTTTGGATAAAAATGAGTATCGGATAAAGGCAGATGAGATAAAGGCGTTGATTGCCCAGGGAGAATACCAGCAGGCGGCGGAGATTGCGGATACCATTGACTGGCGCCGGGTTAAGAGCGTGATGATGCTGTGTACCATCAGCGATCTGTATAAGATCAATCGCAGATATGAGGACAGCCGGGATATCCTGCTGTTGGCTTATGACCGCCATCCCGGAGGACGCACCATCGTGTACTCCCTGTGTGAACTCTCTATCAAGCTGGAAGACTATGTGATGGCCATAGAGTACTATAAGGAGTTTGTTCAGATCGCGCCCAGGGATACAGGGCGTTACATTCTGCAGTATAAACTGTATCAGGCCCAGGATGTGAGCCTGGAGGAGCGCATTGCGGTGCTGGAGGAACTGAAGGCCAAGGATTATCGGGAGAAATGGGCTTATGAACTGGCTTATCTGTACCATAGAGTAGGACTGGCTACCAAGTGCATCGAGGAGTGTGACGAACTGATCCTGTGGTTTGGAGAAGGGAAGTATGTGGTGAAGGCCATGGAACTCAAAATGCTTCACCAGCCGCTTACTGACGAGCAACAGGGAAGATATGATGGTCGCTTTCAGCCGGAACCTGTCTATGAGGAGGGAGAACCCTCCTATGAAGAGCAGGAGCCGGTCTACCAGGAAGCCGGGTGGCAGGGGGAATATTATCCGGAGACGGCTTATGAGGAGGAGCAGGGCATGGCGGAGGAAGCCCAGTCGGCGGTGCAGCCTACGGACGTGTTGCATGCCCCTACCATCCGCATTCCCTCAGAGGAGATAGAGATCCAGGTCAAAACCATGGATGTGGGGCAGTACAACACCATCAACTTACAGAAGGAACTGGCCGAAGGGCTGCGGGAAGTGCTGGAGGACGAAGAACCGCAGGACGCCGTCACCCGCGGTATTATAGCGCCCATGGTGGAAGAGGACAGAAATGTACCGGGCAGCATTCCCGGGGAAGAGCAGGAGCAATTCCCGGAGGAACTGTATCAGGAGGAGGCATCGGAGGAACAGATGGAAACGGAAGTGTTCTTCGGCGCCACCGGTGAGATCGGGGATATGGGCCAGGGGGAAGCCGGGGCGCTGCCCCAGGAGGAACTGACGGAAGAGGAAGTCTATACGGAAGCCAGCCTGAATGAAAGTTCCGCAGAGGAGGATGCCGCCGGCGGAAATCTGTCAGAAGGAGACGTGAGGCGGCAGGAGAAGGAAGAGAATACCAGGGAATCCGTTTCTGTTGAGACGCAGCCCTCAAAGGAGAAGCAAGCAGGGCAAAAAGCGGCCGAGGATATTTCCGGGGAGACGGAGGATCAGACGGCTGCCATTGTCATGGAACAGCTGCGGATGCAGAATCTGGGCATCGAGCCTCCCAAGGAGATGGCGGGAGTGCTGTCCATGGAATCCGACGGGCAGATCAGCCTGGTGGTTCCTGAGTCGGAGAAGGTTGAAAAGCAGATCACGGGCCAGATGCGTATAGAGGATATCCTGGCGGAGTGGGAGCGCATGAAGCGCAATAATGAGGAAAAGCGCAGGGAGGCGATTCACCAGAAGGTGCTGCGGCAGACGGGGCCCATGTTTACGGCTTTTGAAGAGTCCATCCGGGACGGGCTGCTGGAGCAGCTGGAACAGGGAGCGGAGCCGGAGGAAATTCTGGCCGCCGCCGGGGACGCGGGGGAGGCTGTTACCGGGGAAGATGTGGTGGAGGAACTGGAAGAGATAGAGGAGGCCATCACCGAAGAAGGATCGGGAGTGCAATTCCGCGAAGAGGAACCGGGAACGGAGAAACAGCCGGAGGAAGTGTTCTACGAAGAGGAGTTCTACGGAGAGGAGTCGGAGGAGGAACAGCCGGAAGAGGAGTTCTACGAAGGGAAGTCGGAGGAGGGACAGCCGGAAGAGGAGCCGGAGGAGGAGCAGCCGGAAGAAGCGCTCTACGAAGGGGAGCCGGAGGAGGAACAGCCGGAAGAGGAGTTCTACGAAGGGGAGCTGGAGGAGGAACAGCCGGAGGAGGAGTTCTACGAAGAGGAGTCGGAGGAGGAACAATCGGAAGAAGCGTTCTATGAAGAGGAATCCGAGGAGGGATCTGACGGAAAATCAGGGGAGAGCGAGGAAGAGTTTGTAACCGGGGAACAGCCGGATGAGGAGTTCTACGGAGAGGAATTAGAGGAGGAAGAACCGGAAGAAGCGTTTTATGAAGAGGAGATAGAGGCGGAAGAATCGTCAGAGGAAGAGTCCGGCCGAGAGGAACCTGAGGAGGAAGGGCCTACAGAAGAAGCGCCCTTCGAAGGAGAGTCCAGCCAAGTGAAAACTCTGAAAGAGGATTCACAGGGAGGGGAACCTGCCGGGCGGAAAAGGCGGCGGGAGAAACCTGTGAGGAGAGAACCTGCAAAAGCGGAAGAGACCTCCTCCCAGGAAGTTCAACCCGGCAGGGAAAAACCCCGGGTACGTGCGCTGACCAGGGAAGAAAAGGAACTCTACGGCAGCTTTATCCAGAGCAGATCTTCCAGGGAGAAACTCATTGCCGCCATTGACTCCATCAGCATGGCGCCTTACACTGGCAACGTGGTGATTACCGGCGACGAAGGGATGGATACCATGACCCTGGCCAAGAACATGATCCGGGAAGTGCAGATGACAGACAGCAATTTTTCCGGTAAGATTGCCAAGATTTCCGGCAGTTCCCTTAATCAGCGGAATGTGGCCCAGACGCTGGACGGCCTGGCCAATGGAGCCCTGATCATTCAGAAGGCGTCCCAGATGGACAAGAAAACGGCAGACGCTCTCTACAAGGCATTGCAGCAGGAGAAGTACGGGCTGATCGTCATTATGGAGGATACCCGCAAAGCCATGAACAAGTTCCTGGGCGTATATGCCAAACTGGCGGAATGCTTCAACGCCCGCATGGACATGGAGGCCCTCAGCAATGACTCCCTGGTGGCATTTGGCAAAAAGTACGCCAATGAGATGGAATACTCCATAGACGAGTTGGGAATATTGGCTCTGCACACCAGGATTGCCGAGATGCAGACCAGCGATCATGTGGTGACTATCAGAGACGTGAAGGGAATCATGGATGAAGCCATTCGACGCGCCAACCGTAAGTCCATGGGTCATTTTGTGGATATTTTGCTGGCCAAGAGATATGACGAGGAAGATATGATTATTTTGAGAGAAAACGATTTTATATATTAGCATTAAAATAGCCAGTGTAGTCAGTATACACAAAAAGGGGAGGTAATGGTATGGCAAAGGCGAAAGCGGAAATGCCCGAAAAGGAAGCGGTGTTTATCTCCGAGGCGGACCAGTATCTGTTCGCCCAGGGGACGCACTATGACATTTACAAAAAGCTGGGGGCCCACCTGTCCCGGGAGGACGGGGAGAACGGCGTGTTCTTTGGCGTGTGGGCGCCCAACGCGGCCAGCGTTCATGTGATCGGGGAGTTCAACGGCTGGAATGAGGAAAGTCATCCCATGGAAAAGCTGGGACCCGGCGGAATTCACAAACGGTTTGTGCCCGGCGTCCAGGAGGGCTGCATGTACAAGTTCCTGATTACTACTCAGGACGGGCAGAAACTGTACAAGGCCGACCCTTTTGCCAACTATGCGGAGTATCGTCCGGGCACAGCTTCCCGGGTGACGGATCTTTCAGGCTTTGCCTGGGAGGATGAAAAATGGATGGCGGAGCGGGATCAAAAGGACGTGCAGAAGCAGCCTATGGCGGTATATGAATGCCACATCGGTTCCTTTATGAAGCACCCCGACGGTACCAAGGAGGGATTTTACAACTACCGGGAATTTGCGGACCGCATCGTGGAGTACTTAAAAGAGATGCGATACACCCATGTGGAACTGATGGGGATTGCGGAACATCCCTTTGACGGTTCCTGGGGCTATCAGGTGACGGGGTATTTTGCGCCTACCTCCCGTTATGGCACGCCCAAGGACTTTATGTATCTGGTCAATCTGCTGCACAGACACAAGATCGGTGTGATTCTGGACTGGGTGCCGGCCCATTTCGCCATGGACGCCCATGGGCTGGGCTGCTTTGACGGTCAATGTATCTTTGAGCATCCCGATCCCCGCCTGGGGGAGCATCCCGACTGGGGCACAAAGATATTCAATTATGGCAAGAATGAAGTCAAGAATTTCCTTATTGCCAATGCCTTGTTCTGGCTGAAGGAGTTCCATGTGGACGGAATCCGTGTGGACGCGGTGGCTTCCATGCTGTATCTGGACTATGGGAAGAAAGACGGACAGTGGCTGCCCAACAAATACGGCGGCAATAAGAATCTGGAGGCCATAGAGTTTTTCCGGCATATGAATTCTGTGATCCGGGGGACCTATCCGGGCTTTTTGACGATTGCGGAGGAGTCCACGGCATGGCCCAATGTGACGGGCGATATCGGCGGGGAAGGCCTGGGCTTCACCTTCAAGTGGAACATGGGCTGGATGCACGATTTCTGCGAATATATGAAACTGGATCCCCTGTATCGCAAGGGAAATCATTATGCCATGTCTTTTGCCATGAGTTACAACGAGAGCGAGAACTACATACTGCCCCTGTCTCACGACGAGGTGGTACATTTAAAATGTTCCATGGTGAACAAGATGCCCGGTTATCAGGTGGATAAATACGCCAATCTGCGGGTGGGCTATACCTTTATGTTCGGACACTGCGGCAAGAAGCTGCTGTTTATGGGCCAGGATTTCGGACAGGAGCGGGAGTGGAGTGAGGAAAGGGAACTGGACTGGTTCCTGCTGGGGGAGAAAAACAATCAGGGTATGCATCATTATGTGAGGGACTTGCTGGCACTGTATCGGAAGTTCCCCTGTATGTATGAGAACGATAATTCCTGGAAAGGATTTGAGTGGATGAATGCGGACGACGCGGATCGGAGCACTTATTCCTTTGTGAGGAAATCCGAGAGCGGGCGGGGGAATCTGCTGTTTGTGATGAATATGACTCCCATGCGCTGGGAGGAGTATGTGGTGGCCGTGCCCAGGAAGAAAAAGTATAAGCTGGTGTTAAACAGTGATGATGCCTGCTATGGCGGCAACGGCAATGCGGTCCCGGAGGAGCTTGTGGCTATGGCTGAGCCCTTCCATTACCACGATTATTCTGTTACTCTGGATCTGCCGCCCTATACCGCAGTGGTGTATCAGTTCTGACGCTGCTGTTAAGAAAAATATTTTTTGACCGAAATAATAGGTGAGCGCCTGTGCGCCCGCCTATTTTTCTTTTGGGACAATATCGCAGGCCGGATACGAGGAATGCATATGAAAATAAACTTTGAACATAACTCTAAATCAAACGGTCCCCGTGAGACGGGGCTTTCCCCACGGCAGCAGGACCGGGCCCGGCGTCAGACCGGAAGAGCCGGAAGCTACGGGGCCTATGTGGATGGCAGGGACAGCATTCATCCCGGCAATGCTTTGGGCAGCCGTTGGAACAGGAAGGATCCGTCCGGTCGTGGAAAGACACTGGCGGAACTTCAGGCCCAGGCAGGTATGGCGGATGTGCATCAGGCACAGAACCAGATGACAGTGATGTCACATACCATGTCCGACGAGGATTTTGCCAAAATGGCGGAGGAAGGATATGACCCCAGCCAAATGGATCCCCGGGAGGCTGTGACCATATTGGATAAAATTAAGGCAGAGCTGGTGAAGGCGGGATGCCGGGTGGCTGGATATACGGACACGCTGGATATGGATACTCTGGCGGCGGCAGTGGGCGACATGGGTCTGGCCCAGGCGCTGCGGGAGAGTTTTGAGGCTGTGGATATCCCTGTGTCCATGGAAAATGTGGAGAAGGCGCTGCAGGCTCTGGATCTGGCAGAAAACCTGAGAACCCCGGAGGAGGGGGACTATTATTACATGGTCCGCAGCGGTATGGAAGCCACCATAAAGGAATTTTATCTGGCAGGAGCCAGTGGTTCTGTTTTGGAACAGGAGCAGCAGGCCGAATATTTTGACGAGGAAATCAGGGGATATATGACCCGCAACATCGGAGGGCAGTCTGAAGACAGGGAGAAAGTTCCTGGGTCCGGGGAGGAGACGGCAGAGCAGAATGCCGGGGAGATCCAAAAACTGTTGACCTCCTTAGGCTGCGCCGGGACCTGGCAGGAGCAGGAAGCTGCGCAGTGGCTGGTCAGGCGGGGGCTTGAGGTAGACCAGGACAGTCTGCGGAGAGCCATGGAGATCCGGGGGGTATCCTTCCCTCTGGACAGGGAAAACGCAGTGCAGGCCGCCGCCGCAGCCATTGCCGACGGGCATGAGGCCATGGAAGGTAATCTGGCGGATCCCAGATCCGTGCGGCAAAAGGCGTATGACCTGATGGCTTACTACCAGAGCAATGACGCCGAGCGGCGTATCAGTGACCATAGACTGCTGGAGGAGATTCGCCTGCGCATGACGGTGGAGACCAACGTAAAGCTGCTGGAGAGCGGATTTTCCATAGATACCAGGCCCATCGAGGAGACCATTGAAGCCCTGCGCCAGGCGCAGCAGGAACTGGCCAGGGAATTTTTCCCGGAACAGGGAATTACGGATCAGGAAGCAGTGGAACGTTATGGGCAGCTTAAGGACGCCTGGCAGGTGGCGGAGGAACTGCCCCATCTGCCCATAGATACAGTGGGCAGATGGCAGGAAAGGCTGCTGGGGACAATACCCGGGGAGGAGGCCTCGGAGGATCGGACTCTGGCTCAGTTCCATCGGGAGGGCAAGGCACTGCAGGCGGAATATGAGAAGGCCGGACAGCGCTATGAGGCTGTGTGGACGGCACCCCGGGCGGATCTGGGTGACAGCATCCGCAAGGCGTTTGCCAATGTGGACGATATTTTAAGGGATCTGGGTTATGAACCTACGGAGGAGAACCGCCGGGCTGTGCGGGTGCTGGGTTACAATCGGATGGAGATCACGCCGGGGCATGTGGAGGAAATCAAGGCGGCCTGCGCCACGGTGGAAGAAGTGGTGAGGCGCATGACGCCCGGGGCAGTGCTGCGGATGATCCGTGACGGAGTGAATCCGCTGGAGCAGAGCCTGCCGCAGCTGCAGGAATACTTTCAGGAGCAGGAGCAGGACGGCCGCCAGGAGCAAGAACGTTACAGCCGTTTTCTGTATAAGTTGGAGAAAAAGGGAGATATCACCCCGGAGGAGAAGAGCGCGTTTATCGGCTGTTACCGGCTGCTCCGCCAGATTGAAAAGGGGGACAGCGCTGCCATCGGCAGCCTGGTGAATACCGGCGCTGAGATGAATTTTTCCACGCTGCTGTCGGCAGTGAGAAGCCGCCGTGCAGGGCACATGGACACTTTGGTGGACGATGCGGTGGGCAGTCTCAGCCGTCTGCAGGATGGGGGCGTTCGGATTGATGAACAGATCAACCTGGGATATGCCAGGGAGTGGAACCGGGTGCTGGAGGATGCGGTGGAGCCGGAGAGCCGGAACATACCCGCCGGATCCCCAGACCAGGCTTTATCTGCCCGGGAGCAGGGGGACACTTCCGTTCACGGGGAGGCAGCGGGCCAGGATGCCGCGGAGCTGCGACAGGAATGCGCCCGGTCGGCGGCGGCTTCTCACGAGGTCTATAAGGAATTGGAGCGGGCGGAAGAAGCACCCACAGTGGCCAATGTGCTGGCGGCCCGGGGCATGGAAGAGGAAATCCAGAAACTGATGGGCCGATGGAACGGGGGAAGCAGACACCGGGAGAAACCGGGACAGTTGTGGCAGCGCCTGCAGAATCCCAGGGAATTCATGGAGACATATCAGGAGGCTGTGGAGGCCTCGGAGGAGGAGAACCGGAGGCAGATTCTGGAAGAGGCGGACAGTCTGGTGGATGTGCGCGCTCTGCAGCTGATGAACGGACAATTGCGCCTGATGGGCAGTCTGTCCCAGAAGGAGGAGTATTATTTTCCCATGGAACTGGATGGGGAACTGGCTGCCGTCCATTTGCAGATCTGCCATGGAGAGCAGGAGAAAGGTGAGGTGCGCATTGAACTGACCAGCGGTTCCATGGGCAGCTTGAAAGGCCGGTTCCAGGTCCGAGACGGTGTTGTGAACGGCTATTTTGTGGGAAATCAAAGGGAGGCGGTTATGAATCTGCGCCGCTCTGCCGATATATTTGACAGTCACCTGCCGGAGGGATTGCAGTCCGGTCAGGTAGAATATGTGTATAATGCGTCAGGGAGGACGGCCATGTCCTGGGACAGCACAGGGACGGAGGAGAAGGCTTCACAGCAGAGTCTGTATGCGACAGCCAAGGCCTTTTTGCAGACCGTGCGGGATGTGGAAAAGCAGACGGAATGGAATCCGAAGAATTCATAACAGCAGGAGGATCCAAATGAGAATCAATTACAATGTTTCAGCTATGCTTGCCAACAATGCGCTTGCCAACAATGACAACGCCCTGTCTGCGTCCCTGGAGAGGCTTTCCACCGGCCTGAAGATCAATCATGCCAAGGACAATCCTGCCGGTCTGGCCATGGCGAAGCGGATGAACGCCCAGCTCAAGGGGCTGGGAACGGCCAACGATAACGCAGGTGACGGAATTTCGGTGATAGAAGTGGCGGACGGCGCCATGACCGAGGTCAGCGCCATGCTGCAGCGAATCAACGAACTGACAGTGAAGGCATCCACCGGCACTGTCATGGACGACGACAGGGAGATCATACAGGAAGAGGTGGCCCAGCTTAAGGAGGAGATAGAGCGCATATCCGCTAACACCCAGTTTAACGGACAGAATCTGTTGGACGGTACTTTTGACGTAAAAGGATACACCAACGATGAATATATCAAAGTCAATACATTCAGCGAAAAGACGCCAAAGGGAACCTATACCGTGGATTCCATCACCTTTGCGGATGAAGTCAAGAATGGCGCTGTCACAGGCAACAAGCTGGTGACGGCGATCAACCTGGGGGGTGATTTCCCTCCCGGAGTTGAAGCTGTTCCCGATGGCGTGAACGAGATCGTGGCGGAGAATGGCTTTGTGACCATAAAAGGCAGCAACGGGTTTGAACTGAAACTGGATTTGAATGACGCGCCCAACGGCACCGTGACCGATCTGAAGGTGGAGGTCAGTGATGTGGGTCCCATGCGCCTGCAGGTGGGAGCTAACGAGGGGCAGATACTGGCCGTGGAAATCCCGCCTATTTCCCTGCGCAATATGGGCATTGAAAGAATTGACGTGAGCACTCAGGCAGGAGCGCAGGACGCTTTGAGCCGTATGGACGGAGCCATCGGCTTCGTGTCCCGGGTCAGAGGCAAATTGGGCGCTTATCAGAATCGCCTGGAGTCTACGGTGAACAGCCTGGATGTGTCTGAGGAGAGCATGACCGCTGCTTACTCCCGCCTGATGGATGTGGATATGGCAGAAGAAATGACTCAGTATTCCACCAATCAGGTATTGACCCAGGCTGGTACTTCCATGCTGGCCCAGGCCAACGAGAGACCATCCCAGGTGTTACAGCTGTTGCAGTAATATGTATGCGGAAGCGTCCACTATTGTGCGCTTGGGAGAGTGCTGGAAGGGGAAATGTGAGATCTAAAACAGTAAAATCCCGTGAACGCCGTGTATTGGATGTATGCTGAGACAATCAATTATTGTGCAACGGAAAGTGTTTTGGAAAGGAAAATGCAGGACCTGAAACGGCATGAGCCCGTAGAGCGTTGCGAACTGGATGTATGTGGAATCTCCATCCATTGTGCAACTGTGAGTGTTTCGGAGAGGGAAATGCGGGAGTTAAAACAGCATAAACCCGTAGAGCGTTGCGAACTGGATGTATGTGGGAACGTCCATCCAGTTCGCAACTGTGAGTGTTTCGGAGAGGGAAATGCAGGACCTGAAACGGCATGAGCCAGTAGAGTGTTGCGAACTGGATGTATGTGGAAACGTCCATTCATTGTGCAACTGTGAGTGCTTCGGAGAGGGAAATGCGGGAGTTATATAGAAGGAGGCAGGGGTATGACATCGGAGTTGAAGAGGCAGTTTACTTTCCGCATCTCGCAGGCCAATCCTACTGAGATGATCGTGATTTTGTATGATATGACTTTGCAGTACCTGACCGATGCCGGGGAGTCAGCGGAACAACAGACGATGCCAGAATACCGGGAGAATGTGCGCCGGGCCAGAAACTGTGTAAGTGAGCTGCTCCAGTCCCTGCATTTGGAATATGAACCCGCTGCTGCCCTGCGGAAATTGTATTTGTACTGCCTCCGCAGGCTGTCCCAGGCGGAGGCACGCCTTCACCCGGAACTGCTTGGAGAGGTGGAGAACATTCTCATACCGCTGCGGGACGCCTACGGGCAGATTGCGTCTCAAAATACGGCGGGACCTGTCATGCAGAATGCCCAGGCCGTGTATGCCGGCCTGACCTATGGTAAAAATACGTTAACCGAGAACATGACTGACCAGAGCATGAATCGGGGAATGCTCGTATAGTCCCCGCAGCCGTCCCACAGGGGCGGCTTCTTTTTTGGCCTCATACTCCTCCTGGGAGAGGGCGGCCAGATGCTTGTATCGTTTTAAAAGCGCGTTAATTTCATAAATATAGCAGTCAACCATGTCCGGTTCGACGGCGTTGTCAAAGCCCGCATATGCGATCTCCAGCGCAATGCGGGTTTTTTCCAGGTCCTCCCGCAGGGAGGGCACGGTAAAGTGCAGGTCCATGTCTCCAGAGGTGTAAAAGCCCTGACTGTAATAAGTTTTCATAGCGCTCTCCATTTTAACTGACAAAATTTGGTTTGTATAAGTATAGCCCTGGAAGTAGCAAAATATTCCAGCTAAATTAGTTTTCTGGTCTTTTTTTCCAGTTAATACATATGATGGTAAAAAGTAGCTTGGTTAAAAAATGCCAGGAGGGAACAATGGGTCAGACTAAAATACTGCTGCTCATGGGAGTGTGCGCGCTGGTGCTGCTGGCTTATGCCTGGAGGCGCCGGGCAGAGTGGCTGCTGAATCTTCTGCTGCGGGGCGTGTTGGGCGCAGTGGCCATCTATTTTATTAATCTCGCGGTGATTGCCCGGGGATATTCGGCGCCTGTGGGCGTGAATCCGGTCACGGTTTTGACATGCTCAGTGCTGGGATTTCCTGGACTTGCTGCGCTTTATGGGCTTCAGATTTTTCATCTGTTGTAGAGTTTTCACAAAAATAATTTTTCTTTGGTTTCGCTATAGACATTTGCCAAAATAGCGGCTATAATGCATTTCAACAAGAGGCGCTTCAAGTCTCTTTCATCTGATCATCATGTTATTGCTGATTTGTGATTCACAAGTTTTTACCATGATTTCATGTAAGATGTACAAGTCCCTGAGAAAGGGGCATTGAGAAAGGAGAGATGTTTTTGGATCATAAGGTTTTGGCGCTCTGCGATCCGGAGGCGGATTATGCGGGGCAGCTGTCCGCCTATCTGCAGAGCTATAAGGAGTTCCCCTGGGAGGTGCAGGTCTATACCGGTCTTTCCCAGTTGGCGGGCGGCGGAAAGCAGGAGGGGATTGATTTGCTGCTGGTGGCGGAATCGGTCTATGCTCCGGAACTGCCGGTGGAGGCGAGGGCCACGGTACTGCTCAATGAAAGCGGGCTGGTCAGATGGTCCTCTCTGAAAAATGTGGACAAATACCAGCCGGCGGAGAATGTGCTGAAGGAACTCCTGGAGATTTATATGGAGAGAGATGAAGAGTTTTATCCCCGACTGAGCACCGGACACAGGACTCGGGTGGTGGGAATGTATTCTCCGGTACGGAGATGCCTGCAGACTTCCTTTGCGCTGACCTATGGCCAACTGCTGGCAGAAAAGCACAGGACCCTGTACCTGAACTTTGAGCATTATGCGGGAATGCCGGAACTTCTGCCCGGGGAGAAGGGCAGAGACCTGTCCACACTGTTGTACTACATGAAAGCGGATCAGAGTAAATTTGTGCTGCGTATGAAGGTGCTGGTACAGAAAAAAGGACGGCTGGACTACATAGCACCGGCTTATATGGGGCAGAACCTGATCTATATTACCGTTCAGGAATGGCAGCAGTTGCTTTGGCGGATCGGGGAGAGCGGTGAATATGACTATGTGATTCTGGATCTGTCCGAGAACATGCAGGGACTTTTGGAAATCCTGAGAAGGTGTTGCCGGGTCTATATGCTGGTGAAGGAGGATCCCATTGCCAGATGTAAGATCGACCAGTATGAACAGGTATTGGCCCTGTATGAGTACGATGATGTGAAAGACAAGACCAGGAAATGTCGTCTGCCCTTGTTCCGCCGTCTGCCGGACCAGATTGAGCAGTATACCCGGGGGGATCTGGCGGAATATGTCAGAGAGCTGATTGAGGAAGAGGAGGAACGGTCTTAGTGTCCCGCCCCACCCATCGCCGCCCTCTTCCCACTTGCCGATGGGACCTCAGCTTGTGGAGCTTCACCAGATATCATGTAGAAAGTATCTGGTGTGCCAAGACGTGTCTGAAAAATCATTCCTGCCATCTGCATGCCCCACTTTGCGTGATATTTGCACCAAATTCAGGTTACATAGCCCGCTATGCGCCCTTCATTTGGCGCAGATCTCCCACAAATTGTGACGCACATCTGGCAGAAAGCATTTTTCAGACATGCCCTGGACATTTTACAGAAAGGACAGGCAGAAACTACAATGAAAGATTACGGAGAACTGAAACAGGAATTGCGCAGCAGGGTGCTGGAGCAGCTTAGCTACAGCAGGGAGCAACCGGACAATGAGGTCATGGAGGTCATTGACGAGGTACTGCTGGAGGAACAGCTGCTGCGGCTGCTGCCGGTTAGCGAAAGCCATCGGCTGCGGACGGAATTATTCTATTCACTGAGGCGGCTGGATATTTTGCAGAACCTTATAGAGGACCCGGAGGTCACAGAGATCATGATCAACGGTCCCGACAGTATATTTGTGGAGCGCGCGGGTCATTTGCGGGAACTGGATATCCGCTTTGAATCGGAAGAAAAGCTCCAGGATGTGATCCAGCAGATCGTAGCAGGTTGTAACAGAGTTGTCAATGAAGCATCCCCCATCGTGGACGCCAGATTGTCCAATGGCGCCAGAGTAAATATTGTCATGAATCCCATCGCCTTGAACGGCCCCATCGTCACCATCAGACGTTTTCCCGATACCCCCATTACCATGGAAGAATTGATTCACTGGGAGTCCCTCTCCCGGGAGGCTGCAGAATTTTTACAACTGTTGGTGCGGGCCGGATACAATATTTTCATAAGCGGCGGCACCGGCAGCGGGAAAACTACCTTCCTCAATGTGCTGTCCGGCTATATCCCGGACTGGGAGAGGGTTATCACCATAGAGGACAGCGCGGAACTGCAGCTCCAGGGTCTGCGTAATCTGGTGCGCCTGGAGACCCGCAACAGCAATGTGGAGGGGTGCAGGGAGATTACCGTCCGCGACCTGATCCGCACCAGCCTGCGCATGAGGCCGAACCGTATTATCGTGGGTGAAGTGAGAGGGGCCGAGGCGGCGGATATGATGCAGTGCCTGAATACGGGACATGACGGTTCCATGTCTACCGGTCATGCCAACAGTGCCCGGGACATGCTGGCCCGGCTGGAAAATATGATACTCATGGGTATGGATATTCCGCTTCCTGCCATTAGAAAACAGATTGCCTCTGGCATAGACATTATTGTGCATTTGGGCCGGCTTCGGGACAGAACCCGGAAAGTGCTGGAAGTCTCGGAGGTAATGGGCTGTGAGGAGGAGGACATACGCCTGAATCTGCTGTACCGGTTTGAGGAGACGGGGGAACTGCCGGAAGGACGTGTGCTGGGCGCTCTGATCAGAAAGGGGGAACTGCTTTGTGACCAAAAACTCAGGGCGGCGGGATTGGAAACGCAACCTTAGGAACCGGAGACAGATAAGCGGCTGTAAATGCCGCCCTGTATGTTCTACAGAGATTCTGCAGGATCTGGGAAAAGGGTTGCTGGTGACAGGCTTGTTCGCGTTCTTTTTCTATCGAAGCCTCTGGGCCCTGCCTCCCATGTCCCTGGTGGGTTGGCTGTATGTGAAAAACAGCGCGCGTCACCGCCGCCGCCGCAGGGATCGTCAGTTGCTGTTGCAGTTTAAAGAGTGCCTTCAGGCGGTGGCGGCATCCATGAGGGCCGGATATGCGGTAGAAAATGCTTTTACAGACAGCATAGTCGACATTCGGAGTATGTTTGGAGAGGGCTGTGCCATGGAAGGTGAACTGCAGTTGCTGCGCCGGGGACTGAACAACAATTTACCTCTGGAAACTTTATTGACAGAGATAGGACAGCGGGGCGGCCTGGAAGAGATGCGGGAGTTTGCGGAGGTGTTTGCGATCGCCAGACGAAACGGCGGAAGCATCCCGGTGATAATTGATGCTGCCTGTGGTTCCGTCAACCGCAGACTGGCCGTGGAGGAGGACATGGAAACTCTGCTGTCCGCTCGAAAGCTGGAACAGCGGGTTATGAATGCTATGCCATTCCTGATCGTCTGGTATGTGGAGGCTGGCAATCCCGGTTACTTTGATATGCTCTACTGGAACCCGGCAGGCATAGCGCTGATGACTGTATGCATGATTATTTATCTAATGGCGTATGCACTTTCGGAATGGATTTTTGACAAAGCATTTGGAGGGAACTGGCAGAAAGACCGGGAACCCATGGCAGAAGGGGGAGGAGAGAGGAAATGTATCTGATTGGATCAGTGATTGGAGCAGGCTTTGTTCTGCTGGCGTGCCTGGCCCGGAGAGAGGAAGGAAACCTGTTGAGAAAGATTTCCATATACCTGTATAAGAAAGGTTGTATTCACAAAAGCCCTCTGCTGAATGCCCATCATGTGCAAAAGGACCTGGAAAGCCTGCATCCTGGGCAATCAGGGCTGCTGCTGCAGGGGGAATATTATATGCAAAAAATCCGTCTGCTGTTGCTGGTGTTGGGAGTGGGGACTTTGCTGGGGGTTGCGGCACGGGTGGGAGCGGATATGGAGGGAAGCCTGACAGACTGCGGGGAATTGATGCGACCCTCGCCGGGAGAGGGGGAACAGCAGGTGAAACTACGGGCCTGGCTGGAGGGGGAAAGACTGGGAGATCTCACGGTGGCAGTGCCGGAACGGCAGTTGGACAGGCAGGAGGCCCAGGAATTGTACGAAAGATTCTGGGAGGCATGGGAGAGGGAGGCGTTGGGGGACAATCCATCCTGGGATCAGGTATCTCTGCCCCTGACATTGGCAGAGGAACTGGAGGGATATCCTTTTGCTGTCAGCTGGGAAAGCAGTGATTATGAGGTTCTGGGGAGGAATGGAACAATACATGCCGCCCAGATGCCTGCGCCTGTGACGCTTACCGTGGAGAGTCGGTATCTGGAGGACTGCTGGCAGGAAGAACTGGAGCTTCTGGTGGTATCCCGGCCTCTGGAGGGGATGGAGCTGCTGACAGCGCAGGTATTGGATGCTTACCATCAGGCGGAGCAGGCAGATCCAAACCGGGATAGGGTCCCTCTGCCGGAAAAGCTGGGCCAGAGCAAGTTGTCCTGGCAGGAAGTGAAGGAGAACCATAGCCTGGTGTTGATGCTTATGACAGCGGCTACCGCTGCCGGGGTATTCCTCCTTCAGGACCGGGACTTACACCGGCAGGTTCTGAAACGGCGCGAACGTATGAAGGAAAACTATCCGATGGTAGTAAACAAATTTATCCTGTATCTGGGGGCTGGAATGCCTATTCGCAGGGCTTTTCAGAAGATTGCGCAGGATTATCGCCGAGGGCAATGGGGGGAGAAGCAACCCCTGTATGAGGAAATGCTGCTTGCCTGCAATCGTCTGCAGGCGGGGATCTCCGAGAGCCAGGTCTATGAAATGTGGGCTGCTCGAACTGGCCTGCAGGATTGTGCCAGGCTCAGTACCATGCTGGTACAGAACCTGAAAAAGGGTAATGCGGCATTGCTGGTCCGTATGAAGGAGGAAGGGGACAGGGCTTTGCAGGATGATCTGAACCTTCGAAGAAAAAAGGGGGAGGAGGCTGGCACCAGACTTCTGGCGCCCATGGTCATGATGATGGCCATTGTGATGGTATTAGTTATGATTCCCGCATTCCAGAGCTTTGGTATATAAAAGGAAAACAGAGGGATACCGCAGGCTTGGCTGGTGGGATACCGCGGATCAGCCGGCGCTATTCAGAAAATAAGACAAGTTAAAAAATGTTTGGAGGAAAGCAAAATGAAAATATGGAAGAAATTAAGTAACTTGATGGACACAAAGATAATTGGATTGAAGAATTTTATGGCCGTAGAAAACGCAGGCATGGGGACGGTCGAGGTGATATTGATTATTGTGGTGCTGGTTGGAGTAGTCATTATTTTCAAGTCCCAGATTACCGAACTGGTGGAATCCATCTTTTCCAAGATCACCAGGCAGGTGAACAAAGTTTGAAGGCGTGCGTATGAAAAAAGAAGGAAAAGATAAGCACGCTAAAGGACTTCGGGGATATCTGACAGTGTATATGGCGCTTACCCTCACGGTGATGATATCCCTGTGTCTGGTGCTGATCCAGGGGGTCAGGAGACATACTGCCTCGTTTGAGGCGGAATGCGTAATGGATATCGGCCTGGACAGTGTGCTGGCGGAATATCACAGGGTGCTGCTGGAGCGGTATGGCCTGCTAATGGTGGACACTTCTTACGGAACGGATTATCCCTCCTATTATAATACGGAGCAGCGCCTGTCAGAATATCTTTTTCACAACTTAAGCTATGAAGATTGCATCAAGATTCCGTTTCTCTATCGCGACCTTCTGGGAATGGAATTGGAGGACGTTCAAATGCTGAAAGTATCTCTGGCTACTGACCATGGGGGAAGGGTGTTTCAGCGCCGGGCGGCGGAGTGTATGCGAAGCCGCCTGGGTCTGGAAATGGTGGACGCGCTGCTGGAATGGATGGAAACAGTGGAAGGATACGGGCTTTTGGAGGAAGATGTGGAAGGGCAGCTTGACCGGGTAAGCGCGGAATTACAGCAGTATGACGGTACTGAGAGACAAATCGGCGAGGAGGAGTGGATCAGGGTAGAGATTTCGGATCCCACAGAGACTGTCAGGATACTTCGGAAGGAAGGCATCTTAAAATGGGTGGTGGAGGATGTGAACAGCCTGTCGGATTCTGCCATAGACCCCGGTCAGTACATCAGCGGGCGGGCAGCCAGAGGAGAGGTAAATCATGGAAATTTCCCCCAGAAGGCGGAACTGGATCTGGCAGAAAATATTTTTTTGCTGGAATACTTTCTGGAATATTCAGGCAGATACGGAAAGCCTCTGAAAGGCAGTCTGCTGCAATACCAGGTGGAGTATCTGCTGTGCGGTTCATCCGGGGACAGGGAGAACCTTCGCCAGACCGCCAATCTGCTCTGCGGCATCCGTGAGGCGGCCAATGTGATTTATCTGCTTGGGAATGCAGAGAAGAGAGGGGAGGTGGAGGCAGTGGCGGCAGTGCTATCCGAAGCCATTGCTCTGCCAGAGCTGCAGCCTTTGTTTGAAACCGCCCTGATCCTGACATGGGCCTACCTGGAGAGCCTGTATGATGTGAAAACATTGCTTGCCGGGGGCAGGGTGGAACTGCTTAAGACAGATGCCGGATGGCATTACTCCCTGGCAAATATCTGGAGCCCCCAGGCCGACGGACAGGTGGACAAGGGGAACGGCCTGCGCTATGAGGATTATCTGCGGATACTGCTATATGTCCAGCCGCCGGATGTGCTGGCCATGCGGTTTATGGACCTGATGGAGATGGATATCCGTCTGACTCCCGGAAACAGCCATTTTCGCATGGACGGGTGTCTGGACGGTCTGGAGGCGGAAGCTGTGATTCGATCTGATTATGGTTTTTCTTTTACTATAAAAAGAGAAAAGTGGTATTAGGAGGAAATGGACCGTAACGGCATCGGCTTGCTATTTTAAACTTTTCACGCTGCAGAATGAAAAGGCAATATAAAGGGGAAAAGGACTATACGTGAGACCGAAAAAAAGAAACTGCTTCATGCATGATAGTTCAAAGGAGACAGAGCTGTGAGTGACAGTAAAAGAGGACAGGGTAGCAAATGAGAATAAAGACAAGAGGATGCCGTGAATGACAGTAAAAGAGAGCAGGAGAGCAAATGAGAATAAAGACAAGAGGATGCCGTGAATGGCAGTAAAAGAGAGAGGGTAGCAAATGAGAATAAAGACAAATGGATGCCGTGAATGACAGTAAAAGATGCCAAGACTGAAAATGAGAAAAAGGGGAAGCAGATGTTGTACATTAGAGCACAGGAGACAGGGCTGTAAATCAGGGTAAAAGGAAACAGGACTATACATGACAGAAAGAAGGGGAGCAGGTAAATGGATAAGGGCATAAATGGATACAGGACTGAGAAAGAAATGGAAGAAGGGCAGTGGCAGGTAAAAATGGGAATGGAGATAGAGACGAGGGAGGGGAGGTGAGCGGACATGTCTCTTCTATGGATGGTAAGTTCAAGTGTTTCTGACAAACAATATTTTTATAGACCTTCTCCCATGTGCAACTTCCTGTATTTCGACTTTTTCTCTTTGCCATGTATAGAGGAGACATGTCCTGTTATCTCCCATCGTGGGAAGAAGGGGAGGAAGTGCGGGGGAAGCATGACTGTGGAGGCGGCAGTGGCATTGCCGATGCTGATCCTGTTTATCCTTCATCTGGCCAGTTGTCTGGAAATGTTGCGCCTGCATGGCAGGCTGGAGTATGCGCTGTGGCAGACAGGGCGGGAACTGGCAGTATATGGGGCGGCGGAAACAACAGATGACTTTCCTGATCTGGCTGTATCCTATCTGTATGTGAAGGGAAGACTTGAGCAGATCCTGGACAGAGAATATTTGGACAATGCTCCTCTGGCCCATGGGAGGCAGGGATTGAATTATCTGTCGTCACAGTATCTGGAGGAGGAGCAGTGTATTAATATCGTCCTTACCTATCAGGTGCGCCCGCGAATTACCTGCTTTCCCTTTCCTTATTTCCGTATGGCCAGCAGATATTATGGACGGGCCTGGACGGGCTATGACGTAGGAGGTGAGGAGAGACGGATCACTTATGTGTATGTGACGCCGGACGGAGAGGTGTGGCACAGCAGAGGAGATTGCTCCTACTTAAAACCGAATGTGTCAGAAACGCAGCGGGAGACAGTCTGGGCTTTGCGTAATGCCAGCGGTGAACGATACCATCCCTGTAGCCGGTGCCAGGACCTGCCCATGGGTGATACAGTGTACTTGACCCGGGAGGGAAACAGATATCACGCTGTCAGAGGATGCCCGGCCCTGCTACGGCGGGTGCGTGCCGTGGAGTGGCAGGAAAATATGCCTTATCGACCCTGCAGCCGCTGTGCCGTGTCACGCTCCGTGTAGAGAAAAAAAGGTCTGCGATATGCTGCAGAAAATGATAAGAGTAAAGGAAGGAAAAGGAAGAAAAAAAGAAGAATAAGTTCCAGAGTGTACGAAAAAAGTGGGGAGAGAAATGAAAAATGTAACTCCTGGAGAAGGGGATTAGACATGGAGCGGGATGGGCGCCTGATGTGATAAGATTATGTAGTGTAACAGGTTTCCTGTATGAAAAGAGAAGGCTACAGGGAATAGGGCATTTAATAACGATAAAGGAGTATTGATATGTGTGAATGGGCGGGATATCTGTGTACGGTTGCGATGTTGGGCTATCACAGCGTGCATGATATCAGAAGAAAAAGCATACCCATGAGATCTCTTGCCCTGGGGGTCGCAGCTTCCGGCTGCTGGGCCCTGGGGAAAGGGTTGCTGGAATTGCAGCCGTGGGTGGCACTGGGAGCCGGGCTGCTGCCGGGAATTGTGGCGCTATTATTGGTCAGGATCACCGGGGAGCAGTTAGGCCGGGGAGATGGCTGGGAATTGATTCTGATGGGAAACTGGATGGGCCTGGCAGACTGCCTTCTGGCTTTGGGTATTGCTCTGATGGGTATATTTCTGACCAGTGCTGTTTTGCTGCTGATGGGTAAGGCAAACAGAAACACCCGCATTGCCTTTGTTCCCTTTCTGTGGACAGGTACGGTTGTGTCGTGTTTGCGGATCTGGGGACTATAGTGTAGGAGAAAAACAATGAATAATATAAGAAAAGTAGGAGGCTATTTTTCTGTGGAAGCAGCCCTGGTGCTGCCTGTAGTGTTGAGTGTGTATATTTTTCTGATTGCCATGCTTTTTCTGCAGTATGATAGATGCCTGTTGGAGCAGGATATGGAATCTATGCTGATAAAGGCTTGCAATCACCCCGGCGCCCCCCGGCAGCAGTTGGAGTATTTGCAGGAACTGTCTGCTGTATGGGACAGGGAGCAGTATCTGTGGCTAAAAGTACAATCTCCTTATTTTTCCATACAGGGACGGCAAATCCGCCTGGAAATAGCAGGGGAGTATGCCATACCGGGGTATGGTGGTCTGGGCGCTGCGGCTGGGCTTCACCCGCTGGAACTGTCATTTCAGCTCAATGCCTGGGACAGACCAGCGTTGGTGCGAATGTTGTACGGACATGGGGCGGGGGAACATGCCCATTCTCAGAGTGAAAATCCGAACGGGAGTTAATTGCCGGCTATTAGCAGGACATGGGGAGCGCAAAGAAAAAAGACGCAGGGGAGCCTGCGCCTGAGTGGAGAGGGAAAATGAGCAGAGAGGAATTACAGGATAAATCATTAAAAACAGAATATATTAGAAATCTGAACTGTAACTATGTACGGATGACACTGGAGGAAAAACCGGAGGAGAGCCGTTACCAGTATTGTATTTTGAACAGGGGAGGCATTCGCTTTTTGCTGCCCTGCAGTTTGCGGTATATTGACGGGGAAGCCTATTTATATTATGATATTTCCTCGACTCAAAATATAGCACAGCTGTTTGACGGAAGAACCCTTGACAGAGAATGGATGCGGGATTTTTTGTGGGGAATGGAGCGGATGCAGCAGGAACTTAGCCGCTACCTTCTGGAGGGATGCAATGTGGTCTGGAACCCGGAACAAATATATCAGGATCTGGAAAAAAAGGATTTTTATTTTATGTATGTGCCTTATTGCCGGAAGGATACGGGATTTAAACAACTGTTGGATTTCTGGGTGGAACATATTGACTATGAGGATGAGGCCCTGGTGGAATTTGTGTACGCTCTGCATGACCAATATGCCACAGCTGGGGATGCCTGTTTAAACAGGCAGATTTTTGAAGACTTTAAGGAGGTGGAGAAAAAAGAGAAGCAAAGGCGGAAATCGTTGGCGACAGAAGAAACGACAGAGCCAGAGTCCATGCAGGAGCCGGCGACAACTTTGGCATATGATACGCTTCCAAACACGAAGGAGGTATCGGAAACGGGGGATGGAGACAGGAGAAAGGGATTCCTCTCTTTTCTGGGAGGTCGCAGGAAAAAGCAGGATCCCGTATCCTACCAGGAGGTTTTGCGGCAGCAGGTGGGCATGCAGGTTCTGGGAGCCGTGAGTGAGGAATCCGTTTATGGTAAGGATGAAGCTATGGAGATTGAGGAAGAGGAATACGGGAGAACCGTGTATCTGGAGGAGCAGCGGCAGGAACAGGTACGAGGGCTGTACAGAGACAACGGGGAACTGGCGGTGCGAATTGACAAGTTGCCCTTTGTAATTGGAAAAAAGCGGGAAGAGGTAGACTATGCACTGGATGACCGTTCCGTCAGCCGTGTTCACGCCAGAATTTTGGAGGAGAATGGCATATTTTATCTGGAGGATTTGAACTCAACTAACGGAACGTATAAAAACGGCCTGCGAATGCAGCCTTATGAGAAACGGCAGCTGGAAAAGGATGATGAACTTCGGTTTGGCAGGACAGAGTATATTTTTCAATAAATATTTTTGAGGTTTGCAGGCATTTGTTCAGGTTTTCGTTGACGAACAGGGGCAAAGAGTGGTACAGTTTTTTATATGGACAAACAGGGCATTTCTATAAATTTATATTTTAAGAAACTAAGGACATTCCCCTTTGTGAGCGTTGTGCTGGTTGCCGCCAATGTAATAATTTATCTTCTATGCTGGCTGCCGGGGAATGATCTGTATGAAAGAGGTTGTCTGAGCGCATATGACATTATTGCAAATGAGGAATATGGGCGGATTGTGTGGTCCATGTTTCTGCATGCGGATACCAGTCATCTATTCAGCAATATGATTATACTGCTTTTTATGGGGTCCATGATTGAGAAGGAGACTGGACATCTTTCCTTTGCTGGAATTTATCTTGTATCGGGATTGGGAGGAAACTTGTTGTCCCTGGCCGGTAAAATCGCCAGGAATGATTGGGCGGTTTCTCTGGGAGCCAGCGGCGCGATATTTGGGCTGGATGGACTTCTGTTGGCATTGGTACTTTTTTCAGGCAGAAGGATGGAGAATATTACGCCTTGGAAAGTACTGCTGATGATTGCCATGTCCCTATACAGCGGGCTTACTGGAGGCAATGTGGATAATCTGGCCCATATTGGGGGTTTGCTGGCAGGATTTGCGCTGGGTGTACTGTTGTCGATCTATATACGTGTCTCGGACCGAAAAAACGGATGCGGGTTATGGAGGGAAAGGTGAATATTAATATCTATTATGGCGGCAGGGGCCTAATTGACGACCCTACCCTGTATGTAATTAATAAGATGCGGGAAGTGTTGGAGGAGCTGCGGGTGCATGTGACACAGTATAATCTGTATGAGAACAAGAACGCTATTCCTACACTGCCCCAGACGCTGAAAGAGGCGGATGGCATCATTTTGGCCAGCACTGTGGAATGGTATGGGATTGGCGGCTACATGTATCAGTTTCTGGACTCCTGTTGGCTGTATGGGGATAAGGAAAAGATTGCAAAATTATATATGTGCCCTGTGGTAATGTCCACCACCTATGGGGAGCGGGAGGGAAAAATGCAACTCGCCACCGCCTGGGAGGTACTGGGGGGGCAACCCTGCAGTGGCATCTGCGGTTATATCGCCAATACCCTTACGCTGGAAATGAAGCAGGAATATACCACCATTATTGAGAAAAAGGCAGAAAACCTGTATCGGACGGTAAACCAGAAAATTCCCAGTTTCCCGGCCAGCAACCAGGCGGTGAAGAATACCGTGGCCACAAGTCCCAACGTGGATTTGACTCCACAGGAGTCGGAACAGCTTTCCCGCTATGCCGCTGATGACGGTTATGTGCAGCGGCAGAAAGAAGACATTCAGGAGCTGGCAAGCATGTTCAGGGATATGCTCAGTGAGAAGGATGGATCATCACAGGACGCCTATATTCAGCGTTTTTATCAGGCATTTAAACCCCAGGCGGGATTTGCCGCATCCTATGCTTTGAAGTTGGACGAAAATGAGGAGGCTTTGATCATCCAGGTGGATGGTCCTCAGGTGGAATGCTACTATGGTTCTATGGAGGAACCGGATGTGGAAGTGACAACCATGTCAGATGTGATAGATGAAATTATTGCGGGTCGGGTGTCCTTCCAAAGTGCGTTTATGTCCGGAACAATGAAGATGAAGGGGAATTTCCGGGTGATGCGGATGCTGGACAATCTGTTTGTCTTTGAGGAGTAATAACTGAAAAAGAGGAAAGGAAAAGCCATGAGAAGAGATGATTGCATTTTCTGTAAACTTGCCAACGGAATGATTCCGGCCAGAAGCATTTATGAGGACGAGAACTTCAGGGTAATATTGGATGCTGCGCCTGCCACCAGAGGACATGCGTTGATCCTCCCCAAGGAACACGCGGACAACCTGTACCAGATGTCTGAAGACATGATCGGTAAAGCGTTTGTATTGGCAAAAAAAATGGTGGATTCCATGACGGAAACCCTGGGATGTCAGGGCTTTAATATTGTACAAAACAATGGGGAGGCGGCTGGCCAGACAGTGTTTCATTTTCATATACATCTGATTCCCAGATATGAGGACGATGGACAGGGGATTTTCTGGGAACCCCGCTGTTATGCGGATGATGTGCTGGACGAGATTTGTAGCCAACTGACAAAATAGAAAGAGAGCATTACGCGGCGAGCGGGAACATTGTCTGAGGAGGCGGAGAAACATGAGAACCATAGCGGTAGATACAATAACAGACAGCATCCGGGAGATGTGTATAGAGGCTAATCATTTCCTGTCCGCCGATATGAGACGGGCTCTGGATCATGGCGCACAGGAGGAAAAATCTCCCCTGGGCAGGCAGATTCTGGAACAGCTTCAGGAAAATCTGCAGGTAGCCGGGGAGGACATGATACCGATTTGCCAGGATACAGGCATGGCTGTGATTTTTCTGGAGATTGGACAGGACGTACACTTTGAGGGGGGCAGTCTGGTAGAGGCGATTCATGATGGAGTGCGAAGAGGCTATGGGGAGGGTTATTTGCGGAAGTCCGTGGTGAAGGACCCGCTGATCAGGGAGAATACCCGGGATAATACGCCGGCGGTCATTCATTATGAAATTAAGTCCGGGGACCAGGTAAAAATTACCGTGGCTCCCAAGGGATTTGGAAGTGAGAATATGAGCAGGGTGTTTATGCTCAAACCGGCAGATGGATTAGAAGGCGTGAAGAACGCAATTCTGACAGCGGTAAAGGATGCGGGCCCCAATGCCTGTCCTCCTATGGTGGTGGGAGTGGGCATTGGCGGAACTTTTGAGAAATGTGCCATCATGGCAAAGCAGGCTTTAACCAGGGAAATCGGCGTACATTCCTCTGTTCCTTATATTAAAAAGATGGAGGAGGAACTTTTGACTGCCATCAACGGTTTGGGCATTGGTCCGGGGGGACTGGGCGGTACTACCACTGCGCTTGCTGTGCATATTAATACCTATCCCACCCATATTGCCGGATTGCCGGTAGCGGTGAATATCTGTTGTCATGTCAACCGGCATGCGGTGAGGGTTTTATAGAAAGAGAATATTCAAGTTGCGATTTCAGGCCGGATAGATATCTGGGGTAAAATGTATGCGGAAGGGAGTTCATGTGGGAGACAGGAAGGTAAAGCATCTGAGTGTGCCTTTTGGCAAAGAAGAAGCGGTAAAATTGCAGGCGGGGGATTATGTTTATCTGAGCGGCATACTCTATACGGCCAGAGATGCCGCGCATAAAAGAATGCAGGAAGCGCTGCAGGAGAATAAGGAATTGCCATTTGATCTGAGAGACAATGTGGTTTACTATATGGGACCATCGCCTGCCCGGGAGGGGAGACCCATAGGCTCAGCGGGTCCCACAACGGCCAGCCGCATGGATAAGTACACTCCTGCCCTGCTTGATCTGGGATTGCGGGGAATGATCGGTAAGGGAAAGCGCAGCGCGGCAGTTATAGAAGCCGCAGTCAGAAATCAGGCGGTATATTTTGCGGCTGTAGGGGGTGCCGGCGCATTGCTGTCCCGATCCATCGTTTCCTCCGAGACCATAGCCTATGACGACTTGGGAACGGAAGCGGTCCGCAAGTTGGAGGTCAGGGATTTTCCGGTGATCGTAGTGGTAGACTGCGAGGGAAATAACCTTTATGAAACAGCTATTTTGCAGTATGCAGAAAAAAATGAAAAAAGCGATTGACAAATTAGGAGAGATTATGTATAATAACTTTTGCGTCACCTTGAAAGACGTTAATAGCATATTGGTAGCGGTGTGATTCAGATTTGGAGAAGTACTCAAGAGGCTGAAGAGGCGCCCCTGCTAAGGGTGTAGGTCGCTAACGCGGCGCGAGGGTTCAAATCCCTCCTTCTCCGTTTTCTACCTGTGCTGAATTGCAAAGTAGAAAAAATTAAAAAAGTTGTTGACAAGCTATGGAAGATGTGGTATCTTATAGAAGTTGCCGCTGAGAACAGAAGCGATAACAACAGGAGCGAGTCTCCATGATCCTTGACAAATAAACAGCAATGCAACCCTGAAAATTCTTTTAAAACCTTCCTGATTAAGGAAGGAAGCAACCCCAAAAAGGGGAAGCGGA
>JAAWKU010000037.1 GCA_022797535.1 Lachnospiraceae bacterium | reverse complement strand
TTTCAGTCTGCAAGGCGGAGGAGGGAGGCGATGCGGTGGCATCGTTGACCGACGACAACGCGGCAGATGGAAATTCAGGCAAGTCATTTTGCGAAATGTCAACGATACGGTACACTAGGAACCGCCTTTTGGCGCCGCGATTTTATCATACTGTCTATGGCAGAAGAAAAGGGACAGTCCCACGCCGATGAGCCAGCCGGCGGGCCAGGAGGCCCATATTCCCAGAGGCGAGCCGGTCCAGGCAGAAAGGGCTAAGGCCAGCGCCACCCGCAGGATCAGGTCTGTGAAGGTGGCGGCCATGAACTGCCGCATGGCGCTGGTACCCCGGAGAATGCCGTCAGCCACCAGTTTGGCGGCAATTACGAAATAGAAAGGGGACAGGATCCACAGAAACTGCCTGCCCGTGGTTAGCGCAGTGACGGAATTCTGATTCATGAACAGCAGCAACAGATACTTGCCCAGGAAGATATAAGCGATGCAGAAGGGCACGCACAGACACCATACCAGTTTCAGTCCGGCCCAAAAGCCTTCCCGAATCCGCTTATATTTTTGGGCTCCCAGGTTCTGGGCCGTAAAGTTGGAAATGCCATTGCCCAGGGTGGTAAAGGAAGTAATTACCAGGTTGTTCAGCTTTACGGCGGCAGAGTATCCTGCGGCTACACTGACGCCAAAATTGTTGATGCATCCCTGAATCAGGATATTTCCCACGGATATGAAGGACTGCTGCAGGATGCTGGGGATGGCGATTACCAAAATCCGCCGCAGAAGCGGCAGGGAAAATATGGCAATCCTGTATTCCGTCTTTAGCCGGGACAGACGCTTTAGCAGAAAGGCCATGGATAAGACACAGCTGACTCCCTGGCAAATAAAGGTGGCCCATGCCACGCCCGCCACCTCCATGGAAAAACACTTGACAAAGAGAATGTCCATCAGGATGTTGGCGCAGGATGAGATTACCAGGAAGATAAAGGGTGTCCTGGAGTCGCCCAGCGCCGAAAAGATCCCTGTGGCTATATTGTAAAAAAACAGGAATGGAAGCCCCCAGATGTAGATCCGCAGATACAGGGAAGAGTCGGCCATGATTTTCGGCTGCGTATTCATGAGGCCCAGCAATGTGTCACAGGACAGCATTCCTGCAAGCATCAGTATGCCGCACAGTATGCCGCTGGCGATCAGGGAAGTGTAGACGGCGGATTTCAGGGTACCATAGTCTTTTGCTCCAAATAACTGAGACACGATAACGGAGCAGCCGATGTTACAGCCAAAGGCAAAAGCGATGAATACCAGTGTGACATTGTAGCTGTTGCCCACGGCGGCCAGGGCATTTTCTCCGATGCACTTGCCGGCCACCAGGGAATCCGCAATATTGTATAGTTGCTGGAACACGATACTGCCAAACATGGGCAGGCAGAAAGCCCATAAAATTTTCCGGGGGTTTCCCGTCGTCAAATCTCTGTTCATATCTTCTTTTCCTTTTTTAGAGTTCCGCATATTCCCTGCCAATGCACAGGCCCGGTGAACCCAATTCAGCCGCCCGGCGTCGGAACATGGATCAGCGCCATAATAAAATTCGGGTTTCTAAAATATTTACATCCTGTCAAAGATCCATTATACTATTTTTAATGGAATATGAAAAATATATATTTAGTATAAAAGGAATATAAATAACATATGGATATTAATTTTGAACACTATAAGATATTTTATTATGTGGCTAAATATGGGAATATAACGAAAGCGGCAGCGGCTCTGGGGAGTAATCAGCCAAATGTAACAAGAATTATAAAGCTGCTGGAATCACAGTATAATTGCAGACTGTTAGTCCGGGAAGCAAGAGGGATCCGCCTCACGGAGGAGGGAAGACGGCTCTATGCCCATGTGGAAATTGCATATCAGCATCTGGCCAATGCCCAGGAAGAAATCTGCGGACGGGATTTCCAGCGGTTCGGCACGGTGGAAATCGGCGTTACCGAGACGGCGCTCCACCTCTTTTTGTTGGAAGCGCTACATGGATTCAAATCCAACTATTCTGCCATACGGATTAAAATCCATAATCATGGGACTCCTGAGATCCTGAGGCGGCTGGCGGGTGGTGGTCTGGATTTCGCCGTCGTCACAACGCCGTTTGAGACATCCGGAACAATTCGCTGTGAAAAGGTGATGGATTTCAGGGAGGTGCTGGTGGCCGGGATCCAGTACCGGGAACTGGGGGAAAGGACGTGGGAACTGAAAGAACTTCGGAACTATCCCTGGGTGGGATTGGGCAGGGGAACGGCAACTTATGAACTGTACAAGGATTTTTTTATCCGAAACGGAGTGGATATGGAACTGGACATGGAGGTGGCGACTTCCGATCTTATACTGCCGTTGATTGTAAATAATTTTGGGATCGGTTTCGCTTCAGAGGACTTGGCCGGGTCCTTTCTGCACAAGGGCAGCCTGGTGCGGGTTCCGGTCAAATGTGAACTCCCATGCCGCTCCATACAGATTGTGTCCGACAAGGGGCGGGGAAGAAGCCTTGCGGCGGATACCTTATACAAATATTTATGTGCCTGCGGGAGGTCAGATATAGCCCATGACGCGCAGTACGAAGAGAAAGGCGGTAAGGGTGACAGAACTTAAAAAAGTGGTGGCCACCACCACGCTGGAGGTGAGGGTGCCCGGGTGCCCCATATTTTTTGCCATGATGTAACAACTTACCGTGGTGGGGGCTCCCAGCATAACCAGCAGAGCCACCAGCATTTCTCCCCGGAAGCCCAGCCGGATGGCCAGAGGCAGGAAAAGAGCAGGCTGGACGATCAATTTCAGCAGGGTGGCTATGATGGTGGGTTTTAGCTGCTCCAGGGCTTTACGGCCCTCAAAGCCTGCCCCCAGTCCAATCAGGGCCAGGGGTGTGGCCAGAACGGAGAGACTGCTCACGGTTTTGGTCATCACTGCCGGAAAGGAAAACGGGAGGGCGCTGGCCAGCATGCCCAGCAGGATCCCCAGGAGAATGGGATTTCTGGCTATGTCCAGAAGGGATTTTCCCAGTATCTTTACGGAAAATCCCTGGGAGGAGGGGCCGGTGAAAGACAGCACCAGTACCGCCGCAATGTTGTACAGAGGCACTGTGCCGATAATCATCAGCGGCGCCATACCGGAATCGCCATAAATATTTTGAATGAAGGCGATCCCCAGCACTGCCGCGCTGCTGCGGTAGGAGGCCTGAACGAATTCTCCCAGCCCGGCCCAGCCGCGTCGGATCAGCCCTGCAGTCCCCCAGATTGCGGTGATGCAGAACAGAGTCACGCCAAAGCAAAAACACACGTACTTTGTGTCCCACACGCTGTAAAAATCGGATTCCGAAATGTCCCGAAACAGCAGCATCGGCAGGGTAATCTTATAATTAAAGGAGTTCAAGGTCTTTATAAAGGGTTCATCCACCACATGCGCCCTGCGCAGTAAATAGCCTGTAACCATGACCAGGAAGATGGGGATCGTGGCGTTCAGGCTGAATTGTAATTGTTCCATATCCGTTTTCCCTTTCATTTGTTTACCATTGCCAATCATAGGCCGGTTTTGGAAAAAAAGCAAGCCATTCCAAATAAAAATCTTGCAAGTCTGTCTCATACATGTTATCATACGATTAAAGCATATATTTCTTTTCACTTTTGATGAAGCAATTCACTTTTCAGGATATCGGAAAATCTATGCTTTAAATCCAATAACTAAAATTGAAGAGAAGCAGGGGATTACCGGTATGGGACATCAGCGTCGGCACCGTTCGTGATCTCCTGCGTCCAGGAGGAAACGGGATGGACAAAAAAGCAGCAGGATGGAAGGCGGGGACAGAGACGTTTATTCCCCCAAAATCGGACATTGCCTTTAAAGAAATGATGCGATGTGAGGAGGTGCGCAGGCATTTTATAAGTGATGTGCTGGGGATCCCTCTGGAGGAGATCAGGTCGGCGCGTCTGGAGAACCCTTTTCTGAGCAGGCGCAGCCGCAGAGAGAAACAATGTATTCTGGACGTCCGTATACTGCTCAACGACGACAGCAGAATCAATGTGGAATTACAGGTCAGACGGCTGGCCTGGTGGGACAAGCGCAGTCTGTTTTATCTGTCAAAGATGTACACGGAGGATCTGTTCACAGGGCAGAGATATGACAGACTGAAAAAATGTATTGTAATCAGCATTCTGGAATTTTCGGGAGATGAGAATCCAGGCTATCATAAGGTATATCACCTGCGGGACCTGGAGGGCCGGCTATATTCGGATCAGTTTGAGATACATATCATCGAACTTAACAAGAATCTTACAGGGGAGCGGCTGGATGACTGGATTCGCCTGCTGCGGGTAGAGAGCGAAAAGGAGTTAGACGGAATGCAAAGCAGTAACCTGGGGGTTATGAAGGCAGTGGATGAGGTGAGGGCTATGAATCTGAGAAAATGGTGGAGAACGTTGCATGAGGCACGCTTGAAAGCCCAGAGAGACCAGTGGGCCATAGAAGAGGCTATGAGAGAGGATAGCATGGCTGCAGGGAAGGCTGAAGGCATGGCTGCTGGAATGGCCCAGGGCATGAACCAGGGCCTTGCTGAGGGAGAGCTGCGCCGCAGCAGGCAGGCTATTATGGATCTGCTGGAAGATTTTGGGGAAATTCCCGGTGATATACGCGACCATATTGAGTCGGAAGTAGACAGGGACATATTAAAGAGATGGCTAAAGTCCGCCGCCAGGGCTGCAAATTTTGAGGATTTCAGGCATCGGATCAGATAGAAAACTCTTGACTTTGAAGATATATTGGCAAGGAAAGAAGCGACTATAATGACAAAAGAAATCTATTTGGGTATTGCTGTGGTGGTACTGGCAGTGCTGGCGTTGGCAGTGTTGCTGGCTCTGCGGGTAGCCCGGCGCAGGCGTCCCGGCGATATGGACATGATGGAAGGGCATGCGTTCGAATATTATTGCGCGGACCTGCTGCGCAGAGCGGGTTTTCTGGAGGTGGAAGTCACCCGGGGCAGCGGGGATTATGGAGTGGATATCCTGGCGGAACGGGACGGCGTGACATACGCCGTCCAGTGCAAGCGTTATGACGGACCAGTGGGTGTAAAAGCAGTGCAGGAAGCCTATGCCGGCAGGGACTATTACGACTGCATGGTAGGTGCGGTGATGACCAACCAGTATTTCACCCGTCCCGCAGTGGAAGTGGCTCAGAAGTTGAAGATCCTGCTGTGGGACCGGGGGTATCTGGAGGGTATTCTGGAGGAGCGCATATAACTATATATTCAGGCAAATCTCCCTGCCTGAGTTCCTATCAGACGAAGAACAACATGCGGAGTGGTCAGGACGCGTCCTTCAGGGCCTCTTCCAGACTGGCAAAATCTGAGGGTCCCATGTTCAGAAAAAAGCTGTGGAAACGCAGATCGGTATAGTCCTTCCCCCAAAGATCGTTGGCTTTTTGCCGCAACGCAAGTATTTCCAGATAGCCTACATAGTACTGAGGATAATTGACAGGCTCTTCCGCTATATAAGTATAGATGGCCTGAGCTGCCTGGGGATCGCTGATGCCGAAATTGTCCAGTACCGAGGCAATCTGCCCACAGTCGGCCCCGTCGTAGTGGATCATCAGGTCCAGCAGGGAGTAGAGGCACAGCAGCAGACTGCGGTTAATCTTTTCCGTCTTGATATACCATATGGCCTCTGACTCTCCGTATTCCTGCAGCAGGGCACATGCGTAATCGTAGGCAATAAATTCCACATACAGGGCCCAGCCCTCCTGATAGCCGCCGTAGCCAAGCAACTGCCGCACTGGATCCGCTCCCCGGCTTGCCAGATAACGGCGGGTATAGACGGATTGATACAGATGGCCGGGATAACCCTCATGGGCAAGGGTGGTGTAGAGTTCCAAGGCATTGGGCGCGTCTTTTTCATTGACGTAGATCGTATTGGAAGAGGTATCGTCCAGGGGCGGCGTCAGGTAGAAAGCCGGTGCCGTGTACTCTGACAGAGAGTCGGAGACTGCCTTGACGGTTACCGAGGGAAGCGGCTGCCCGTTCACTGCCAGACTTGGAAAGTCCCGGGCCATTCTCTTTTGCAGATCTTCCAGCATCTGGGCCGGCCGGGTGTATGGGAAGGCAGACAGGCATTGTTCCTGAGTGGAGGGAAGTACGCAGGCGGGATGCTCAGTGACCAGTTCCCGCAGGGCGTTAAGCTGGGAGAGCAGTTGTTTTTTCAGCAGGTCATATAGTTCCTCGGGAGGGCGGTAGCTGCCGGTTTCTGCAATCAGCAACTGGCGGTAGTAGTCCTGCCCCTGGGGATAGGATGCCAGTCCTCTGGGCAGACTGCCGCTGGCAGCATTATGGAGTTCTTCGGTCTTGGCGTCTGAGAGCCGGGTTTCTCCGCTTTTCTGCTCTGCTGCCAGTTGTTCCAGCCCCTGCGCCAGTCGCCCGTAGGCGGGGAGCAGCACGGAGGAAAGCAATTCGTTGTTGCGGCGAATAGCGGAGAGGGCGGCTTCCCGCTCAATTCCCTGCCGGGTATACAATTCATTGATCCGTTCCTGAAAGGTGGTCTGAAGAAAATGGCTGCCCTTAGCCAGTTCCTCTGCGGTCAGGATCTGGCGGCACTGTTGCCCTACCTTTTCGAGGGAAATCTGACTCATGGACAGCCCTGCCGCCGCTTTTTCCTGTTCATATACCAGCAGGCTGTCATAGTAGTTCCCGGTCTGGGACAGCAGGGAGAGATAATCCTCCACGTCTCTTGGAGTGCGAAAGGCATATTCCGCCAGCAGGATGGGAAGCTGGCTCTGCATGCCTGAAGCGGGGGAGAGCGGTTCGTCATAATAGGCATAGGATTGCAGCGCCAGGGAATTCTCCAGAGAAAGTGTCAGGAGCTTTCGGGTATAGGCATCCTCGGAACTCAGGCCCCGGTCGGACAATCCTGCCCAGAAATCTGCCTGCTTCCGCAAGTCTGCGAGAGCGGTCTTTTTGTCCCCCGGCACATAGCCCGGCAGCAGGGCTTCATAGTCCTGAATGCCGAAATCTCCGGGGCGAGCCACCGTATAGTGCATGTTTAGGGTATTATGTATCATTTCCTGCTGAAACAATTCCCGAGCGGCGTGCCGGAATTTCTGTTCATTGCGGCGGGGGCCTGACAGTAGCAGGGTCAGGAACGCGAAGAGCAGCAACAGCCCGGCGCCTGCCAGAAGCTGCCGCCAGGTAAGTTTATGATGTTTTCTCAAGGCAGACTCCATGATGCGGGTATTGGTGCATTATATGCGCAAGGAATTGTCCGCTATGCAGCCGCAGGCAGAAGGGCTGAAAATGCCTCTTTGAAACAGTGTAAAGTAAAATATTTAATATTTTAGTAAACTCATATTGACCGGAACATGGAAAAGGAACTATACTGAAAGGGTAAGAGACCGTGAAAACCCTGGAATGTGAGGAAGTCTCATGTCGGGTCATAAAAGAGAAAACAGGAGGGTAAACATGAGTAAGGAAGCAATTTTGTCTGGAAAGGCGGTGCTGGGCATCGAGTTTGGTTCCACCCGCATCAAGGCGGTGCTGGTGGATGAAACCCATCAGCCGGTGGCCATGGGCACCTATGATTGGGAAAACCGTCTGGAGAATAATATCTGGACCTACAGCCTGGAGGACATCTGGAAGGGGCTGCAGGGATGTTATCAAAGTCTGAAGCAGAATGTACTGAAGCAGTACGGCGTGTCTCTGACCAGGCTGGGGGCGCTGGGCTTTTCCGGCATGATGCATGGCTACATGCCCTTTGACGAAAGCGGAGAACTGCTGGTGCCTTTTCGCACCTGGCGGAACACCATGACTGCGGAGGCCTGCGGCCGGCTGACGCCGGTGTTTCATTTTAACATTCCCCAGAGATGGAGTATTGCCCATCTGTACCAGGCTATTTTAAGCGGCGAGGAGCATGTGAAGGACATTGCCTTTTTTACCACTCTTGCGGGATACATCCACTGGAAACTGTCAGGGGAGAAAGTACTGGGCGTGGGCGAAGCCTCTGGCATGTTCCCCATTGATTCTGAAATCTGCAATTATGACCAAAAGATGCTGACTCAGTTTGACGAACTGGTGGCGGACAGAGGATTTGCATGGAAATTAGCAGATATTCTGCCCGGTGTGCTGCCTGCCGGCGCGGCGGCGGGAAACTTGACGGCAGAAGGGGCCAGACTGCTGGATCCCACTGGTGAACTGGAGGCAGGTGTGCCCATGTGCCCTCCTGAGGGAGACGCAGGTACGGGCATGGTTGCCACCAACAGCGTTAAGGTGCGCACCGGCAACATCTCCGCAGGAACCTCCATCTTCTCCATGGTGGTAACGGAGCATGCACTGAATAAGGTGCATGAGGAGATCGACATGGTGACTACTCCCGACGGCTATCCCGTTGCCATGGTTCATTGCAACAACTGCACTTCTGATCTGAACGCATGGGTCAACCTGTTTGAGGAGTTTGCGGGAAAGATTGGCATGAAATCTGACAGGAACGAACTGTATGGTATGCTGTACCGGGAAGCATTGATGGCGGATCCCGACTGTGGTGGCTTAATGGCATACAATTATTTTTCTGGCGAGCCGGTGACGGGTCTGAACGCAGGGCGGCCCATGTTTGTGCGTACCCCGGATGCCCGCTTCAATCTGGCAAATTTCATGAGGAGCCATCTGTACAGCGCCATGGCTGCTCTGAAGATCGGCAACGATATTCTGCTCAAGGAAGAGCAGGTGAAGGTGGATTCCCTTATGGGGCACGGCGGTTTGTTTAAGACTCCTGTGGTGGGACAGCAGCTTATGGCAGCGGCCATGAACGCGCCTGTGACGGTGATGGATACCGCCAGCGAGGGCGGCGCCTGGGGTATGGCGGTACTGGCCTGCTTCATGGCGGAAAAAGGGGCGGAAGAGACACTGCCAGAGTATCTGGCGGACAGGATTTTTGCCGGTCAGAGCGGAACCACCATTGCGCCGGTGGCAGAGGACGTGGCCGGATTCGATGTGTTCATTGAGAAATATAAAGCCACCCTGCCTGCGGAAAAGGCGGCAGTGGAAGGACTGAACTGAGGTAAAGATCGAAGATAGCAGATTTCGTTATACGAGGAGGAGTTGCATATGTTGGAGGAATTAAAGCAGAAAGTGTATGAGGCGAATATGGATCTGCCCCGCTACGGCCTGGTGACTTTTACCTGGGGCAATGTCAGTGCCATCGACAGAGAGAGCGGCCTGTTCGTCATAAAGCCCAGCGGCGTTGCGTATGACAAATTGAAGCCCGAGGACATGGTGGTCATGGATCTGGAGGGCAACAAGGTGGAAGGCAGATTCAATCCCTCGTCGGATACAGCTACCCACCTGGAATTGTACAAGGCATTCCCGGAAATCGGCGGTGTGGTACATACACATTCTTCCTATGCCACAAGCTGGGCTCAGGCGGGCAGGGACATTCCCTGTTATGGAACCACCCATGCCGACTATATCTATGGTGAGGTGCCCTGCGTCAGATGCCTGACCAGAGAGGAGATTGAGGATGCCTATGAGGAGAATACCGGTCACTTGATAGTGAACGAATTTAAGAGGCTGCATAAGGATCCCATGGCGGTGCCCGCCGTACTGTGCAAGAATCATGGACCTTTTGCCTGGGGAAAAGATGCTTTGGACGCAGTTCACAATGCGGTGGTGCTTGAGGAAGTTGCTAAGATGGCCTACCGGGCGGAGACCATTAATTCCCGGATACAGCCGGCTCCCCAGGAACTGCAGGATAAACACTATTATCGTAAGCATGGGGCCAACGCCTACTATGGGCAGAAAGAGCAGTAAGGCAGGAATTGTTCCGCAACATGTGAAGTGATATGACGAAGTGGACAGAAAACGCTTTGTGCTCGAACACATCCTGGGAAATTTGCCCGTATATATAGACGGAAAATGCATTTTGTGCTAGAATGAATAACAGAAAAAGAATGTGCCGCCAGGGGGGTGGCAGAAGGAGGAAGCAATGAACAATTTAGAACTGAAAAAGCGTGCTAATGATGTTCGCAAAGGCATTGTCACTGCTGTACACAGTGCGAAGGCAGGACATCCCGGCGGGTCATTGTCCGCGGCAGACATGTTTACTTTCCTGTATTTTGAGGAGATGAATATTGATCCGCACAACCCCGGGAAGGAGGACAGGGATCGTTTTGTGCTGTCCAAGGGCCACACGGCTCCGGGCTTATATTCTGCCATGGCCAACAGAGGATATTTTCCTGTGGAAGATCTAACTACCCTGCGGAAGCTGGGATCCTACCTGCAGGGCCATCCCTGCGTACATATCCCCGGTGTAGACATGTCTTCCGGTTCCCTGGGACAGGGCATCTCTGCCGCCGTTGGTATGGCACTGGGCGCAAAGCTGGACGCCAGGGATTTCCGTGTATACACCATGCTGGGTGACGGTGAACTGGAGGAAGGCCAGGTGTGGGAGGCAGCCATGTTTGCCGGGCACCGCAATCTGGACAATCTGTGTGTGATCGTGGACAACAACAATCTGCAGATTGACGGTCCCATTGATCAGGTTTGCTCCCCCTATCCCATTGACAAAAAGTTTGAGGCATTTAATTTTCATGTAATTAATATTGATGCCCATGATTTTGACCAGATCAGATCAGCCTTCAAGGAGGCCAGGGAGACCAAAGGTATGCCTTCCTGCATTGTGATGCACAGCCTGAAGGGCAAGGGCGTATCCTTCATGGAGAACAGTGTGGACTGGCACGGCAAGGCTCCCAACGATGAGGAGTACGCGGTGGCTATGGCCGATCTGGACAAGATCGCGGCGGATTTGGAGAAGGAGGGGCAGGCGTAATGGCAGACACAATCAAGAAAATCGCAACTCGTGAAAGCTATGGCAACGCGCTAAAGGAGTTGGCTGAAGAATTTCCCCAGCTGGTAGTGCTGGATGCCGACCTGGCGGCGGCTACCAAGACGGGTATTTTTAAGAAAGCATATCCCGACAGGCATATAGACTGCGGCATTGCGGAGTGTAATATGGTGGGCATCGCAGCGGGTCTGGCATCCGTTGGGAAAATCCCCTTTGTCAGCTCTTTTGCCATGTTTGCGGCGGGACGCGCCTATGAGCAGGTGCGCAATTCTGTAGGATATCCTCACTTGAATGTAAAGATCGGCGCAACCCATGCCGGTATCACCGTGGGCGAGGATGGCGCAACCCACCAGTGTAATGAGGATCTGGCCCTGATGCGGACCATTCCCGGCATGGTGGTGATGTGTCCTTCTGATGATGTGGAGGCAAAGGCTGCCGTGCGCGCGGCTCTGGAGTACGAGGGTCCCGTTTACATTAGATTCGGCCGTGCTGCCGTGCCCGTGATTAACGATAAGCCGGATTACAAGTTTGAGATCGGCAAGGGAACTGTGGTGAGGGAAGGAAGCGATGTGACCATTGTGGCTACTGGCATCTGCGTGGATTCCGCGCTGGGCGCGGCGGAGAAGCTGGCGGCGGATGGCATCAGCGCAGAGGTGGTGAATATCTGCACCATCAAGCCTCTGGATGAGAAGATTATCATTGACAGTGCCAGAAAAACCGGCAAGGTAGTGACTGTAGAGGAGCATTCCGTCATAGGTGGGCTGGGCAGCGCAGTGTGCGATTGCCTGAGCGCAAATCTGCCCACTCCTGTTAAGAAGATCGGCATGCAGGATGTGTTCGGCGAATCCGGGTCCGCTGCGGCGCTGGTGGCTAAGTACGGCCTGGATGCAGAAGGCGTGTATAAGTCAGTTAAAGAATTTCTGTAAAAGTAATAACAAATGCTGTAAGGTATAAGAAATATGAGGTGCAGTCCCGGCTGCAGGGTATGAACCTGTGGGTGCGGCTGTACCTCTTTGTATTGCAGGGAAGACTGCCGCAGGCTGTCCATAAATTCTTAATAAAATTTAAGAATTAATAGAGGATTATGATGCAATTCCATGCTATACTGAATTCATAAACGACAGAAAAAGAGGGGCGGAGACACACAATGGGGGCATTGTATGACGAAGAGGACGAACTGGATTTCTCATTTTTAAAGCAAAGCATTCGACAGCAGCCGGGAAGAGCAGCGGGACGCAGGGCAGGGGGAAGTGGCAGGGATCAAATGGCCAATCTGGTATCTGGACGCGGGCAGGTGCAGGCGTCTCAGGGCAGGGTGGTGCAGCGGAAGAACCCAAACAGGGCTGTACAGGCCGGCATCGGGCGTCCGACTACCATGCAGGAGAAACAGGCGGCACTCCTGGCCAGAAAGAAGCGCCGTTTGCGTCGGCAGAAGCAGTTGTTGACGGCAATGTTATGTGTGCTGTTGATAGGGACGGCTCTGGCTATTCTTCAGTTACAAAAGGATGTATCGGAACCGATGCAGGAAACCGGCGGCCAGACAGTGACCCAGGTACAGGCGGAGGGAATAGGTAAGGATTTTGTATGGGGGACGATTCAGGGCATTCCGGAAAGCCAGTATAACCAGCACCCGGAATGGACGGAGGATTTTCTGACCATTAGTGAGTATTCCCGCCCCGGGGAACCCCTGGAGGAGGTCAAAAATATCTTCGTGCATTACACGGCCAATCCCAATACCAGCGCCGCGCAGAATCGCAGTTATTTTGAGAATTTGAAAGACAATCATGATGTTCGCGGGGCCAGCGCCCATTTTATCATAGGTATTAACGGGGAGATTCTGCAGATTGTGCCTCTGGATGAGATCGCTTATGCGGTACAGACCCGGAACGGGGATTCCATTTCAATAGAGTGTTGCTTTAAAAATCAAAACGGGCAATTTACCCAGGAGACTTATGATAGTCTGATTGCGCTGCTTGGGTGGCTGGTAAGTACATATCAGTTGGAGCCGGATGATATTTTGCGGCATTATGACTGCGGCGGAAAAAAATGCCCGCTTTATTATGTGGATCATGAGGACGCCTGGAGAATCCTGAAGCAGGATGTGGCGGACCGTATTGCCGGTCAGCAGTGAGCTGTCTCACAGGGCTTTGCTCACAGGACCTCCTACAGAAAACAGTTGCGATAGAGGAGGGAATTTGGTAAAATATTCAGTGAAATCAGAAAGCGGAGGTCATGTCAATGAATATTTTATCCCCCTCCATTCTGGCTGCGGATTTCTGGCAGCTGGGACGGCAGATAGAGCAAGTACAATGCTCAGGAGCACAATATTTACATATAGACGTGATGGACGGCATTTTTGTGCCCTCCATTTCATTTGGGATGCCGGTGATCACTTCCCTGCGGAAGCGGACTGACATCTTTTTTGATGTGCATATCATGATTCAACAGCCGGAGCGGTATGCGGCTCAGTTTGTGGCCTGCGGCGCGGATATGGTAACTTTCCATCTGGAGGCCACTGAGCATGTGCAGGAAACCATTGAAGCCATTCGCCAGGCAGGGGCCAGGGTAGGCATCAGCATCAAGCCGGATACCCCCGTGGAGGCGGTTTTCCCCTGGCTGGAGCAGGTGGACATGGTGCTGGTAATGACAGTGCAACCCGGTTTTGGGGGCCAAAAATATATGGATTGCTGTACGGAAAAGATCCGGCGGGTGAGATCTGCGGTGATGGAAAGAAAGCTGCAGGTGGATGTGGAGATAGACGGCGGTGTGACAGTCGATAATATTGGGATTCCCCTGGCCGCAGGGGCCAATGTGATTGTGGCAGGATCAGCGGTATTTCATGGAGATATTCAGGACAACGTTCATAAATTGATGGCACAGATGACCAGCTCATAAACAGCATCTTCCCGGAAATTGCACTGATTAAAATACGGCCGTGAAGAGGCTGAATATGGATCACAGTCCTGTGTGACTGGGAAGACGGGAACTTAAATAAGAAAGGGGCATTATGAACCGGAGAGTACTTTTTAATACGGACTGGCAATTTGCCAAGACGGCATTGGGTGTTTCCTATGAACAGAAAGAAGTCTGGCAGGCAGGTCTAGGACCGGTAGCGCTGCCTCATGACTGGCTGATCTGCCAGACGGACAATTTATATGAGGACAGCATAGGCTGGTATGTGAGAGACTGGCAGGTTGAGAAAAAGGCCGGCCAGAGGATCCACCTGCGCTTTGACGGAGTTTATATGGATTCCGCTCTATATGTCAACGACAGGCTGGTGGGAGAGTGGAAATACGGTTATTCCACCTTTGAGTACGATGTGACGGATGCATTGCGGGATGGGGAAAACCGGCTGGTTATGCGGGTGGTACATCAGTCTCCCAACAGCCGCTGGTACAGCGGCGCTGGTATTTATCGGAATGTGTGGCTGGTGACGGTGCCGGAGGTACATGTGGCCAGTGATGGCATCTACCTTTCCGTCCAAGAGAGGGAAGAGGGATTTACCTTACGGATTGAAACGGAACTGGTGAACGGGCAGGGCGGTGTGCCGGTTCTGGAAGAGGGAAAATACAGGCTTCGGTATACGCTGTGGGAAGGCATGAGGCGGGAGCCGGGGGATGTATCAGGAGATGGGACGCAGAAGGAAACTGCCTGTTCCTTGGAAAGAGACGGACAGCATACCCAGAGTGGAGCATTCGGTTCTAATTGTGAGGCAGCGCAGGTCTGGCAGTACACTTTGGACTGCCGTCCTGAGGAAGCCATAACAGATGACCGGGTGGTGCTGGCCCCGGACGGACGAAGGCTGGAGCACGGCGCCCGCTTTGTGTGCCGGTATGCCGTGGAGGCTCCCCGGCTGTGGGATGTGGAGGATCCCTGTCTGTATACATTGCAGGTGGAATTGCTGGAGGACGGGGAGGTAATACAGGAGGAGAGTCTGAGGACAGGGTTCTGCAGTAAGGAGTTCAATCCAGAGATGGGATTCCTTTTAAACGGTAGAAAACTGCGTCTGAACGGCGTTTGCGAACATCATGACCTGGGTGCGATGGGAGCCGCTTTTTCTAAAGAGGCCATGCGCAGGAAATTTTTGAAACTCCGCAGCATGGGGGTGAACGCCCTGCGCACTTCCCATAACATGCCTGCGCCGGAGGTCATGGAACTGGCGGATGAACTGGGATTTCTGGTGGTGGCGGAAGCCTTCGATATGTGGGAGATGCCCAAGACCCAATATGACTATGCCCGCTTTTTCAAGGATTGGGCCGGGACGGATGTGCGTAGCTGGGTGCGCCGGGACCGCAGCCATGTGAGTCTGCTGATGTGGAGCATCGGCAATGAAATTTACGATACCCATGCGGACGAGCACGGACAGGAGATTACCCGCAGGCTGATGGATTATGTGCGGCAGCATGATCCGGAGGGAAACGCCCCCTGCACCATTGGCAGCAATTACATGCCTTGGGAAGGAGCGCAGAAATGTGCAGATCTAACCAAGATGGCAGGGTATAACTATGCGGAAGGTTATTATGAGGAACATCATAAGCAGCATCCTAATTGGGTGATCTATGGAAGTGAGACGGCCTCCGTGGTAAAGAGCCGGGGAATCTATCATTTCCCTCTGGAGCGCTCCATTCTCACAGACGAGGATGAGCAATGCTCCTCTCTGGGCAACAGCGCCACAAGCTGGGGCGCCAAGAGTGAGGAGTATTGCATCACTGCGGACAGGGATACCCCTTTTTCCTGCGGGCAATTTCTGTGGACGGGATTTGACTACATTGGGGAGCCCACTCCCTATCAGACCAAGAACAGCTATTTTGGGCAGATAGACACAGCGGGAATCCCCAAGGATGCCTACTATATTTATAAGGGTGAGTGGACCGATGGCGTCAATGATCCTTTTGTTCATGTCTTTCCTTACTGGGACTTTAACCTGGGTCAGATCATAGATGTGCGCGTTGCCAGCAATCAGCCTAAAGTGGAACTGTTTGAAAACGGCATTTCCCAGGGCATATTTGAGATGGAACACAGGGCAGGCACGGGAAGTCTGCTGGTGGGAAGCTGGCGTCTGCGCTTTCGGCCAGGTACTATCAGCGCAGTGGCGTATAATGGGGAGGGCAAAGAAACAGCACGGGAAAGCCGTGTCACCAGCGGCGATTCGGCGGTGCTGGTGCTGAAGGCAGAGAAAATGCAGGGCAGCCGCATTCTTACCTGGCAGGGTAGTTCCACTGGAGGCACTGAGGTTATTCCGGCAGAATATATGACTCTGACAGCCAACGGGGAAGATATGTTGTTTGTAGAGATCTCCACCCTGGATAAGGAGGGCTGTCCGGTGGAAAACGCCAGCGATTATGTGGAGGTGGAAGTAGACGGGCCCGGTCGGCTGGTGGGTCTGGACAATGGAGACAGCACGGACTATGATCCTTACAAAGGAACAATCCGCAAACTTTTCAGTGGCCGGCTGGTGGCAATGATTGCGGTGGAGGATCAGCCGGGAGAAATCCGGGTTACGGTGAGGGATGCCCGCAGGAGTATGCATCTGGGGGAGGCGCCTGCCTATACACGGGCGGATCAAAGCGGCAGTGTCCAGCGGATCACGCAGGTTGTTGCTGCGGATCTGCTGCAGGAGGCCAGCCTGTGTGTCACCGTATTGCCCGGTCGGGTGCGGGAAGGACTGGCCCTGAGAACGCCCAACTGCTTTATGCCCTTGGCCCAGGTGCCTGTGGGTTATGTGCCGGTGCGCAAACTGGAACTGAAGCATGACGAAGCCTGGTGGGCAAATCATGGGAAAAAACCGGCAGCTCTCCAGACGCAGGGGGATTGGACAGTTCTGGGTCCGGAGAAAAGACAGGTGGCGGTGCAGGCGGTGTGCCATCCGGCATCTGCCACGGACCAGGAGATTCTGTGGAAGGTGGTCAACGGTTCTGGCATTGAAACGAATGTGGCTTTGGTGGAGGCCCAGGGGGCCAGGGCAGTGATAACGGCCCTGGGGGACGGAACGTTCAATGTGCGCTGCATGGTGAAAAACGGAACGGACAAGGTAAAATTGATCTCCCAGATGGAATTTGTGATTGAAAATATGGGCCCTGCCGCCATGGACTCTTATGCCTTTGTGGTGGGCGGCCTGTTTAACTGTCAGCAGGGTACGGTGCTGAGCGGCATACAGAACGCCGCTTCCACTGCCAGAGAGGGATTCACCGCTGTGGGGTACTCGGGTCTGGATTTCGGTGATTACGGTTCCGACGAGATTACAGTGTCTATTTTTGCCAACAGCAATGACCCTCAATTCATACAATTCTGGGAGGGCCTGCCGGGCCAGGAGGGCAGTGAACTACTCTATGACGGTGTATATCACAAACAGAGCCAATGGCAAGTGTTTCAGCCGGAGACCTACAAATTGAAAAAACGCCTGCGGGGGCAGACCACACTCAGCATCTGTACCAGGACATCCATGGAATTGGGGGGCTTTGTCTTTACCAGGGTCAACAAGGCCACCCAGCGGCAATATGTGGTGGAAAACCGGCAGATTTACGGAGACAGCTATACCGTGACAAAAGAAGCAATAGAAGGGATCGGCAACAATGTGTCTTTGGAATATGCAGACATGGACTTTGGGGAGCAGGGTATCAGCAGCATTTCGATCTGCGGCCGCACACCGCTGGTCAAAAATACAATCCATGTGAGGTTTGTGGGTGAGGAGAGTATCAATCAGATTGTGGAGTTTCCTCATGAGGAGGAGTATACGGTTCACCGCTTTGAACTGCAGCCGGTTAAAGGATTGCAGAAGGTAGTGTTTGTGTTCCTGCCGGGATGTGATTTTGACTTCGCCTGGTTTCGATTTGAGTGAAAGATATGATATAAGGGGCGGCCATCGGCCGCCCCAAGTCTGTTACGCAAGGGAATTCGATTCTGTCATTCCCTGTCCACGGGGAAGAAAATCTTAATCAGCGCATCCAGCAGACATTCTACTGCGGCCCCGATCAGAAAGAGGATCCAGGTAATATACCATGCATGAGTAGCAAAACTGATAATAAAATAGAAAATAACAATCAAAAGCCACATCAATCCTTCCAGACTGCCCTTGATCTGATTGAAGCGTTTGCGGCGCCGCTTTCTGGTTTCAGAACTGACACCTCCGCCTGGTGCGTAACCGGTCAGTTCCACAGGAGGCTGGATCCTGTGGGCATATATCAGCATTGAAACCGGGACAATGCAGATCAACAGGGCAATGCCGATTCCCAGAAAACTCAGGCTTTGACCATGAAAATAAGGTAATTTTATATCATACCATTGCAACAAGAGGGAAATTATCAGAACAGCGCCGGCTAACAGGAACAACCCGGCGGATACAGCAGTGAGCGCCGCCTTTTTCTCCTGGGCCTCTCGGGCCCACTGTAGATAATAAGCCTGGGAGTAATCCTCGTCTGTGCCCATGTCCGCGAAAAGCTGCTGGACATTTCCCAGTGATCCCACCACTTGCTGGAAGGCTTCGTCCTCGCCGTACCCCCGTAAAGTCAGGTCGTTATATTTTTCCAGAGCGTTGGCAATCAATTCTTCCTTCAGCTCCAGTGTGCGATGGTTGATCGGAGCGTTCTCAAACAGTTGATCCATATACTTTCTGATTCGCAGGTTATCCATCATGCCGGGTGCTTGCCCGCACCCCCTCCTTTACTGTATTTATAGTGTCATACTTCATTGGTCAGGTTCCAACAACCGGTCAATCACCGTCTTGGCTTCCTTCCATTCCCGAAGTCCCCGCTCACAGGCTTTGCGCCCCTCCTGAGTGATGGAATAGTAGCGGCGGCGCGCTCCCACTTTTTCATCTCCCCAATAGGCGGTGATGTAACCCGCCTGCTCCAGTCTGCGAAAGGCAGTATACAGGGTGGCTTCCTTCAATTCATATCGGTGGTCCGTCTTACGCAGTATGTCCTTATTAATCTGGTAGCCGTAGCTGTCATGTTCCACCAGGCTGGCCAGAATGATGGTTTCCGTGTGCCCACGGATGAGATCGGCGGTAATTGACATAGGTATGGCCTTTCCTTTATCTCTGCTGGGTTACATAAATGCTGAGTAATGTAAAAAAGAAACCGGAACATACACGGATTACTTATTGATTATAGATAGATTATAGATCAATATACCTCACCTGTCAATGTATTTACATATGATTCAGGTGAATCAGGGGACAATTTTGAGATGCTTGAGGCGGTGCGGGCCTGTGGACTGGCTCAGACCTGCGGATCTACCAGGCATCCATATCGCAGCTCTATGGCAAGGCGGAGGAAGTCGGGAACTGGTCAGGATCAGGGCGAAATGTGATATAAAAAGGTGATGCTGGAGCGCGTGAAAATACAGATCCTTTGTGATTTGGAGGAATATCAGGAAAAGGAGTAGATAAATAATAAAAAACGCAGCGTCCAAATGGGCGCTGCGTTTTAATGATGACCATTTTAAAGAACGGGCAGACTAATACTTTCCAACTACGCCCACAAAGACCCAGTCCCCCACCCACTCGCCAATGGAAGCATTATACAGGCGTTTCCAGATTTCATTGCCCCGCCGCTCGTAAACCCAATTTATAACATCCGCCAGAGGAGAGATCTCCTCAGCAACGGGCGGGGTTGCAGCGCTGACCTGGAGAGAGAAATTGGGAGCTACAGCCAACAGGGCCATGCTGCATGCCACAGCAGCGAATGCCAACTTACCGATTTTGCATCCTTTCATGATATTCCTCCTCGTTGGAATAGACCTCTATTCCATGATAATGTTCCAGGGAGCTTACCCGCTCGGGAAAATCCCAGTCAACAAAGTGAACGGTATAGGTGCCGTCTGGATTCTCAATGGCGTAACAATTCTCCTCATCGGGTACAATATAAGCATCCGACTCCTGATACAGGGAATCATAGGAACAACTTTCAAATATAACCAGATAAGAACCCAGGTACAGGCTGATAACCATCAACAACACCAGAAGCGACAGCAGATAATTGGGCTTTCTCCCGCTGTATCGGATCATTTGAAGACGATGCCACAAGTCACCTTTCTTCTCCAGAAACATTTCCATGCGCTTGGGAGTGGTATCCGAATGGCCCCGGGAATCTGCCATATAGTGCAGCATGCAGGCCACATAGTCGATGGAGGCATCGTTTCCCTCAGAGATAATGGAAGCATCCACCCGTATCTCCAGCAGGGTATCGACCTGTCTGTTCAACAGATGGGAAAATGGATTCCACCAGTAGGCCGCGACCAGACAATTAACCCCGAACTTCAACCACAAATCATGATGTAAATAATGGCAGATCTCATGCCGCAGGGCGTACTTAACATCTATGCTGGAGGAATCAACATTCTCTGGCAGCAGTATGATGGGATTCACCAGTCCCATGATCATGGGACTGCCGGCAAAGGGGCTGATATACAAATGGATCCGATTATGCCGTTTCCCGGCACATAACTCCCACACTATGGAAGCATAGGGTTCCTGATCGGTGATCTCCCGGCTGTTGCGCAGGGCCTGTCTTTTGACCGCGCCATACTGGTACAGGAATACAGCTATATAGATCAGACTGCCCACCAGCCATACGATACAAAAAACGTCCCATACAGACAGGCGGAGGCCCGGAATAATATCATAGCGATGCCGCAGCATGGAAAACAGGCTGGAGATGCCGGCCGGGAGAAGCACTGTCTTTGTAAAGGGCAGTTCGCAGGGCAGCAAAAGACGCATCAAGGTTATGGCACAATATACCGCCGTCAGCTTATAGCCGATCCTGGTCAGCATTTCCACGTTGCGGAAAAGCAGTGTGACCAGGATCAACAACAGATTGCTTGCAAGTACGGTCATCAACACAGACGAAAAACTGAATTGAATCATGACTTTACCCTACTTCTTCTGTTTTTTAAGATCAGCCAGCAGCTTCTCCAGATCTTTGATATCCTTTTCCTTCTTGGACTCGTCATCATTCAGCTTGAACATGCCTGCCACAGCGGTCTGCATGCTGATGATGGAACGGAAACTCTTGTAGTCCTGCAGGAATTTCTCTGTGAGGACATCCCTGGACTTGGCTGTAGGGCCGAAAGTCCTGCTCAGCACATTGCCGCTGTGGGTTACACCCTGAACTTCTACCAGTTCGTTGGCCAGCAGTTTGCGGAGTACAGCCTGCACCGTGCTCTGGGTCAACTCGGCACCGGAATTTACGATTTCGGTGGAGGTCAGTGCACGCTCAGACTCGTGAAGGATTTTTAATACTTCAAGTTCTCTTGGATTTAGTTTCATAAATAATATCTCCTTTCATGGTGTCTCAAATCAGTACTATTATAATTCATTGCGCAAAAATGTGCAAGATGCGACAACAATTTTTTTGAAAAAAATTTTCTTCCTGTAAAATGTATCAAAATTGTGATAATATTTCGTGTAGAGTCTTGCCAGTAGGTGACTTCTGTGCTATGGTTTGAATAATGGCGTGGACTGAGAGAAAATGGCGACTGACAGGTATTTCCCGATGCCGGAAGGGGAAAACTGGATATGAGTGTTTGGGAGGTGGCTGGATAATGAGCGTTCATAAACGATGGAAGAGAGGGTTATATACGCTGTGCTTCATTGCTTTGAGTGTGCTGGATTTTGTACGCAACACCCAGAACGGGGACGTATGGGGCGTGGCGGTGAATATCACGGGTCTGGTTATGCTGGTGATCATTGCCTCCGCCTGGCCGCTGAAGAGGCTGCTGACCGTGAGCAACATAGTCTGGACCCTGGCCTGTATCTCCCTGTCCGTGTATGCCCGTGTCAGCATTGTGCCCACGGGCATGGACCTGTTCTGTGGGGTGTACGTGTGGACTTTTGTGTCGGCAGTGGCCAATGTCTGGTGGATTGCTATATTTCTGAAAGAACTGGTGAAAAAAATATGGGTGGAAAAGTCCCTGGTTTTCAGGCCCGGCAGGCTGGGAGGCGTATGGATCCTGTTGACTGTGCTGATGGTCTGTTCCCACAGCCAGAGAATATGGCCTCTCTGGTTTCTGGCCATGTTTGGAATCTTCTATCTGACGCCCTATACGGAGGAGGAGGGACAGGCCCTGGCCGACGGGTTGCTGGACGGAACCATACTGGGATTTATTGGACTGCAGATCTTTGCCTACGGTTTCCGGCCTTATGATGTGATACGGTATGTGGGGGCTTACGCCAACAGCAATATGGCGGCGCTGCATTACCTTATAGTATATGCGGCCATATTGCTGAAACTTCATATGCTGCGGAAGAGAGGAGCCTCCAGATGGTGGAAGCTGCTTTACTTCATGGCCGCCTGCGGCATGCTGGACTTTCTGTTTATGACCATGGGCAGGACTGCCTGGGGAATTGCCGTTTTGTTGACGGTGGTCTATGGCTTCCTGGTGATGCGGCGCAGCTGGGGGCAGCTGTGGCGACAGATTCTTGTCAGGGGAGTGGCACTGACTCTGGGAGTGGTGCTGCTGTTTCCAGCGGTGTTTGGAGCGGCGCGCTGGCTGCCCACCATACTGCACCACCCGATCTGGTTTTTGGACGAATACAGCCCGAATAAGGTACATTCCTTTGATCCAGCCGATTCCTGGAAGTATACAGAGATGGAGGAATTCCTGGAGGCGGCGCTGGGCAGAATCTGGGGGACCTTCCGCACAGGCAGTATTCGGAATTCTCTGGTGCTGACGGTGGAAGCGGCGCAGCCTCAAAGAGGGCTGCCCCTGGAACCCTCACCGGAGCAAACCCCGGAACCCTCACCGGAGCAAACCCTGGAACCCTCACCGGAGCAAACCCCGGAACCTTCGCCGGGGCCGGAGGAAATCGAACTGGTGGAGAACATGGATACGGCGCTGGGAGCCCGGCTCAGCATTTACAGAGCCTACTTCCGGGACTTAAATCTGCTGGGCCATGGTCCTGCAGAGGGAATGTATCAGTTTAAGGACTGGGATTATCATGCGTGGCACGCACAGAACCTGTGGCTGGAAGTGGCCTACCGTTACGGCATCCCTGCGGGGATTCTCTTTGTGGTGATGACGGTCTGGCTCCTGGTATATCATTCCCGCCGCCTGATGGGGCAGCCGGACTATGCCGGGGCGGCCATCCCCCTGCTGGTGTGCCTGGTATTTTTCGGATACGGGATCATGGAATGTGTTTGGAATACAGGGCAGTACATCCTGACTCTGTTTTTCATCGTGCAGCATCCCCTGTTCCACAGGGAAAGAAAATAGCAGGCGGAAAATTGCATTTTGGGAATGATTGTGTTATAATTTGGAAAGTATTGGAGCATGAGGGATCTGACATGCCAAATATATATAATAAGGAGAAACAATATGCTGAACAATAAATCCATTTTGATCACGGGCGGAACCGGCAGTTTCGGAAAAGCCTTTACCAGTTATGTACTGGAACATTATGACCCCAAGAAAATAATTATATATTCCCGGGATGAATTCAAACAGTTTATTATGCAGAACGAGTTCAGAGAGCATGCCTCCAAACTGCGTTTTTTTATCGGGGATGTGCGGGACCGGGAGCGCCTGGCCAGGGCTTTTGAGGGTGTGGACTATGTGATTCACGCAGCGGCGCTGAAACAGGTTCCCACCTGTGAGTACAATCCCGCGGAGGCCATCAAGACCAATATAAACGGCGCTCAGAATGTGATTGACGCGGCGCTGGACGCAGGAGTCAGGAAAGTGGTGGCGCTGTCCACGGACAAGGCGGTGAATCCGGTGAACCTGTATGGCGGTACCAAGCTGGTGTCGGACAAGCTGTTCGTCGCCGCCAATGCTTACGCCGGCTCCAAGGATATCTGCTTTTCCATTGTGCGCTACGGCAATGTGGCGGGCAGCCGGGGCTCTGTGATCCCCTTCTTCCATAATCTCATTAAAAACGGCGGAACGGAACTGCCTATCACAGATTACCGTATGACCCGCTTCTGGATCAGTCTGCGCCAGGGGGTGGAACTGGTGATCAAGGCCCTGGAGGAGGCCAGGGGCGGCGAAACTTTTATCTCCAAGATTCCCTCCTTCAAAGTCACCGACCTGGCCCAGGCCATGCTGCCCGGCTGCGCCATGCCGGAGGTGGGCATCCGGGAGGGGGAGAAGCTGCATGAGATCATGGTGCCGGTGGAGGACGCTCCTCGCACCTATGAGTATGACAGGCATTTCATCGTCTATCCCCAGATGGTGTGGAGCGACAGGCAGAAGGCGCAGCCCACGGGCAGGAAAGTGGAGGAGGGCTTCTCCTACAGTTCCGGCAACAATACCCAGTGGCTGAGTGTGGAGGAAATCCGGGAACTGCTTAAAACGGTGGAACTGGAAAAATAGAAAAGGCAAAGGAGCTGTTTCACGGTTGCTGCCGGAGCGGCTCTTTTTGCAATCAGGGATTTACATTTATGGAAAAAATAAGGCAGAACCTGAAAAAAAACCTGTGTTGGATCTATCCCCTGATCCTGCTGCTCTATCCACTGCGGCATATCCGGGTGGGCGTAGAGTGGTGGGATACGGGATATAATTACGGAAATTTCACTTATATGGATCAGATGGACCCCATGTGGCTGCTGAGCACGTACCTGGGCAATGCCCTGGGGCGTCTGTTCACGCTGCTGCCTGGGGGCGGCACTATGCTGGGGATGAATATCTATACCGGACTGGTGGTGAGCCTGCTGGCCCTGGGGGGATATTTCTTTTTTACCCGCAGGGTGGGGCTGCCCAGAACGGTGGCGTTCTGGGGGGAACTGCTGGCCGTCAGCTTCTGCTGGTGTCCCACAGCGCTGCTGTATAATTACCTGACCTACCTCCTGATGGGGGCAGGAGTGGTACTGTTGTACCAGGCTCTGTCCGGTGACTCTGCAAAGCCGTGCAGATATTTTGTGACTGCGGGGCTGTGCCTGGGACTGAATGTGCTGGTGCGTTTTCCCAATCTGGCGGAGATGGGACTGATTCTGGCGGTGTGGGCCATGGCTTTGATCCGACGTCAGAGGCCGGGACGGACCATGATACAGACCCTGCAGTGCCTGGCAGGCTACCTGCTGGGGCTGGGAGGGGGGCTGGCCGGGATCATGCTGCGGTACGGCCCCAGCACCTATGCACAGGGAATTGCCCGGCTGCTGTCCATGCCCTCGGAGGCATCAGAATACACGGTCTATTCAATGGTCATGCAGCAGTTTCGCAATTATCTGCAGAACTGCATCTGGCTGGGGTATCTGGCCCTCTTTATGACAGCGGGACTTGTGGTGTACGCACTGCTGCCCCGGCAGCTTAAATGGATTAAAAATGCAGGTTACGTGGCCTGTGTATTCTGTGGTTTCTATTATCTGATGACCCGTAAAAATATGTTTAACCTGAAATACAGCACCAAACTTAGCGCCTTCCAGTGGGGAGCCTTTCTGCTGACCGCTACCCTGGCGGTGGGGCTGGTCACGATCCTGCGCAAAAAGAGCACGGAAAAAGAGAAGCTGTTGTGCGGGCTGGGGATGCTGGTGATCCTGATTACGCCCCTGGGCAGCAACAACCATTTGTACTCCGCTGTCAACAACCTGTTCCTGGTGGCCCCCTTCACCCTATGGATGCTGGTGCGGTTTATCAGGTGGATCCCCGCCTGTCTGAAAGGAGAAAGGGCAGGACGGGAGCATCGCCGGCAGGGGCGGCAGATCAGCCTGTTTCCCGTCAGGGCCATGCTGGTCTGTATCCTGTTGGGGATCACGGCGCAGGGCGTATTGTTTGGCGTTGGCTATGTGTTTTCCGAGAGCGACGGGGGGGAGAATCTGCATACGCCCATTGCTCACAACCGGGTGCTTCGGGGGATGCTCACCTCCCCGGACAGGGCGGAGGCCATCGGCACCCTGTCCGCCTATGTGGAGCAGCAGGGGCTGGAGGGGCATGAGATCATTCTGTACGGCAATATCCCCTCCCTGTCCTACTATTTGCAGATGCCCTTCGCCATCACGGCCTGGCCCGATCTGCCCTCCTACAACTACGCAGTGATGGAAGAGGACCTGGAGCGGCTGTCGGAGGACATCGCCAGCGGCAGGGAGCCCCGCCCGGCGGTATTGCTGGAGAAACGCCAGGGCAGCTACCTGAAGGGAGGAACCGGGGCGCTTGAAGCCCTGGGTCTCAGCAGCCAACAGATTGAGGGGATCGCGGGAGACCGGAAGCTGCGTCTGCTGGCTGGATGGATGGAGGAGCAGGGATACCGGCCCTGTTTCGAGAATGAGAAGTTTCTGCTGTACCTGGCGCAATAGGAGTCTGGGAGAAAAAAGATGCGACATAAAGATAGAAGAAAAGAAAAAAAGGACAATCGTGAGCGCCGGCGGGAGGCGTTGGCCTGGGGGCTGCTTGGGGCGGTATTGCTTTTACTGCTTGTCATGAACCTGCTTTGGGGAGACCACTGGATTGACTCTGACATGGCGGCGGAGATGATCTTTTCCAGGCTGCTGGCCCAGGAGGGGAAGTGGATCGCCACCGAAAACTGGTACTATTCCACGGAGTTCCGGGTGCTGTATACACAGTTGGTCATGGTACCGCTGTTCCATGTGCTGGGGGACTGGCATGTGATCCGGGTGCTCACCAATCTGGTCACCTATCTGCTTCTGCTGGGAGCTTATTTCTATTGCATGAAGCCTCTGAAAATACAAAGGAGCACGGTGATTTTCACCTCAGTGATCCTGTTGCTGCCCTTTTCGGAAACCTTTCTGACCCATATGCAGTTGGGCAATACCTATATGTGGCATGTTATTCTGATCCTGATGGCCTTCGGCATGTTCCTGCGGCTCAGTCAGCCCCGGGAAGGAGGCGTGCCGGGACGGGTGGCCATGGGGGTGCTGTATATGGCTCTCAGTGTGGTCTGCGGTCTGTCCGGGGTGCGCTATCTGTTGGCTCTGCAGGTGCCGCTGTGTATCACGGCGGGGATTTATATACTGAAAAGCGGTGAGTTTGCAGCGCTGAGAAGG
>JAAWKU010000193.1 GCA_022797535.1 Lachnospiraceae bacterium | reverse complement strand
CAAAAATCTCCTGCTTCTTTTCAATTGTTGTTTTTTGAATTTAAAGCATAGATTTTTGATATCCTGATAAAAGAACTGCTTAATCAAAGTGAAAAGAAATATATGCTTTGAAAGCATAGTAGCATATATGCAATAATAATGCAAGTGTTTTTTGACCGGAATATGAGATGGGTAAATAATCACACATTTACCCTCCAATAATTCAGTTGAGAACAAGAAATAATTATGGTACAATTACCCATACGTGGAATAAGCAGTCCTGCCGCAAACCAGGCGGAGAGACGGACGCGGCCCAAAGGTTTTAGAGACAGGCAGGGGAAGAAATATCTTAAATGGAAAAGGGAAGTATCATCTTCTTAAACGGCGTAACCAGCGCCAGAGTTGACACCAGTGGGCAGAGCCCGGCGGAATGCGCGGAGTTAATTGTCAATACATTATTTCCGGGCGGAAAGTCTTTATAAGGGGAATACGCATATGAATAACCAAAAAGTATATCAAATGAAACTCTCAAAAATATATCCGCTTCTGGTACAGAAAGCAGAAAAGAAGAACCGCACAAAGCAGGAAGTGGATCAGGTTATCATCTGGCTCACGGGCTATGACCAGGAAGGCCTGGAACGGCAGCTTCAAAGAGATGTGGATTATGGAACCTTTTTTGAGGAGGCTCCCCACATGAACCCCCAACGTTCTCAGATCAAAGGCGTTGTGTGCGGCGTCCGGGTGGAGGAGATTGAGGAGCCCCTGATGAGAAATATACGGTATCTGGATAAGCTGGTGGACGAGCTGGCAAAAGGCTGGCCTCTGGAGCGGATTCTGCGCCGGTAAATCCGTTCCGGAAACCTTATGACAACACATATTAATCGGAGGAAAACAGATGAAATATTATGGCGGCTGTGATGCCGGGAGCACTTACACCAAATGCGTAATCATTGACGAGACGGGCCAAATCCTGTCCCATGTGACCACCAGAAGCCGTATTAACCCCGTGCTCAGCGCCCAGGCCGCGCTTCAGGAGGCCATAGACCAGGTTCCCGGGCTGGACCAGGAGGAAGATCTGGCTTATCTGGTGGGAACGGGTTACGGCAGAAACAAAGTCCCCTTTGCGGATGAAAATATCTCCGAAATCAGCTGTCACGCCATGGGCGTACATGTAGCCAATCCCCAGATAAAGGCCATTATCGATATCGGCGGGCAGGACGTAAAGGGAATTGCTGTTGACAGGGACGGCACGGTGCTGGACTTTGCCATGAACGACAAATGCGCCGCCGGGACAGGGCGGTTCTACGAGACCATGGCCCACGCCTTTGAAATGTCCCTGGAGGAATTCTCCATCCTGTCCCTTTCCGCCAAAAACGTAATTCCCATTACGGCCCAGTGTACAGTCTTTGCCGAAAGTGAAGTCATCTCCCTGGTGGGCGAGGGAAAACCCATGGAGGAAATTGCCGCCGGCATACAGATGTCCGTGGCAAAGCGGTGTTTCGTCATGGCTAAAAAAGCAGGCGCTACAGACAGCCTGACCCTCACCGGCGGCTGCGCCAAGAACGCCGGCCTGAAAGACGCCATTGAAAAGGTTCTGAAAATCAAGGTCATCGACCTGGATCTTGACCCCCAGCTGATGGGAGCCCTGGGTGCTGCGGAATATGCCCGGCAAAAAGGAGGTAACTTATGATCGCCCTGAAGATCTTTATGATAGCATTGACCGTTCTGTTTGCCCTGTTCCTGCTAAGCCTGGTGATATATTTCTTTAACCTGGATATGAAATTTGCCGCCGCCATGACCCCGGTGATGAACAAATATTATGACTGGCAGAAAAGGAAAAGGCAGGCAAAGCAGAACAAGAGCAGGGAAGCAGGCAGCGATGAATGAATTGCATTTATATGACAAACTGATTAAGGAGTCTCTGGAACTTGCAGAAAACACAGGTTTTCGGGAGTTAACCGCGAACGACGGCCACGCTCTCTGGGAGACGGAAGCCGAGCAGCGGCTGATCTTTCAAAATGATATGGCCTATGAATTGGGAGGAGGCGGACTGCCTGCGGTCAGCGCTCTTGCCTTTACCTCTCTGCCGGCAAAGGCCGACCATCTGTTGCTCTGCGGCCCGGATCTGCCCCAGCTTAAAGCTGATTCCCCCTATGCCCGGCTCACCATACTGCACATTGACAGCAAAGACTGGCAGAATGACCAGCAGACCTACCATTTCCTGCGACAGATGGAATACACCAGATACCATATATATCCCCGGGGCTTTATGATGCGGATTTCCACCGCCGCAGGCCGGGAACCGGTGCGTGTGAGCCGGGAGGCGCTGCAAAGAGGGCTTGATTTCGCCCAGGTAGGGCGACTGTTCCTGGAAGCCTATCACCGGCATCCCCAGGTACGGGCGGTATCACTTTTGTTTGTCACCGCACCGGATTTTCCATACCATCTTCTGGCGAAAAAAGCCGCTGGAATGGAGGCTGTCACAAATTCTCTGGATCATATATGGAATAATATGGTAATGGATTGTCAAAGCTGTCAGCTGAAACCTGTATGCGATGAAGTGGAAGGGCTGCGGGAACTGCACTTTGCCAGACGAAGAAATACGCAATAAAGGTTCTGTTTACTTCTCTGTTATTTGTTTTCTGTTATTTGTTTTCTCATATCTGAAACTTTAATAATTCTCCCTTTTTAGAGTTAGAATGATCCATAGAGTAATGGATCATTTACATTAAAGAAGCAGAAATACGCAGTTTTTAATATTATACAAAATAAGGCTTGTAAAATTAAGCCAGACAGGTATATTTAGATTAAACAAATTGTATATACGGAGGGATATTTATGTGCGTCATTAAAATCGAAAACCTTGTACGTGACTATGGAGGTGGAAAGGGAATATTTGATGTATCTTTCCATGTGAATCAGGGGGAGGCTTTTGGCTTTTTGGGGCCGAATGGCGCAGGAAAAACCACCACTATACGTCATTTGATGGGATTCCTTATGCCAAAATCGGGGAAATGTACCATCAACGGTCTGGATTGTTGGAGCGACAGGGATAAAGTGCAGGCAAGGCTTGGCTACATTCCCGGTGAAATCAGCTTTTTTGATGATATGTCCGGCGCGGAGTTTTTGAAATTCATTGCAGAATACCGTAAAACCGGCGCCCGGAGCCGCCAGAAGGAATTGCTGGAACGTTTTGAGTTAGACCCGAAAAGCAAGATAAAAAAGATGAGCAAGGGAACAAAGCAAAAACTCGGAATTGTTGCAGCATTTATGCAAGACCCGGATATTCTTATTCTTGATGAGCCGACCAGCGGGCTTGATCCCTTGATGCAAAGCAGATTTGTAAATTTAGTTGCAGAGGAAAAGAAAAATGGTAAAACGGTTTTGATGTCAAGTCATATGTTTGAGGAAGTAGAACGTACCTGCGACCGTATCGGTATCATACAAAAAGGCAGAATGATAGCCGTTGACTCTGCTGCAACATTGCATAAACAGCA
>JAAWKU010000036.1 GCA_022797535.1 Lachnospiraceae bacterium | reverse complement strand
GTTCAGACAGGCTTTCCTGGCTTTGCCAGAGGAAGAAATGTTCAAGTATTTCGAAATCCTCCGAAAGACTCTCTCCGGCTCCATCGGCAGGAATCTGCACACCCTGGAGTTCCCCCTGAAAGCCGAGGAGGAAGGCGGCCCCCAGGAACTGCTGCTGCGTCTTCGGGACAGCAGGCTGAAAGACGAGGAACTGCTGGATCAGTTCTATCAAAGCGTCATCGACTCTTATGAGTTCGTGGGCAATTACCTGATTCTGGTGATCCATGACGCCTATGACGTACCCGGCCGCACCCGGGACGGACTGGAGATGGAAGACGCCTCAGACGAAGTATATGAATACATCCTGGTCAGTATCTGCCCGGTGAACCTGTCCAAACCCGGCCTGTCCTATGACGCGGAAGAAAACAGCTTTCACAACCGCATTCGGGACTGGGTGGTGGGAGCCCCGGACACGGGTTTTCTGTTCCCCGCTTTCAATGATCGCAGCACAGACCTTCACAGCGCCCTCTACTATTCCAAGAATGCGGAGGAGTTGAAAGAGGCCTTTGTGGAACTGCTTCTGGGCTGCCCCCTGCCTCTGTCCGCCGGAGGGCAGAAAGAGACCTTCCAGATGCTGGTGGAGGAAACTTTGGGAGAGACCTGCAGCATTGAAGCAGTGAAAAACATTCATGAAAAAATCATAGAGATGGTGGAGGAGCACAAAGAGGACCCTGCCCCCCTGGTGCTGGACAAAAACGAAGTAAAGACAGTGTTTGCAGGCAGCGGCGTGGCCAACGAAAAGATGGAGACATTCGACAGGTGTTATGATGCCACTGCGGGCAGCGACACTCACCTGTACGCCAGCAATGTGGCAAACAGCCGTTCCTTTGACGTGAAAACCCCCGATGTGGTGATCAAGGTGGATCCCGGACGCACGGACCTGATCTCCACCCGGATCATTGACGGCCGGGAATATTTGGTGGTCGAACTGGGAAGCGACGTGGAAGTAAACGGCATCACCGTGCGGAGCAGCCTGGAGAATGCGCCTTCCGATTCCGAATAACGGAATACTGCCAAAGCGGACAGGCGTCCACTTTCCCCGGAAACGCAGCAGGGTCTGCTTATATGCAGAAAAAACCTCTCCCACAGCAGCACATGTTGCAGATCATATTGGCCAGGCACAGTTTCATGCACATATTGCCGTTCCCCGTGGTGGGGTAGCCGTATCCGGCCTGGCGCTGACGATACCAGCTCCCACCATTTTCCAGCGTCTGCTGCAATTCTCTATAGTCGCCGTTGCCCGGTTCCAGGGCCACCGCCCGTCGGGCGTGTTCCAGCGCCGCCACATTGTTGCCCAGGCTGGAATGGGTGACGGCGCTGTAGTAGAACCACCGGGCGTTCCTCTCCCCGCTGTCCATCTGGTCCAGCGTAGTACGGGCCTCCCGGTAGTAGCCGTTGCGGATATAGTTGCCCGCCGCCCGCAGATGGGGCTGTTCCTCATAACCGGTGCTGCGTCTCTGGCCGTATCCGCCGTAAAACCCGCCAAAGGGGCCAAAGCCACCGAAACCGAAGGGATCCTGCTGGTCATAGCCGCCCTGGCCGGAGCCCGCTCCCCCGGCGTATCCGCCGGTTTTCTCCTTCATGACCTGCTGGTATGCTGCCTGGATCTCCTTGAATTTCTCCTCCGCCTGGGCTTTATTGGGATTGTTCACATTGGCGTCGGGATGATATTTCCTGCTCAACGCCCGATATGCTTTTTTGATTTCCTCTTCCGTGGCGCCTCGGGGCACTCCCAGCACCTGATAAGGATCACTCATAATGCTCTCCGTTCCTTTTTTCTATACTCCAGTGTACAGTCACTTTTACTTCCAGTCAAATGGCGCAGTATTAATTTTCAGTCTGCGAAATCATTTTTTCTGCTGCATATCCTCTTTAGAAATGCTTCTTGTGGACTGCACCGCCTCATACCGGCTCCACACGCCGGAATACAGGATATTGCGCAGGATCTCCACGTTGTCCAGTATGGGAAGCTGCTCAAACTCCCGGCAGCAGGCAGACATCATCATAGTCAGGATGTCCCGGCAGTCCTGCTCAAAACCCGGTTCTTCATACCTCTCCTTCAGAGGGTTATAGCGCCCCTTTTTCAAGTCCTCCCTGATATCCTCATAGGCATCCATCAAGTAGACGAATTTGCCCAGATAGAATCCAAAGCGCTGCAGGCCCGCCTCCCACTCGTCCTGACGGACAGAGACCACCTGGGCCATGACGCGTCCAAAACAGCCCGCCATCTTGTCCAGGTCCGTCACCCCCTGCTCCTCTCCCCGGGACAACTCCTCCATGGCGGCGGCGATCTGCTCCAGCTTGCGGGCATACTTACGCCTGCTCTCCCCCGTCCTGCGTCCCAGTATCCTGGCCATCCCAAGGCGGAGACGCTTTCCGTCATCCTTCCAGTCATCCATGCATTTGTATTCCGTCAGAAGCATATTCATGTCCGCCACATACTCCGTCAACTCGTTGCAGCGATAGGTATGCTTCCTGCCCGGGTGCATGATGCAGCGACTCTCCCCGCACACTGTCTCCGGCTCATAGAGCCCCGACAAAAGAATCAGCAGGAAGGTCATGTCATAGCTCAGAGTGACCTGTCCCACTCTGCCATATTTCTCTTTCAGAACCCGGCACAGGCCGCAGTAATAGGAATGGTACATCTCCCACTCCCGGATGCGCAGTTCCGGCTGATTTACCGCAATATATCCAAACATAGACCCATCCCCCGCGCGTCAGGTTTTCCTGATAAACTCCGTGCCGCACTTTCTGCAGCTTATGGCGATGCGGCCCCTGTTTCTGGGTACCCGAATCTTCTGTCTGCAGTTGGGACATTTGTAAATGCGGTGAGTCCTGCGCTGGGCCAGGGACTGCTTCTGTTTTTGCAGTTTTGCCCGCAGCTTCCACTCCAGGCGCAGATATTTCTGATTCTCCGCCGCCCGCCTGGCAATCTGCCGGGAAAACATACGGTAATATGTGAGCAGCAGCACCACCAGACCCACCGTGGAAATAAAAGGAATTCGAAACAGGGACAATACCACACAGACCAGCGCCAATCCCAGCATCACCTGTCCCAGTCTGTCATTACCGTATCTGCCCTGCATAAAGCGCGTCATTTTCTCTCTCATCTCTGCCACCTCTGTTCCATATTTAAAAACTGCATTTCCAACTGCCGTTCCTTTTTATCCTACGCCCAAAATCCGGTAAATACAATAGACTGTTTCTAAACATTTCTAAATAAATCATAAAAAGCGCCACTACCAAACCTGTGGATAGTGGCGCGATCCTTTTATACGTTTAAGCCTGTGCTACATCTTTCATGGAGAAACTGATGCGGCCCATCTTGTCCTTGCCCAGGCAAACCACGGTGACCACATCACCCAGGGTCAGCACATCCTCCACACGACCGATTCTCTCCTTGGCAATCTTGGAGATATGCACCATGCCCTCCTTGCCGGGGGCGAACTCGATAAAGGCGCCGAATTCCTTGATGCTCACCACCTTGCCCTTGAAGATCTGACCTTCCTCAAAGTCCGTGGTAATCATCTTAATCATCTCCACAGCCTTGTCCATCATCTCCCTGTCGGTACCGCACACGGACACCTTGCCGTCGTCGGTGATATCAATCTTCACACCGGTGCGGGCAATGATCTCATTGATGGTCTTACCTCTCTGTCCCACCACATCACCGATCTTCTCGGGATCAATCTGAATGGATATGATCTTGGGCGCATAAGGTCCAACCTGGGAACGGGGCGCAGAGATCGCCGGTTTCATGCAGTTGTCCATGATGAACAGCCGTGCCTCCCGGCAGCGGGCAATCGCTCCTTCCACAATGGGCCTGGTAAGGCCGTGAATCTTGATATCCATCTGGATGGCCGTAATACCCTCCGTAGTACCGGTAACCTTGAAGTCCATATCTCCGAAGAAATCCTCCAGGCCCTGGATATCCGTAAGCAGAACGAAATCATCATCCGTATCGCCGGTCACCAGGCCACAGGAAATACCCGCCACCATTTTCTTGATGGGCACGCCCGCCGCCATCAGGGACATGCAGGAGGCGCAGGTGGAAGCCATGGAGGTGGAGCCGTTGCTCTCGAAAGTCTCGGACACTGTGCGGATGGCGTAAGGGAACTCCTCTTCGCTGGGCAGCACGGGAATCAGCGCCCTTTCCGCCAGCGCGCCATGACCAATCTCACGGCGTCCCGGTCCTCTGGAGGGCTTGGTCTCGCCCACGGAGTAGGAAGGGAAATTATAATGGTGCATGTACCTCTTGCTCACTTCGTTCTCATCCAACCCGTCCAGCTTCTGCTGCTCGGAGAGAGGAGCCAGTGTACACACATTACAGATCTGGGTCTGTCCCCGGGTGAACATGGCGGAACCATGGACTCTGGGAATCAGGTCAATCTCTGCCGCAAGAGGGCGGATCTGGGTGATCTCACGACCGTCGGGGCGTTTGCGATCCTTCAGGATCATCTTGCGCACGGTCTTTTTCTCATACTGATAAACGGCCTCGCCCAACATGGCCAGCCACTCTTCGTTCTCTGCGAAAGCCTCCTCCAGTCTGGCAGTGATCTGACGGATGTTCTCTTCCCGGGTCTGCTTGTCGTCGGTGAACACAGCCACTTCCATCTCCTGGGGTGTGACGATCTTCATAATCTCGTCAAACATTTCCTGGGGAATGGCGCAGCTGGTATAGCTGTGCTTGGGCTTGCCCACCACGGCTACAATTCCGTCAATGAAGGCGATGATAGTCTGGTTGACTTCATGAGCCTTATAGATAGCTTCGATCATCCTGGCCTCCGGCACTTCGTTGGCGCCAGCCTCAATCATAATCACCTTTTCCCGGGTGGAAGCCACGGTAAGGTTCAGATCTCCCTTCTTCCACTGCTCCTGGGAAGGATTGATAATGAACTCGCCGTCAATCATGCCTACCTGGGTCATGGCGCAGGGGCCGTCGAAGGGGATGTCCGAGATGCTGGTGGCGATGGCGGCGCCCAGCATGGCCACCAATTCAGGGCGACATGTGGGATCCACGCTCATCACCATATTGTTCAGGGTTACGTCATTGCGGTAATCCTTGGGGAACAGGGGACGCATGGGCCTGTCGATCACCCGGCTGGTCAGCACGGCGTTCTCACTGGCCTTACCCTCTCTCTTGTTAAAACCTCCGGGGATCTTGCCCACGGAATACAGCTTCTCCTCAAATTCCACGCTCAAGGGGAAGAAATCAATGCCCTCCCTGGGCTTTTCGGACGCCGTGGCGGTACTCAGCACCGTGGTCTCGCCATAATGCATAAACGCGCAACCGTTAGCCTGTTTACCCACTCTGTTGACGTCCACGGTCAAAGTGCGGCCGGCCAGTTCCATTGAATAAGAATTGTACATATTTTCCTCTTTCCGCGCATCGCAGATCAGCCTGCGACACGGCACTAATCAGTCTTTTGCGCTATGGTAAAAAGGCGGAGTGCCGTATCCGGCTGCTGCTCCGCCTTCCCAAAGTCTTACTTTCTCAGACCTAACTTTTCGATCAGTTCACGATATCTGGTGATATCCTTGCTCTTCAGATAAGCGAGCAGACCACGCCTCTGGCCGACCAGCTTCAGCAGGCCGCGGTTGGAGTGATAATCCTTGGGATTGGCCTTCATGTGCTCGGTCAACTCCTTGATCCTTGCGGTCAGCACTGCGATCTGTACCTCGGGTGAACCCGTGTCACCTGCAGTCCTGGCGTACTCGTTGATAATTGTGGTCTTTTTTTCCTTGGAAATCATATTCTCTTCCTCCATTTAATTGATTGTACCCACCGTGCACTAAGACCGGGTTGGAGCGTCCCATATCTGAGTGGCGGCGAACTCATACCGATTAAGAATAACACATCTTACGACATTTGTAAACCTCTAATCAGGAAAATTATTCTTTTTATTATTCATTTAATATGCGCACATACCTTACAGGGGTGCGGTAATTGTATTTGTTGATCCGAATCCCGCTCTTGGGGTTGCTGGCGCTGATTACCTTGCCGCCCCCAATATAGATTGCCACATGATTGATGGTACCGCTGCTGTTGGCATAGAATACCAGATCGCCGGGCTGTATCTCCGAGTAGGAGATCCGGGTTCCCTCCCCTGCCTGGGCCCGGGAACTGTGGCTGAGAGTGACGCCAAATTTCTTGTACACGCTCAAAACGAAGCCGGAGCAGTCGGCACCCTTGGTCAGGCTGGTGCCGCCCCACACATAAGGATTGCCCAGGAACTGTTTTGCATACTCTACCAGATCTACCCGAAGATCGGATATACCTTGTCCATACAACAGCTCCGCCATGGTGACCGCCGTGTCAAGCCGCTCCTCCACATGGGCGTACTCTGCGGATACATAAACGCTTTCACCGTCTATGTCCACCTGGTACCAGCCCTCCAGGGTATCCACATAGTCCATTTCTTCTCCCTGGGGCACCTGGGTAAACACCGCTCCGTCGGTGCTGGCTTCATCCCTCACCCGCAGACCGTCCGTATCCGCAACCACCACGGTTCTCACCAGTTCGTTGGCCCGCAGCTTGGCGTCCGGCCCCATCAACAGGAATTCCGTGCTCACATATCCTTCCACCTCGCCGGATCTGATATGGGCCCAGCCGATATCGGGAAAAGTCTCCAATACTTCACAGGCCGATCCCTTGGGCATCTTCCCCACCACCTTGCCGCTGGTGGAAGCCTCGGCTCTGACATTGAGATTCCCTGACTCCACCTCGGCAATGCCGATATTGGTATATCCCCAGGACGCGCCCTGGGCCTCCTGAGCCGCCGCTATGTATTCCTCCTCCGAGAGAGATACATCCATCATGGAGGCAATGCCTGCCTGCTGCAGCACTCCCTTCGCGCCGCCGTCCTGCGCCGCCTGAACGCCCATGGGCAGTAACAGACAGGCCGTTGTCCAGACACTTATGGTTTTTAATGCAATCTTTTTTCTTCCCTTCATATTTCCTCCGTATATTATAAGGGGTTTCATACCGACAGGTATGAAACCCCTTTCCCGTCACACCAGTCACAATCGTTACAATTTTGTTACGAATTTATTAACTGATATGAATTATAACCATATTTCTACTCTTTTGTCAACCGTTTCTACACATTTCCTTCTTTTTCCAGTGTCAGCTTTCCTCCTCCCGGATGGCGAAAGCGATATTGGTGGCATGATCCGCCACCCGCTCCAGGCCGGAAACGATATCGGAGAAGATCATGCCCGCCTCGGGGGTACACTCTCCCCGGGCCAGACGTTCCACATGGCGCTGCTGCAGTTCCCTCTCCTTATTGTCCACCTTGTCCTCCAAAAGAACCACATCGTTCATATGACGGTCATCGCTTTTGGCAAACATCTCGATGGCATACTGAATAATAATGTTGACCATGTCCAGCATCTCACCCAGTTCCCTCTGAGCTTCCCTGCTGATCTGAATATTTCCGTCCCTGCGCTGGGTTGCCGCGTCCGCTATGTTCTCCGCATGATCGCCGATACGTTCTATATCATTGACCACATGGAAGAGGGCGCCCAGGCTCTTCAAATCCTCTATGGGCAGGGTGGTCTGGTTGATCTTCACCAGGTAGTTGGTGATGGCGTGGTTCAGGAAATTGATGTTTTTCTCCACCTGATATACTTCCTGAATATCTTCCTCGTCCAGAGTAATCAGAGCATTCATGGCCCGGTTCAGATTCTCGCTGGCCAGGGAGGCCATACGGTCCAGTTCCTTAATTACCTCCACCACCGCCGTAGCAGGATTGAACACCACCTTTTCCCCTATGTATTTCAACTGGTAACTCTCCCTGTACCCCACTTTCTTGTCCTCCCCCGGCACGGTAACGCTGGCCAGCTTCACAATGGCCCCGGAGAAGGGGAACAGGACGATCACCTGGAAGATCTTGATGATGGTATGAGCGTTGGCTACGAACCTGCCGTTATCCGCGGAGATGGACTGGATCAGCCGGATAATGGGCTCCTTTCCCACAAAGAGGATCACGTAGATCAGCAGCGTGCCGATGACGTTAAACCAGAAGTGGATCAGGGCCGCCCTCTTGGCGTCCTTCTTGCCAGGCAGAGAGGCGATCAGCGCCGTGGCGCAGGCTCCGATATTACAACCCAGAATGATATACAGGCAGATCCCCAGATCCAGGAAGCCCTGATTGGCCAGCAGCAGCACGATACTCACCGTTACAGAGGAACTCTGGATTACCGCCGTCAGCACGGTACCCACCAAAGTTGCCAGCAGGGGGCTGGTGAGGGATTTCATCAGATCCACCACCTCGGGCACATTCTTCATCTCAGCCATGCCGCTGGACATTGTGTTAAGGCCGGTGAACAGGATGCCGAAGCCCACGATCACCTCCGCGAATTTTTTTACTTTTTCCTTTTTGCTGAACATCATGACCAGCACGCCGCACAGCAGGAACACCGGCGCTATGGCTGACAGATTGAAAGACACCAGCTGGGATGTGATGGTGGTACCGATGTTGGCGCCGAAGATCACCCCCGCTGCCTGGTACAGATTCATAAGGCCCGAGTTTACAAAGCTGACCACCATGGCCGTACAGGCCGAGGAGGACTGAATGATCCCTGTGAAAACAATACCCACCAGCATACCCGTAAAACGGTTGGTGGTAAAAATCTCCAGAATCCGCCGGAGCCTGGCGCCCGCCACCTTCTCAATGGAATCGCTCATCAGGTCCATGCCAAACAGGAAAAGGCCAAGACCGCCGGCCAAAGATAAGAAAATACGTGCATTCATGCGTCTGTTCCCCTCATTCGTATCTACGTCCTACACACAGATATTCCTATTTTAAGGGAAAAACGTTATACTGGCAATATCTATTTTACACAATTTTCATATTTCCGCAGGCAAATTTCCGTCCAGCCTCCATATCCTCCAGAAGCTGCGCCCGCAAAGCGTCCACAGAAGGAAAATGCCGCTCCGGCCTGTGGAAGGCCAGAAGCTGCACCCGAATTTCCTCCCCGTAAATCTCCCTGTCAAAGTCATAGAGATAGGTCTCCACCCCCGGACGCCCCAGGTGGGCGACAGTGGGCTTGCAGCCCACATTGCTGATGGCCCCGTAGCATTCCCCCCGGTACATCACTCTGGAAAAATAGACGCCGTAAGGGGGCAGCAGTTTGTTCTCCGGGGGCTGCAGATTCACCGTGGGCATTCCCAGGTCATGGCCCAGCCTGGCCCCATGGCAGACCCTGCCCTCCAGGGTATAATAATCCCCCAGCAGTTCTGCGGCCAGTCCTACCTCCCCGGCTTCCAGCCGGCTCCGCACATAGGTGGAACTGACCTCCTGTCCATGGAACCGCAGTTTTTCTATGGTCTGCACCTCAAAGCCGTACCGCTCCCCCAGACGGCGCAGCAGGACTCCGTCTCCAGCCCCCCGCCGCCCGAAGGAGACATCCTCTCCCGCCGCTATATAGCGGGTGCGCATCCGCTTTGCCAGAATCTGTTCCACAAAGGCTTCCGGTTCCATGGCGGCTGATTCCTCCGTCAGCGGAAATTCGATCAGCAGTTCCACGCCCATTCTCTCGAAGGCCCGCCTTTTCTCCTCCCTGGTCATCAACTCCCTCCCATCGGAGAAGCCGAAAAAAACTGCAGGGGAGGGATCAAAGGTAAAAACACAGGGGGCAAGCCCCCGGTCTCCCTGCTCCAGCACCAGACGCAGCAACTTCCTGTGCCCGATATGCAGACCGTCAAACTTGCCCATGGCCACCGCCGTGTCTCGATCCAGTTGAAACTCCCGTGTATTTGTGATAATCTCCATTTTTTTATGATGCATATGACTGATTTTTCCTGTTTTAATCCTGCTCAAGGAACATCTTTACCGGCTGATACCGTCCCCTGCCCTCATCGTAGGCGTAGATCCCCGCGAAACGGTGGTCCGGCCGGCATACCCTCACCCAGCGGCCCGGCGCATACCGTTCCTTTTCCTCCGTCTGCTCCACTGTCAGCGCATTGCCGTTGTCCAGGAGCCTGGCCATGTCCCGGCGCACATGCAGCACCGGACAATTTGCAAACACACTTTCCACAGGCAGCACTGCCTGGGAAAGCCGTCCCTGGTCCTTCATGACCTGCAGCTGTTCCAGGGTCAGCGCCTCCTCCAGGCGGAAATTCCCCACCCTGGTGCGGGTCAGACTCTCCATGGCCCCGCCGCAGCCCAGCTTCCGGCCGATATCCGCGCACAGGGTCCGGATATAGGTTCCCTTACTGCAGACCACTCGCATCTCCATCACGGGAAGCTCCATATTCAGTATCTCCAGTTCCTCGATACGTACCTCCCGGGCCCGGCGCTCCACTTCTTTGCCCTCCCGGGCCAGTTCATAGAGTTTTTTTCCGTTCACCTTCAGGGCGGAATACATGGGAGGAACCTGCTGGTAACTGCCCAGAAAAGACAGCGCCGCCTCCCGCGCCTGTTCCGGCCCGGCCTGCACCTCCCGATGGGCCAGCACGGTGCCGGTCATGTCCTGGGTGTCGGTCTCCACCCCCAGCCGCAACCGGGTCACATACTCCTTGTCTTTATCGGTGAGCATGTCGCAGAGCCTGGTGCCGCTGCCCAGGCACACGGGCAGCACCCCCGTGGCTTCCGGATCCAGAGTGCCGGTATGCCCGATCTTCCTCTGTCCGCAGATACCCCGCAGCTTAGCCACCACATCGTGGGAGGTAAAACCCTTCTCTTTATGAATAATCACAATTCCATGATACATATACGCTCGTCACTCCCGCCTGGAATTGGATTCCGAATCGGAACCCGTCCGGGCGGCAGAACCGCTCTCCATCTGCTGCTTGATGTGCAGGGACAGATTGTTCACACAGTCGTGAAAGGTCCCCCGCATGGTGCAGCCTGCCGCCCGCTTATGTCCACCGCCTCCAAAGAAAGCTGCCACCCGGGACACATCCACCCATTCGTCGGAACGCAGGCTCACCTTGTATTCCAACACATCCGTCTGGTACATAAAGATGGCGCAGTGAATTCCCTCAATATTGCGCAAATGGTTCACGATGCCGTCCAGGTCCGCGTGCTCCACCTCATAGAAATCCATGATCTTACGATCCAGACAGCTGACGATGCAGCTTCCCTCCATAAAGCGGATGCTCTCCAGCAGCACCCTGCCCAGCACCTGGCTCTGCACATAGGTTCTCTGGTAAAAAGTCTCCAGGATCAGCTTGGGGAAATCAAATCCATAGCGGATCAGATCCGCCCCGATCTCCATGGTTTTCGGAGAGGTATTGGAATACTGGAACACGCCGGTATCATGAATGATTCCTATGTAGAGGGCCATGGCCAGATCCTGGTCCAGCGCCTCTTTGTCTATCCCCTGATAAATCAGTTCCGCGGTGGAACTGGCCTCTGGCACGATCCAAAATACATCGCCGGCCCCCTGGTTGCTGATATGGTGGTCTATATTAACGGTTTTCCGGGCCTGTCCATAAAGTTTTCTGGCTGACTCCATCATACGTTCAGGTACACTGTCCAGCACAAAAAACACATCGTAGGGATCCGTATCCCCGCAACGGCTGTCGATGCGGTCATACCCCTTGACCCGGGCGTAGATCTCCGCAGGCTGTTCCAGATATACCTGTACCAGGGCCTGGGGAAGTTTCTTTTGCAGATACTGCCAAAGCGCCAGACAGGACCCCACACAGTCGCCATCAGGCCGGACATGGCCGGTGATGGCGATGCGGGAAGCCCCCTGGCATTCCTGTAAAATATTCAAATGATTCCTCCTCCCGGTCAACTTTCCGCCCCGCGGCCCGCTTTTTCATCGGCGCTGATAACCTCGTCAATCCTTTTGGACATATTCACGCCATACTCGATGGACTGGTCCATGACAAAGGTGATCACCGGGGTGTTGCGAAGGTTGATGGATTTCGCCAGCTGAGAGCGAATAAAGCCCTCAGCGCTCCTGAGCCCCTGGTAAGTGGCCTCCCTGGCCTCATCGCCGCCCAGCACACTGATCCATGCCTTACAGCTTTTCAGGTCAGGAGCCACTTCCACGGCCACCACACTGGTCAGAGGGCTGATGCGTGGATCCTTGATCCCGCTGCGGATGATCTCTGCCAGAGCCCTCTGTACTTCCCCGTTGATACGGGTGTTTTTAATGCTGTTCTTTCTCATAAATCCTCTTTCTTTGAAGGCGTATGCCTCCGCCTTCTGAAGCGCCGTCCTTGTCAGCTTCTGGGCACTTCCACCATGATATAAGCCTCTACCACATCCAGTTCCTGCATCTGGTCAAAGCCCTCAAACACCAAGCCGCACTCGAACCCGGCCTTGACTTCCTTCACATCGTCCTTGAAGCGTTTCAGAGACGCCAGGCTGCCTTCGTATATCTGTTCGCCCTCTCTGGTAATACGGATCTTGCAGCCTCTCTGGAAGATACCGTCCAACACATAGGAACCGGCGATATTGCCCACTGCTGAAGCCTTGAAGATCTGACGTACCTCCGCATGGCCGATGACCTTTTCCTCGAAAACGGGATCCAGCATGCCCTTCATGGCTGCCTCAATGTCCTCGATGGCCTGGTAAATTACCTTGTAGAGACGCACATCCACCTTCTCCCTCTCGGCAGTTGCCTTAGCAGTGGGGTCGGGCCGCACGTTGAAACCGATGATGATGGCGTTGGAAGCGCTGGCCAGAGACACATCCGACTCGTTGATGGCTCCCACGCCGCCGTGAATGCATTTCACCACCACTTCCTCGTTGGTCAACTTCATCAGGGACTGCTTCACGGCCTCCACGCTGCCCTGCACATCCGCTTTCACGATCAGGTTCAGCTCCTTCAGATTGCCTTCCTTAATCTGAGAGAAAAGGTCATCCAGGGACATGCGGGATTTGGTCTCCTCTAACATCTTTTCCTTATTCTGCGCTAAATATGTCTCCGCATAATTTTTTGCAGTCTTATCGCTGTCGTGGGCGATAAACACCTCGCCTGCGCTGGGCACGTCGGAAAGGCCCAGAATCTCCACGGGCGTGGAGGGAAGGGCTTCCTTCACCCTGCGGCCCTTGTCGTCGATCATGGCACGGACTTTGCCGTGGCTGGAGCCTGCGGAGATGAAATCCCCCACCTGCAGCCGGCCTTTCTGCACCAGCACCGTGGCCACCGGCCCCCGGCCCTTATCCAGTTCCGCCTCAATCACCAGACCCCTGGCCCTTCTGTCGGGATTAGCCTTTAGTTCCAGGATATCCGCGGTCAGCAATATGGTTTCCAGCAGATTCTCGATGCCCTCTCCGGCCTTGGCGGACACGGGAACAAACTCGGTGGTTCCGCCCCAGTCCACGGGAATCAGTTCATGCTCTGTGAGTTCCTGCTTCACCCGCTCCACATTGGCGCCGGGTTTGTCAATCTTGTTCACTGCCACCACAATCTCGATGCCCGCCGCTTTGGCATGGTTGATGGCCTCCACCGTCTGGGGCATCACGCCGTCGTCGGCAGCCACCACCAGAACCGCAATATCCGTGGCATTGGCGCCCCGCATACGCATGGCGGTAAATGCCTCGTGGCCGGGGGTGTCCAGAAACGTGATCTTGCGATCTTTGATGGAGACGGTGTACGCGCCGATATGCTGGGTGATCCCCCCCGCCTCCTTGTCCGTGACATTGGTTTTGCGGATGGCGTCCAGCAGGGAGGTCTTGCCGTGGTCTACATGTCCCATGACACAGATGACAGGGGGCCTCTCCACCAGGTTCTCCTCTGCCTCCTCGTCCTCCTTCAGCAGTTCCTCGATCACATCCACCTTTACCTCTTTTTCACAGAGGATGTCGTACTCCATGGCAATGTTCTCCGCATCCTCGTAAGAGATCTCCTGGTTTACGGTGACCACCTTGCCCTCCAGGAACAGCTTCTTGACGATGGCCGCGGGCTGCAGCTTCATCTTTTCCGCCAGTTCCTTAATGGTGATGCTGTCAGGGAGAACGATCACCTTGATGGTCTCCTCCACCGCCTCTTCCCGCTTTTTCTCAGGCTTTATGAAGCGGCCGGGCCTGTTCTTCAGCGTCCCGTCCTCCTCATACATATAATCCTTGCGGTTGCGCTTATCCTTCTCCTGGCTGATGCGCCTCTTTTCCTCTTCCCTGTGCTTCTCGCTGTCCTTGCCGGGAGCCTCGGAGGCAAATCCCTTGCTGCCCTGCTGCTGGCCCCGGAACTTATCGCCCTGCCCGGGCCTGCCGCCGCCTCCGAATGGACGTCCGCCGCCGCTGTTGCCGCCGCCAAAGGCGGGCCTGCCGCCGGGAGCTGCGCCCCGTCCGCCGAACTGGCCTCCGCCCTGACGGTTCCCCTGATAACTGCCGCTGCGCTGGCCGTCTCTGCCGCCCTGGTAGCCGCCGCGGGTCTGACCGTCACGGCTGCCCTGACCGCTCTGGCGGTTCCCCTGATAGCTGCCGCTGCGCTGACCGTCTCTGCCGCGCTGGCCGTCACGGCTGCCCTGATAACCACCGCGCTGGCCGTCACGTTCACCCTGACCGCCCTGACGGTTTCCCTGATAGCTGCTCCCACGCTCAGTATTCCGGTCGCCGTTTCTGTCAAATCCGCGCTCCGCGCTTCTGTCGGAGCTTCGGTCTGTACCTCTGTCAGAGTTCCGCTCCGGTCCCCGGTCTGTGTTCCTGGCCTGTTCCCTGCTCTGAACAGGCTGGGGCTGCTCGGGTCTGCGCTCCTGGGAAGGCTTCTCCGCAGCAGGCTGTGTAACCGGCGGAGTCTGCAGATTCTGCATTGCCGCAGGCTTCTCTGCAGTCTGCTCCTCTTTGGGCTGCTTGGGCTTGGGCTGAGGTTTCATGGTCACCATCTGCACGCTGGGGGTGGGGGACGGAGGCGTCAGGGGCTTGATGGGAGTCCTGGGAGCCGGCCTGCTGTTGTTGCCGCCACGCTGACCGCTCTGGCCCCCCCTGCCGCTCTGCTGCCCCTGGCCCTGGCCCTGTCTGCTCTGGCCCTGCTGCCTGTTGCCCTTCTGGCGCTGTCCGGACATCTTGGAGTTCTCCGGATTGCTCACCACGATAATCTTGCTCTTCTTTTTAGGAGGGGCCTGCCTCTCCGGCTGCTTTTCCGCCTTCCCTCCGGCCTCCGAAGCGGTTACGGCTTTGCTGCCCGCGCCTGCCTCCGCCCTGGGAGCCGCCGAGGCTTTTTCCTTTTCCTCCACGGCCGTTTCCTTTACTACCTCCTTAGAGGCTTTCTCACCAGTCTCTCCCACCTGTGTATCTCCCTTTCCGCCAAATGCTTTTCTCACCAGTTCCGCGCCGAATTCCTCCACAGAACTGTTGGCCGCCTTGACTTCTATTCCTTTTTCCTGCAAAAAGGCCAGGATTTCCTTGCTCTGCCTGTTGACTTCCTTCGCCAACTCATGTACCTTCATTTTTGCCATGCTCACTACCTCCCTTTACCCGGCATGCACCTTCACCCTCCAGTGCCTTCATAACCGCCTGTGCCAAACCTGCATCGCATACTGCCAGAGAAGACCTCTGTTCCTTTCCTATGGCCCCGCCCAGGCTCTCCTTGGTCCCGTACTGGTAGACCGGGACGCCGTAGTAGGAACTCTTGTCTGAAAATAACTTTTTGGTATTCGCTGACGCATCCTCTGCCACGATAACCAGCATAGCGTGCCCGCTTTTTACTGCGTTCTCCGTCTGAAACTCACCGCTTACCAAATTTCGCCCTCTGATTGCCAGTCCGAGCAATGATAATACTTTATTTTGTCTCAATACTTTCAAACTCCTTATCCAGGGTCTCGTATACTTCCTCGGGAATACTCATCTTAAAAGAGCGCTCCAGCCCTTTGTTCTTCCGGGCTTTTCGCAGGCATTCTCTCTGTGTACAAATATATGCGCCCCTGCCGTTCTTTTTTCCTGTAACATCCAGGCAGATCCCACCGTCCGCAGTCTTTAAGACCCGCATCATTTCCTTCTTGCCCTTCATCTCGCCGCAGCCCACGCACTGCCGCAAGGGAACCTTTTTTGCCATTACGACGCCCCCTTACTCCAGCTGCCCGCTGTCTCCGGCGTATTCACTGTCTGCATATGCAACGCCGTCCCCGCTGCTGTCCTGCTCTCCGGCATACGCCGCGTCCTCCTCACCGGCTTCGGTGTATTCTCCTTCACCGTCCTCATATTCTTCAATATAATCCTCGTCCTCGTCATACTCATCGTCCAGGTAATCCTCATAGCGGAAGCCCGGCGCGTCCTTGGCCTGAGTCTCGGACTTGATATCAATCTTGTACCCCGTCAGCCGGGCTGCCAGGCGGGCGTTCTGCCCCTCCTTGCCGATGGCCAGAGACAACTGATAGTCCGGGACCACCACTTTAGCTGTCTTTTCATCAGGATCCGCGAAAACAGCCACGATTTTGGCCGGGGAAAGGGCATTCTGAATCAGATTGCCCGGGTTTTCATCCCAGTTTACAATGTCGATTTTCTCCCCCCGCAGTTCCTCCACGATGGCATTGACTCTGGCGCCGTTCAGTCCCACACAGGCTCCCACCGCGTCCACATTGGGATTGTGGGACCATACAGCCAGCTTGGTGCGGCTTCCCGCCTCTCGGGCAATACTCATGATCTCCACCGTGCCGTCCTTGATCTCCGTTACTTCGGACTCAAACAATCTCTTCACCAATTCCGGATGGGTGCGGCTCACATTAATGCGGGGCCCCTTGGGCGTGTTCTTCACCTCCAGCACATACACCTTGATACGCTCCGTGGGCATGAACACCTCGCCCCGCACCTGCTCGTTCTCTGTGAGCATGGCATCCGCCTTGCCCAGGTTGATGCTGATATTCCGGCCGATGTAACGCTGTACCACACCGGTCACCACATCCTTCTCCTTCTCAAAGTACTGGTTGTAAATCACGCTGCGCTCTTCTTCCCGGATCTTCTGCAGGATCACATTCTTGGCATTCTGGGTGGCAATGCGGCCGAATTCTTTGGACTTGACTTCCACATTTAACACATCCCCCACCTGGACCTTCCTGGAGAGTTCCCGGGCATCCTCCAGGGCGATCTGCAGCACAGGATCTTCCACATCGTCCTCGGTCTCCACCACTTCCTTCTCCATATAGCACAGGAAATCTCCAGTCTCACGGTCGATCTCCACCTTGACATTGTCCGCCTTGCCGAAATGGTTCTTGCAGGCGGTTACCAGCGAGTTTTCTATAGCCTCAAACAACGTCTCCTTGCTGATCTCCTTCTCCTTCTCCAGAATATCCAGTGCGTCCATCAGTTCCTTATTCATTTTCTACTTTTCCTCCATTCTGCCCTTCCCCGGGCAATCCCTGTCTAAAAGTCAAGCGCCAGCCGAATCACTGCTATATCGTTTCTCGCAAAAACGCGCTCCCCGTCTTCCCCCGTGACCACAATGCTGCTGCCGTCAAAGGACTTCAGCACGCCGGCGTACTCCTTGGCCCCATCCAGCGGCTTGTACAGTCTGATCTCCACCTCCTGGCCGATGCTGCGGGCAAGATGTCTGTCCTTTTTGAGCGCCCGCCCCAGCCCAGGACTGCTCACCTCCAGGATGTAAGCGTCCGGAATAAAGTCCTCCCGGTCCAATACGTCGGAAAGCGCACGGCTCACATTCTCACAGTCTGTAATATTGACCCCCTCCGGCTTGTCGATATAAGCCCGCAGATAGTAATCGCTGCCCTCTTTCACATATTCCACATCATAGATCTCCACGCCCTGCTCCGCGGCTATGGGCTGCAGCAGCGCTTCTGTCCTGCTTTCGTAATCTTCTCTCCTCGACATGCCTGCGTCTACCTCTCTTCTCTGCCATAACATCAAGAAAGAGTGGTTTGCAACCACTCTCACTCTAATTACAATCTTTAATTCTATTGCAAGTATATGCCCTTGTCATGTGCTTGTCAATATGCTTTTGTAAAAAAGTTTTCCTTAATTTCAAAAAGGCTCTCCTCATTTCATTCATTCTATATTTCAGTTTTCTTAAAATGAAAATTTTCCCAAGTTCTATAATGCTATTTTGTTTTTCAAAAAATGCGTTACAATATATTTTATTACAAAGGAACAGGAAACAGCGTCTTCCCAGACCGTGCGCAAAGGCGAGTCCGAACATCCAAAGAATCGGGCTGTTCTTTCAAACTCCCGGGCCGACGCGGCGTAAAATTCAGGAGAAAGCCTATGAACTTCGGAGAAAAACTGTACCGCCTGAGGGTAGAGCGGGGAATCTATCAAAAACAACTGGCGGCGTATCTGCACGTGTCGGTGGGTACCATCTCTAATTACGAGAACGGTATACATTCCCCCGATCTGAAAACCCTGGGGAAACTGGCCAGCTATTTCCGCGTGTCGGCGGATTATCTGCTGGACCGCACGGATTACGTGGCTCCCATCGACGGCCTGAGCACGGAACTGGCGGACCGGTACACCGCCGGCGACATCATGAATATCATTCTGGAACTGTCACCTCAGAGCCGCCGGGACCTGGTGAAATACCTGACCATGCTGTCCGCCTGCGACGGGATCACCCTGCCTCCTCTTAACGTCCCGGACCGAAGGGACGCCGTTTTCACCCTTCAGAAGCCGACCCCCTCAGAAGAGGAAAACAGGGACGGCAGGGAGGAAAGCCTGGATGAAGTTCCCCCGCTGGAGTAGGCTTGTATTTTAGGAATCGTAAATTCACATTCTTTTCCGTATCAACGTTCCGCCCGCATGGGATTGTGCAGGAAATCTTCATATGCCAGTCGGATCCCGTCCTCCAGTTCCGTGTGGTACTGCCAGCCCAGTTCTCTGGCCTTGCTCACATCCAACAGCTTCCGGGGGGTTCCATTGGGTTTGGTTGCATCCCAGCGGATCTCCCCTTCATATCCCACCACCCGGGCCACTATCCCGGCCAGTTCCCGAACAGTCAATTCCTTACCCGTTCCTGCATTCACCGTCTCGTCGCCGCTGTAATGATTCATGAGAAACACGCACAGTTCAGCCAGGTCATCTACATAGAGAAATTCCCGCAGGACGCTTCCGTCTCCCCAGCATGTCACATTAGGCAGTCCCTGTTCCTTTGCCTCATGAAAGCGCCGGATCAGCGCAGGCAGCACATGGCTGTGAATGGGATGATAATTGTCGTTTGGCCCATAAAGATTCGTGGGCATCACCGAAATATAATCCGTTCCATACTGCCTGTTCAGGTACTCGCAGTATTTCAGGCCGGAAATCTTGGCCAGGGCATATGCTTCATTGGTTTTCTCCAGCTCCCCGGTGAGCAGACAGTTCTCCCGCATGGGCTGGGGAGCCATCCGGGGATAAATACAGGAGGACCCCAGGAACTCCAGCTTCCGGCAGCCATGCTTCCAGGCACTGTGAATCACATTCATCTCCAGCATCATGTTCTCATACATGAAATCCGCCAATGCATTGTCATTGGCCATGATCCCCCCCACCTTGGCCGCTGCCAGAAACACATACGCCGGTTTCTCCGCGGCAAAGAAATCCTCCACCGCCTGCTGACTGCACAAATCGAGTTCCCGGTGGGTACGGGTGAGCAGATTCCCGTATCCCTGCTTTTCCAATTCCCGTATTATGGCGGAACCCACCATTCCCCGATGTCCGGCCACGTATATCTTCGCATCTTTTTCCATCATGATCCTGCCAGCTCCATTCTTTAACATTATTTTCTTATATTTTTTTAGAAAAACCTATTGAACTTTCCCGTCACGCAAGCTATAATGATAAAACAATATGTTTTTCATGCAAAGTTCCGCATGCCGAAAACATATGAGAAATAATTGTACTCAGGAAAGGAATCTACAATGGGGAAAACACGTATGAACCTTTGGCAAAAACTGCAATTCTGCTACCGTTATCACTGGATGAACCTGACCTCCACAGCATTGTCCTACACCCCTGCAGCCCGTCCGCTATGGTTTTTAACCCATACCATGGAGCAGGGAGAGCGCCGCACCGCCGCATACAGGGAGCGGCACCGAAAAGAGGTCGAGGCAATGAAAGCGGCCCTTCAGGCTTATCTGGACGAAATGAGATCCAGGACTCCTTTCTCATAGGTCAAATATATCGCCCTTCGCGCAAAATGTCAATAGAAAGCGTCCCCGGACTCCCAGGCTGTACCGGTGAAGCGGATGCTGCGGGCCATACGGGCTGCCTCTTCCCTGGTATAATATCGCTGTGCCAGAAACAGCACGTAGCCATAGGGGGCGTCTTTTCTGGCAAAGCCGATATACCAGAAATCCGCTGTAGACTGCTCCTCCGGCACTGGTCTGCCGGCTTCCTGCAGCGTATCCAGCTCGGCAACAGTATACAGATCATGGCTTAAGGACACCAGAACCGCCTGTTCCTCACAGCCCTCCAGCGCCTCCGCAGGACCGTTGGGAGCGGTATGGTTCATGTAAAAATTCAGATCTGTCAGACCTCCTTCCTGGTCAAACAGAAACGGCGCCGTCTCCGTGTTTTCCGTTCGCGCAAATCCCCCAGCCCCTTTCCACGCTTCAGGCGCCCAGGCATCCTCCAGGTTCCTCTCTTCCTCCTTCCATGTAAAAAGCACGCCGCCGCCCATGATGGACAGATCGGCAAGATACGTTCCCACCTGCACCTGTTCCTCATGAGGCATTTCCCAACCGCTGACCCAATCCTCCAGGCTGTGAATATCCCGCCTGAAATCCTCTATCTCCGTGTAGCGATAAGGCTCCTCCGCTCCCCGCTCCCGGTACAACAGTCTGGTGTCCCCGTCGCTTTCCCGCCGCAGATACACACTGTCCAGAACCCCGTCCTCCTTCCGGTAACAGACGCCCAGCCAGTAGTCAAGGCCGGTGTCAGGGTCCTGCAGGAAATAGGTGAGATACGCCGTGAGACTGCTGTTGTCCTCCTCCCACTCCGCCCCACGGTATCCGGCATAATCCTCCAGCTCCGGTTTTTCCTTCTCAGCCAGAGCCTGCAGCTGCTCCCAGCTCATGGGGGCTCCCCGGTCCATCTTCTGAAAAGCCTCCATGGGATCCAAGATTCTCTCCTCCGGCTGCCCCGTTTCCTCCGGGAGATAGTATGTGCTCTCCCTGTCCGTCCCGGAGGCAGAGCTGTTCTCTTCCATCCCCCGCCGGTCCGTCAACAGCACCAGCCCTGCGGCTCCCATCATCACTGCCAGCGCCACTGCTGTCCCTGTCTTTACTCCCCGATATGCCAGAATATTTTTCACCCTGCCCCCGATATCGTCCTCCCCAAAACTCAAAGGGGCGGCCGGTCTTTTTTCCCGGGCTTCTCCCGCCCTGCCGGAGATGGAGAGCAGGGCCCGGGAATAAGCCTTTTTGCAGTCCACGCCCAATTTGCGGATCACTCTCTCGTCACAGGACATCTCCATATCCCGGGACATAAGGCCATAGGCCAGCCATACCAGGGGATTGAACCAGTGCAGGGAGAGAGCCATCCAGGTGGCCAGCTTTACCAGATAGTCTCCCCGCCTCAGATGAGCCAGTTCATGGGCCAGCACATAGGCCCGCTCCTCCTCCGGCAGCCCCACCGGCAGATAAATTCTGGGATCCAGAATCCCCAGCAGAAAAGGTGTGTCGATCCCCTCGCTTTCATACACGTCCTCCTGCACCTTCACTGCCTGCCTCAGCCGCCGGCGCAGCAACAGATAGGAGAGCAGGCTGTATCCCAGCAGCGCGGCAACGCCTGCTGCCCAGGCCAGACTGCACAGGGTGACCCAGCCGCGCTCCAGCCGCAGGACCTCACTCCGAGTATAACGCCTGTTGACGGAAGCGTTCTGATACAGGGAACCGGCCAACCCTCTGTCCTTTTCCACAGCCCCTTTGTCCCCGGTCCCCAAAGTTTTGGTCCCGGACTGTGCCGGCAACTCCCAAGACTCCTGCGGCCCCGGGATCCCCGGGAGTTTTCGGCCGGCCAGGGTCTCCACCGTGCCGTCCTTATGGATCAGCATCTGATACTGTACCGTCTCCTGCCGATAGGCAGCGGACTCCAGAGCCTGTCCCACGCCGCCCAGCATCAGACCGAAATAGGGACTACTCAGAGAAAAAGGGCATAAAAGCCGCAAGAAAACCACCGCCCACAGCACATAGGAAAAAGACCTGGGTTTTCTCCTGAGCAGCAGGCGGATTGCCAGAACAAACAGTATGCAGGCCGTACCTGCCATATCCATCTCCAGAATTCTCAAAAATATACGCTCCATGCTATCTCCCCTCTGTCCGCGCCGACGCCGCGCTATTCATGGTACTCCTCAATCAGCCGGCGAATCTCTTCCGCCTCCTCCGGCCGCAACTTCCGCCCCCTGGTAAAAGCCGCCACAAACTGGGGCAGGGAACCGGAAAAACTTCTGGCTACCACCTCCTGGCTCTCCGCCTCCTGCATCTGCTCCCTGGAAACCAGAGAAGTCACCACAGCTTTCTCCGATCTGACCACCCCCCGCTCTGTCAGCCGCTTGATCACTGTGTAGGTGGTAGATTTCTTCCACCCCAGTCGTTGAAAGCAGAGTTCCGCCAGTTCTCCGCTGCCAATGGGCTCCTTCTCCCACAGGATCTGACAGAACCGATATTCGCTCTCAAATATTTTCGGCATTTCCATTTTTGCTCCCTTCTCCGGGGTCATCCTCGTCTCCCCGGTCCTGTGTTTACGGCAAAGATCTAATCCATTAGACCCACATCGAGTCTAACGCATTAGACACAAATTGTCAAGAGGCGCAGACAATAAAAAAGCACTGGAAGCATTTGCTTTCAGCACTTTCCGGGTTGGGCTATTCTTATAAAAGAATAACAGCTGATAGGGGAATCGAACCCCTGTTTCCGCCGTGAGAGGGCGGCGTCTTGACCGCTTGACCAATCAGCCATATCTGTTATCTGTAATATCTTTATGAAAGAGAGCAGCTGATAGGGGAATCGAACCCCTGTTTCCGCCGTGAGAGGGCGGCGTCTTGACCGCTTGACCAATCAGCCATAGTTGCCATTTCCGTAGCACTTGTTTACTATAATATATTTCCACGAAAATTGCAACCTTTTTTTTGTGTTTTTGAAAAATTCTACAATTTCTTTCATTATCAGGAATTTTCAATCATCTTCCACACCCGCCGGGCCGGCTTATCTGGAGCCGCCCACCAGGTGATAATAAGCTCTGGAAGTAATCCGATACACCACCACATATCCGATACAGAAGAGCAGGTAAGCCAGCACCGCCACTTGCACCAGCATCCACAAATTGCTGAAGTTCAGCAGCAGCAGACCCTTGTACAGGAACGGGAAGGCGAAAGCCAGATGGATTCCCGCCACGATCAGAGGCAGAAAAAACACGGTCAGTATCTGGCTGTTGATGGTCTTTCGGACCTCTTTTTTGGTCATACCCACCTTTTGCAGAATCTCAAAGCGCCCCTGATCCTCGTATCCCTCCGAAATCTGTTTATAGTACATAATCAGGGTGGTAGCAAATACAAACACAATGCTGAGCATAATTCCCAGGAAAAACAGACCGCCGTACATTTCGCTGTAGCTGTTCCGATTCACCGCCGCAGACTCCGCGCGGCTGTACAGAGGATGCCCGTCCTGTGCCAGTTGTCCCAGGCTACCCTGGATTTCATAGAAGATGGTCCCCTGCTCCTCATCGGAACAGTCCAGATCAAACCCATAGATCCATTCATACTGTAACTGGGTATTTCCGATGGCCTCCGCCTGCTCCTCTAAAGGACGGATAAATTCAGGCACATCCTCCACAATAAGGAACATGGAGGGAATAATCTGCATGGCATCCACGCCGTTGTCCACAAATTTTTTTATTCTTTTGACCTGCCACACCTGGTCTGTGCCCGCAAAACGCAGACTGTCCTGACGGAACCACAGCTTTGTGGTGTACATCATCAGCTCTCCCGGCTCCAGAGTCTCCCGGGTTCCCATAAGGCGGTTGTAATCCTCCAGGGAGACCACAAAGACGCTCCACAAATCCTGTATAACCTCCTGATAATCCACGCTGTTTACATCCCGGGGGAGGAAATTGAGAATGCCGTCGCTCAGAAATATTTCCATGGAGACATAGGAATACTCCAGCGCATCGCCTGCGTCCTGCCCATGGGCGGTCAGCACCTCTCCCGCCGCTTCCCGGATCAGGCCGAAATTTTCCTCCTTCAGTTCTTCCCAGCCGTCTGCGTAATTAGCTATGAGAATATTTCTGGGATATCGGGAACGCAGGCTGCTCTCCTGTCCTCCGTACAGGCACACCGTGGAGGCCAGCATGACCAGCACCATGGTGCACAGGATACAGATCGTAGCCAGTCCCGCCCCGTTTCTTTTCATGCGGTAAAGCATGGAAGAGACGGACACAAAATGATTGGTTTTGTAATAATAGCGCTTATTTTTCTGCAATATCCTGCAAAGGGCTACGGAACCTGCGATGAACAGCAGATAAGTGCCCCCGATGACCAACAGCACCGCGCCGAAAAACACCAGTATGGCCTCTACGGGGTTCTTGATGGTGACTGCCAGAAAGTAGGCAAAACCCAGCAGGACTGCTCCCACCAGCGCCATGGGCCAGTTGGCCCTGGGCGGACGTTCCCCCACGTTCTCACTGCGCAAAAGCTGTATCGGATCTGTCACCCGCACCTGGTACAGCGTCACTGCCAGAATCAGGCCGAAAGTGATCAGATACCAGACCACCGTGTTGGTCACATTGGAGGGAATGATCCGCATGGTATAGTCCACATCCGCCCGCAGAAGAAAGTTCATCAGCAGTTCCGCCAGCTTGGAGAAAATAATCCCCAGCCCCAGGCCGAACGTCAGGCTGATACAAGTCACCATCAGGCTCTCCCAGATCATGATACAGGACAGATTGCCCTTGTTCATGCCCAGGATGCTGTACAGCCCAAATTCCTTCTTGCGTCTGCGGATCAGGAAAGAATGGGTGTAGAACAAAAAGCCGATGGAAAACGCCCCGATCACCAAACGCCCCAGCATCATGAAAAACGCGATAACGCCTCCGCCCCGCACCGTGTTCATCATGGAACTGGTATGCAGATAACTCACAATATAGAACATCATAATCATACCCGTGGCGGTGAGCAGATAGGGAATGTAAAGTTCCTTATTTTTCCGTATGCCCGACCAGGCCAGACGGGGATAAAAACCGATCTTCATACTTTTCCCCCCTCTCCCATGCAGGTCTGAGATCCCTGGGGCTGCAGATCCGTCTGACCGGACTGGGACTGCGTCCCCATGCGGCCCGGCTGTGTGGCCAGCAGCGTCAGGGTATCCGATATCTTTTGATACAACTGCTCATTGGTGCTGCTGCCCCGATAGATCTGGTGGAATACCTCGCCATCCCGTATAAAGAGCACCCGCCCCGCATGGCTGGCCGCCTTGACGGAGTGAGTCACCATCAGGATGGTCTGCCCACTCCGGTTGATCCCGGCAAAAAGACGCAGCAGTTCATCCGTGGCCCGGGAGTCCAGCGCGCCTGTGGGCTCGTCGGCCAGCACCAGTTTGGGGCTTGTTATCAGCGCCCTGGCCACCGCCGCTCTCTGCTTCTGTCCTCCGGACACCTCATAGGGATATTTTTTCAGCAGCTGTGTGATACCCAGATGCTCCGCAATGGGCTGCAGCCGTACCTGCATCTCATCGTGACGCTTCCCCGCCAGTACCAGGGGCAGATAGATATTGTCCTCCAGGGTAAAAGTGTCCAGCAGATTAAAGTCCTGGAACACAAAGCCCAGATTGTCCCGCCGGAACGCCGCCACTGCGGACTCTTTGATCCGTCCCAGGTCCTGGCCTCCCAAAACCACGCTGCCTCCGGTGGGTTTATCCAGCGCCGCCAGGATATTCAACAGGGTGGTCTTGCCGGAGCCCGACTCTCCCATGATGGCCACGTATTCCCCCTGCTCCACGCTGAAAGAAACATTTCTAAGCGCCTCCACCCGATTGCTGCCCAGACGGGTGGTATAGGTCTTTCTCACTTCTCTGACTTCCAATATGCTCATATATACCTCCTGATAAATTTGCCGCATCCGCCTCTGACCGGATTCTTCCGCAGGGCGCCCGCAGGCCGTTTCCTGGTCTGGCCGTTCTCTGGTCTGGCTGTTCTCTGGTCTGGCCGTCCCTCCGGGATCAGCGGCATCTCTCTGTTGATGGGTATATTATAAAAAAAGAGGAAAATGAACGCCATCGAATCGACTTACATTTTCCCCCGAAAATCTTACAGTTCTGTCACAAGTTACTATTCCACCTCCAGCACTTCCCGTCCCAGGCCGATGCGGATCAAAGTCCCCTCCCCAGGCGTCGACTCCGCGGTGATGGTATGCTTCAGCCGGTGGCAGATCTGCCTGCACAGGTACAGCCCCAGACCTGTGGCTTTCCTGTCACCGCGCCCGTTATAACCCGTATATCCTTTCTCAAATATCCGGGGCAGATCCTCCGGGGCGATACCTATGCCGGTGTCCCGGATACACAGGATACAGGGCGGCTCCAGAAAGATGCTGACACTCCCCTCCCGGGTATATTTCAGAGCGTTGGAAAGCACCTGTTCCACCACAAACGCCAGCCACTTCTCATCTGTCAGCACCTGACAATTCATATCGCGGTAGTCCAGCGCCAGATGCCTGCGGATAAATTGCCCCGCGTATTTCCTGATGCACCCATGGAGCAGATGGTCCAGGTCCACCCGGGCAAACACATAGTCCGTATCCCTGCTGCCCAGTCGCAGATAGGTGAGAACCATATCCACATACTGCTCTATGCGCTGCAGTTCCTCGCTGAGCCTGCGGGAGTCCTCCGTGTCCTGCTGCTGCAGCATCAGGCCCATGGCGGCGATGGGGGTCTTGATCTGGTGTACCCATGTGGTATAGTAGTCCACGGTATCCTGATGGCGCATCTGCATGATATCCTGCCTCCGCCTCTGTTCCAGCAGCAGGCGCTTCACCATCTCCCGGTATATATGGCTCTCCCAGTCTCCCTCTTCCAGATGGTTTTCTCCCCGTCCTTCCAGAATCTCCTGCAGCAGTTCCCAGGCACAGCTCTCCCGGTCCGTCTCCTGCCCGTTCCCGGCAGTTTTCGCCCCGGGCAGGAATTCCTGCTCCAGGTCCAGCCCCACGGCGTCCAATATCTTCCCCAGGGAAGCATACCGCCGATAAGTCCGATAGCCCCCGATCCCCATACTGACCAGCCAGGCCAAAGCGCAGAGCAGCACCGGATACAACACCGCTGCAGAGGGCATCCGATACAGGATCAGGACTACCACAATAATAATCAAAAACAGCAGATCCGTCAAAATCTGCCTTTTCTGCTGCCGCATATAAATCCTTATAAATTGTCCCATATTTCTGTCCCCATGTCCGTATGCATGTTTTCCCGCCTAGTGTGCTGACTCGATTATATCTGGCGAAACTCTGCAGAATAAATTTTCATCGGCAAGGCGAAGGAGGGAGGCGATGCGGTGGCATCGTTGGCCGACGACAACGCAGTCCGATGGGAATTCAGGCAAACTCACTTGTCTATCTGTCCATCTTCTGCGTTGGATTTTCTAGCCGAAGCCACCACTACGCCGTCGAAAATCCGCCTTGCCGATGAACAAATATCCTGCGTGATTTACCTACATATAAACGTGTCAGCACACTAGTGTACCGTATCGTTCACATTTCGCAAAATGACTTGCCTGAATTTCCATCTGCCGCGTTGTCGTCGGTCAACGATGCCACCGCAT
>JAAWKU010000035.1 GCA_022797535.1 Lachnospiraceae bacterium | reverse complement strand
CATTGCTCCTCGCCAATTTTCATTTTCCACTTTAAATATCCATAAAATTCAATACTCACATTACCTTTTATTTTTTCTACTTCCTTTTCCGCTGCTATTCCTCCCAGTGCAGAACTCGGATTCAATGTTGCTATCATGTAAGTACCTTTTGTATTTATTTCCAACAGCTTTCTAATTGTCCGCATATTCTCCATAGTTAAAGTTCTTTGCTCTAAACTGATATGCCCCAGATCCAGTACCTTTTCCTGCGCTGTTATTATATCGTTCCGAACCCCTTGCCATATTTCTTCTGGCACAAAAAGCATATTGCCATGCAGTGGACGCCTTTCATACATCTGAGCAGATATCTGTGTAATTACTGCTTTATCTGGAAGCCTCTTTTCTTTTAAAACAACATCAATATATGTCTGCAAAAAATTTCCCCAATTTTCCACTTCTGAAAAAAGATGTTCAAGCACAGTTATATTTTCCGCATGAAATTCAGAAAACATCTTACAATCTATAAAATTTAGCATAAGGCTCCTTAAAAAAAACTTTAAAAAACTTTCTAAAAGAGCCAACTTCCGAATTCCATAAGCCGCATATACTCTCCACAGAAGTTGCTTTTTCCGTTCCCATTGCCCAGTGCGTGAATCAGGATATAACTGAGTTTCTGATGATAGCACTTCTGTATAGTTTTCTCCCTCTTCTAATCCGATTTCTAATTTCCATTCGTCACCAACATGCTCTCGACTGTATACTGCCAACATTAATTTAGAATATACATCGGGCAGTACCTTTTCAAGTTTCTCATGAAACCACTTGTTAATAGTCTGATTTCCATCCATCTTTTTCCCCTTTATGTACTTATCAACATTCCACTGCCCGAACCATTTTTTGGTGTATCCGCTCCCTATAATGGTCTATAAGGCTCTGGATAGACAGCATTGCCGCTTCTATTGTATCAGATTGGGCTATGGCAAAAGCAGCTTTAATCTCTTTCTGCTCCTGCTCTTTTTGCTGAATAATTGCAGCATAGGCCTCACGGCATTTCAGCAGATAGCTTAGAATATACTTTAAAAGCTTCCTATCGCACAAATAATTACAAATGTGTGACTTTTCGCTTCTCTTTTCCATAGTTGCCCCAGTATCATTATTGATAAACTGTTCAATAAACTCCGTTATTTTACTGTAAAATTTTGCGACACTGTCATTTGCCGTTTCGGACAGCCTCCATCTGCATTCCCAGCCATAGCCCAAAGCTTTATCCTCCCTGCGCATAAGCATACATGCGGTAACCAGAGCTGCACGAACAGAAACCTCATTAATCGTCTCAGTCAGCAGTTCTTCTTCCCCACCCTGTTCGCAGGCATTCTCTATTAAAGCCATCGCATATTGTTCCTGATTTAGCTCTAATGTCATAATGGCAATGACATCAGAAAGCCCTTCCTTACAGATAGAGATTAATATATTAATCATGGACTCTACATTCACAATATTTCTTTGGGCTGTCCTTATCTTAAGAATATCCATAGAGTAATAATGAATCTCTTTTAAAAGTTCATTTCGTTTCTTCTCAGCTCTGGCCTTATCATGATACTTCCCATAATCAATCATGTAACTATCATATAAGCTTTCTCCAAAATAAATCTCTTGGTTTTTTCTGATAATACAAACAGCCGCGTCTAATATAGCCTCCTCCACTATCAGGCTATGATTTCCCAAGCGTTTTTTTATCTTAGCAATCTCCTCAATATAAGCATTGTACCTCTCCTCAGACATTATGTCTGGTTTGATATATTGTTCTTTGACATATTCTGGCTCATAATACAATATATAATTTTTTTCGATATCTTCCGACAGCTTTTCCTCAAATGTCCTCCAAAAGTCATTAAAACATTCCCCAGATAAGCATTCTATATTGCTTTGATAAAACAAAGCAATCATACGAGCCAATGCTTTGATCAGACATTCCTTCCTGTCATCACGCCTTCGGATGTTACTTCCTACAAAATGGCCAATTTCATGGCACAGCATTATCATCATCAATTTCAGATGATATGCTTGGTTTTCCGGAATGTTAACCAAAAATAATCGCTTATCCTCAGATTGCCCGATAAACAGTTCCTCTACTTTCATATTAGAAGAAACTCCCGGACAAGTCAAAAATTCATAATCATGTTTCAAAGACTCATTTAAAAAATTACGCACGCAGAAAATAAACGCATTATAAAACACATTAAGCTTTACTGGCAAGTTGTACGTTCTAATATTTAGTTCAACCGCTTGAGTAAATTGCCTATCAGAACGAACCGGGTTTTGGGCATATGAGCGCAAACCATTTAAAAAACGTGAATAATCCTGATAACATTCCAGTTCCACCAGGTTACTCTCTGCTTGAAACATTTCAAGCAAAATTTCTATAAATATATGTATCGCAAAAACTGATGGCATAAATAAATTCTCACTCGCATGGCTGCCTTCAAATTTTGACAATGAATTAATAAGATAGCGCAGTGACAAGATGATATTTTTACACATTTCGTTTTGAGGACTACTAGCCTCCAGCGCATCCAAACGGCTCTTTAAAAAATCAAAAAAAGAATTGCGAATTCGAAGCAATTCCTTATTTTGCCTCGAAGGTGAAATTGATAACTGATTTCCCTGAACCTCATTTTGATTTAATCCTATTATTGTAGTAACGCTTGAAACATATTGTTGAAATTCTTCGTTGGAATGGTTCAATATACCAGTCTTGTCTTTATATAAATCCACAAACTTATCCCATGGAATTTCAGAAAACAGTATCAGTTCATCATTATATCCCAGCACTGCCTGCTTACCTTTAATATAAGTCGACAGACTGTGTTTAAGTATATTATACAATCCACCAATGCTTCCACTGCAGAGTTCTGTTGCATAAACATAGGCATTATGTACTTTCTGATCTTTTAACATAACAACGCTTTTAGGCATATTCATAAAGCATTTATCTACCGCTGGAATTGTGAAACTATACTTTACATACCATGTAGCTTCATCTTGATATTTAAAAAAGGGACACCCCTGGTGAATTTCATTAATCAAACCAGCACCATCATCGTAATCATTACACCGCAACACCAAAAGCAAATCGCTGTCTTCCAATGTCAGATAAGTAATCCCCTTCACTTTACCCTTAATATTAAACCGTTCTTCAAGACATCTCCTGTTTTCCATTAATAAGGAAAGGTTCTTTTTGCCTTCATCTTCAAATTGTATCATAACAAAAAAAGCAAACGGATAATTTGTATCTTTGCCCCTGTTACTCCAAAACGTTTCTTCTTTATTCGTCTCTTGGCTTTCCTCACTTCTGAACCCATAAATTACCTGCCGCGATTCTGGCTCCATTAGTTCCTTTCGGGTAGCAACATTTTCTTCCCAAATAAAATTTAAGTTCCACGCTTTATCCCGAAATATATCATTTTTCACTGAAATACCATCTATATACCCGAAAGCCAGATAGTCCCATTCATGAATATTTTCCGTTGGCGGGACAAAATCATTGTGCATCACAAAGCGCCTACATATACTAATAGCCATGTCCATTCCCCACTGTTTCTTTTGTTCCAATGCTCCAAACAAGGCAAAATCTTCCTCTTACAAGGAAGATTTTGCCTGAATGATAATTAAAAATCTATATCATCTGCTTTAACTTCAACATAGAATTCTTTTCTGGCCTCATAAGGCAGATTAATAGTGGAACTTCTATTGTCTTCCATACAAAGGAAATCACTGGGCGAAATCCGTTTGGGCCTTTGCAATACAGACCGTATTACTTCTTTGGGCTCTAAAACAATTTCTTTAGTTTTCCTCTCTAAGCTTGTCATAGCAGTAAACTCCTTTTCCTCAATAATATAAGCTATAGTATGCCACTATATGCCTGTCCTACTACAGGGAAAACAAGGAAGGATTTGTAACATAACAACGCTTGTCCTCTATTTTATCATGGGTACTTATTATTTGTCAAACACTATATTTTGCAAAAGTTATGTTTTTTCTTCTATTTTTCGTTTCTTTTTGGTCATAATTACTATTTTCAGTATGCAGAATTCAGCAAATTGTATTGTATTCATTGTTATTTTCCCAAGGGAATAGACAAATTGCAAAAACATGCTCTTTTCTCTAAAAATATACCTATTATACATAACAACGTGAAAGTTCTACCCTGTTCAACATGCATATCCGTACCAAACGACAGAAGCTGCTTTTTTATACCCTCACTGTGCTTGACTTTTCAGATACCCCATCCTCCTGCCGCCCGCCAGTTCCGCAGTCACTTCCGCATCCTGCCGCCTCATCTCCCCCGCGATCATCTCCCTGGCCGCCTTGATATCATCCCGTATTGTCCTGGTACTGCACCCATACTTCTCTGCCAGTTCCACAAAGGACATTCCTGCCCCGCTCCTGTTGAACCCATGGAAATCCGCAAAGACCCTAACCTTTCTGGAACCAGACAGCTTCATGATCACACCCTCTATCCAGCGTACCGTATCCCAGGCAATCATATTCTGCCCGTCACACCAAAACAGCACCTTATCCCCACACATCCCTCCAGAAACAGCATCAACGTCCGCACCCTGCAGGTCTGAAAACGGCTGACTGCCCATCCTCAAAGCGGCACAGGCATCCCGCACGGACTTCCACCCAAAACCCCCGCAGCACCCGGCATCCTCACATGTCTCCCGGCCGGCATCTTCCAGGCACAGCATGTTGTCCTTCAGGTACGCATCCAGCCGGTTCGCCGCATGGTATAAATTTGCGGGAATCGTTATGCTGAGGCTGCCCATGCGCTCCTTTGTTTCATAACGGCGGGCAACCACCCCGAACAGGTTCGACACCCTCACAAGCCTGCCGTCCTTCACCACGTCAGCCTCATCCATCGCCTGGTAGAACGCCTCGCAGGCCAGGGAGACAGCCTCATCAAAATCACCCAGGAGCCGCCTGCCGTTCCCCCGGTAGTAAAATGCCGCCGCCCTTTTCCTCACCAGCCCTTCATAGGCCGCAAAGAAAACCTGCTTTGCCTCCCTGTCGCCCATCCTCCCGCGGATCTGCAGCACCGCCTCCGCCTCCTCAGAAAGCGGACATCCATATGTGATATGTTTTTGCTCTGCCGGGATCATTTCAAACGCACACACATCTTCCGTATTCAGCCCCGCCGCATGGGCTTCCCTGAGCACTCCCAGCAGTTCCGTACTAATCATCCCGCCGTTGGCCTTCGCAACAGCCTCCGCAGCCGCATTCAGTTTTATTTTCTTCATATCCCGCAATTCCTTTCTGCATTCTATTTTCCGGGACATCTCCCACCGCAGAATAACTGACGGTATACCGACAACGCCCCAATAAACCCATTCCATCCATGCCTTACGCCCTAAAGCCATGGCGTTCTTCAGTACGGGCCATGCCTACAGCAGGCCATACAGGCACAGCTGGGACTCCCCCGCTGCATACACTAAAAACCGCCCATGGGTGTTATAAAACCACTGCTCCCATGGACGGTTTCCCTGTGTGCTGTCTGCCTGCCGCACACCCACTTTATAAAATTGTTACAAAGGGAATCTGCTTAATACTGCCTGAAATGCCCGTAAAACAAGCAGGAACTCTTTAATCCTGTGAAACGTCCGGATATACAATCTTATACATAATCTGCTCTGCCCCGACTATCCAGCTGTCCGGCAGGCTGTTGTTATCACCCTGGAAAATAAAGCCGCTTTCCGTAATCCCCACAACCCTGTGGATGATAAGCGGCTGCAGCTCCGTGCCGTTTTCTTTCCGGTATGCCGCCACATCCCCCACCGCTATTTCTTCCGCCCTGGCAGGCACAGCCACCACCCAGGAACCGGCAGGGATGGCCGGCTCCATGGAGTCGGTGAGGATATAAACCGGCTTATACCCAAAAAACGTTGCGTAACCCGTCACTGCTTTTGTCAGCAGCAGAACCGCAAGGAAGAAAATAAGAACCGCCAGAACCGCATCCACCAGCCAGCCCCTCTTTTTATGGCCTGTTTCCTCCACGGCATCCGCTGTCCTTTCCGTCAACCGCATACTCACTCTGTCCACCTTCCGCAGATTTTATAGTCACCCTCTTTAGGAACCAGCGCTTTCAGCTTCCGGTCCAGCATATAAGCGGCATATCCCAGCCCTCCGAACAGCACTGCCGCCAGGAAGATAAACAGTCCATGTCCTGTCTGGTTATTTTCCCTCACTGCTGATACCGTGTACCGGTCTCCCCTGGCAAAAAGCACCCCGTCCTTTTCCCGGTAAAAGCGCAGCCGGATCCCCGCATCCCCAAACATCAGTTCCTCTTCCGCATGCCCCTGGGGGCTGAATGTCTTCCCCCCGTCTGTGGAGACTTCCCAGACAGCCCCACCAAAGCCGCCGCTTTTCTGGATTCCAATGACAACCTCCATCCCGGACGCTTCCAGCGCATCGAATGCCTGGATATTCGGGTCCACACTCAGTACTTCCACCATGGCTGCTCCCTTCCCTGCTTTCTGGCATCGGATTCCTGCGGACGGGTCAGGGATGGAGGCCTTGTAAATATCCCCTGCTATAAACCCATCCGCATCTGCACAGGATACAGCAAACTCCACTGTCAACCCGGTCAGTGGGATTTCATAAAAGCCGGACAGCGGGATTTCAATGTCTACCTCCCCCTGCCACGTTTCCCCGCCGTCCAGGGAATATGTAAAATGTCCATCCCCCAGATACCCGGATTCCGTAATCCTGACAAGCAGCTCATACCTCCCATTCTGTTCCCCGGTAATCCCGACCTGCCCGTTCCCCGTACCGGAATACACAACCACAAAATCAGTCTCCACAGATGCATCACCTTCCACTGTTTCCCCGCGTTTCTCCCGTATTTCCGCATCCACGCTTTCAAAGCCTGCCAGGGAGGCCGTGATTTCAAAAGAATCCTTTTCATCCACCATGAAATCCCCTGCGGGGAAGTCAAACGAGTATTCATTTTTTGTGTCCCCATACACTGCCACGCTGCCGACATAATATGTTCCTACTGGCACATAGCACCGCTGGCAGTAGCCGTTTGCGGCATAGAGGGGCAGTTCATAAACCGCCCCGGTTTCCACGCTGATGACCTCCGCATATGCCGCCAGGCCAAAATGTTCCGGCACTGCCGCAGTGACGGAGATAATAGATGGTGTCTCTTCACTGCAGGCTGTTGAGACAGAATCCACCACGAGGGCATTGTCCCCATCAGCATAGTCTGCTGCATCCCTGGGAACAAATGGATTCCCATCCAGCCCGCCATGGGCATCCGGCATCCCTGCCCCGGTTTCCCCTCCTGTCTCCCTGCCGGCCGCCAATACTGCCTGCGGCTGGAAAAGACCCAGACAGGCCGCTGTAACCAAAATCCCCAGAGTAATCATCTTCTTTGTTTTCATCCCGTCCCCTTTCACTCCATGTTGATAAATTCTTCCGCCCACTCCACGAACCAGCGTGCCTCCGGCTCGGACAGGTCATACTCCCTCATGATCTGCCTCACTGCCAGGTCTTCCGCTGTGATATTCCTGTGCATACGGGCCCACAGTGTCAGCGCCGCCAGCAGCACCGCAGACGCAATCCCCACTGCCAGTAAAACCTTTCTCCGCTTTTCATTCCTCATCTTCTTTTCCTCCTTCAAAATTCCGGGCAGTGCCAAACACTGCCCTGTTTTTATGGATGCGCAGGACAGACATCTTCCAATGCCCATAACCCCGCCCTGCAATGGGCCATGGCATCCCCTCCCCAGCCGCATGTTCCCCTCCCCCTCCTTTCCCATGCAGGCCGCAGCTTTCTCCCGCCGCTTGACTCTTTGCTGCCACAAGGACAGCCCTGAAAAAGCGCAAAAAATAAGCCCGATATACACCCGGCCGTCAACATGCGTCAATATTCAGTTCTTACCGCCTACCCGGACGGCCAGCCGCCATATAGGTCATGCCTTACCTCCGCCTGGTAATACTGGTCCATGGTAAGAGTGGAATTGTAAAGCGCCGCCAGCAGGTACGCCTTGATGTTCCCCACCCTGCCTGTGTTCCTCTCCAGGCATCCGCACACATACTGGATGTGGCTGCCTGTGATCCCCATGAACCGCATCTTCACCACTTCCACAGGCCGCTCCGCCCCGGCGATACGAACGGTGCTCCCGTCCGGCATCAGCATGACATCCACCATCAGTTCCACCAGTTCATCAATGCCCTCCTTCCTCTGCTTGTCTTTCCCAAGGTACTCATACTCAATGTTCCTATGGATGATATGTCGGTAATAATCCATCTTATCAATCCCATCATCCGTTCCCACAGGCACATCCGGGGATTGACAGGATGGATTGGATGGGATATCAGGCTGGCTGTCCTCAGTATAACTATTCTCAGTATAATTTATATCAGTATAATTAGGATCCAAATTTTGGACCTCCAGAGGTTCAGAATCTGAACCTCCAGAAGTACAGTTTCTGGACTTCCAGAAGTTCAAATTTTGGACTTCTGTGGTTTTATCAGTGTCTGGAGGGGTTGCCCCATTCCTTTCCACGCCGATGGTAGAAAAATTTTTTACATAGATGATATCCGGCTTACCCAGCCCCCGCCGCTTTTTCTCTATCAGGCCGATGCCCTTCTCACTGTCAAGCTCCTTCATAATTTTCACGCAGGTCCCTTTTGCACAGCCCAGGTCCTCCATGATGTTCTCCACCGTGTATATGATATACGCCCGGTTCCCCTCATCCAGCCACCCGTTTTTTATTGATAATGACATCCGGTCCAGCATCATGCCGTAGAGCAGCTTTGCGTCACTGCTGAGGCCCTTGAAGCGTTTATCCTTAACCAGCGTCCGGGGAATGCGGTAAAAGGAAAACTGCTCCGCCTCCATCCCGTAATAATAATCAAACTCCATTTCTCCCTCCCATCCAGGCTCCCACCGACAGCTTTCTGCCCGATATAATTTTTACCACTCCATCCCTCTCTGGTCATAGCTGAGACGCCCGCCAGGGAATACTTTTGCGTGCTTCCGTATCCTCACGTTCCCTTTCTCCTGCTCCCCTTGGAGTTTCCGGTATCCTTCATCCGTTAAGAACAGCCGCATCGAAGAGGGGGCGTCAGCCCACCTCTTTTCACCATGATCCCCAATTTCTGAATCTTGGGAAAGCACATCAAACACAATCATATGCCTTGTATCGTCAGCGAACCGTTCCAGCGCCAGGATATCATGCCCTTTCATCCATTCCTCCCGCATTTCCCCCACACTGCCGAATGCTGCTTTCTGCCGGGCTTCCGCAAGCATCTCTCCGATTGTCCTTGCTCCCCCTGACACATGATAATTCCTGCGGATATCCATGACCACGCCCCAGCTTTCCTCTTTTGGCATGGCCCGGAGTTTCCGGACCACGCTTTCCGCCGCTTTCCTCTGCTCCGGCCGGGGCGCATACCGGGCGCTTGTCACAAGATCCCGTATGACGCTTTCCAGTCCAGACCCTTCCATCTGGTACAGCATTCTTTTTTCATCTTCGCTTAGTTCCATTCTCTGCCTCCTTAATCTAACCCCATCTGAAAATCCCTGCAGCTTTCAAGGAAATCCGAAACTGCCTAAAACCAGATATAAAAAGCCCGCAGGCTGTATTTTTTGATCCAGTCTGCAAGGCCCCTTATGTAACTGCCCATTATTCTATTTTTTTCAGACGGCCTCCCATGCCGCTCTGCTGCGCCATAAAAATATATGCGCTGTTTCCTCTACTCCTCTTTGGCTCCGTACTTCACTCCCGGTTCCGCTACCATATGCGCCGCCGCTTCCCCGGCATTTTCAATGACAAGCTTGTTATTCTGGCAGGTGATCGTCACCCTGTCCCCCACCAGGAACCCGCATTCCTGCAGCCAGTTCCCCTGGAGCATGAGCAGCGGCTTCCCGTAGTTGCTGCCCCGTCCGTTATATATCCTTACTTCCCTTTTTTCTTTCAATTCTGTTTTCTTCATAATGTCCTCCCGTCTGCCGTCCGGCCTGCTTATTTATACTGCACGCTGCTTAGATTTGCAGTGCATGTTTTTTATGCACTGATACCCGGCTGCAGACCGCAGGCCGAACACTTCGGCTGACGGCTTTACTGTAAATCCCTGCGGTCTGCAGTATACATGAACCTTGTTCCTGTTTCCTATTCCTGCTTTCCATTCTCTCTCCGGATCCTCCACTCCTGCAGCAGTTCGTAGATCAGACGCTCTTTCTGCTCATCTGTATAATCCTTGGGGAAATATCCGTCAATTTTCTTCCGTTCCAATCTGAATGTCCCCGGCTGTGTCTTTTCTTTCGACAATATCTGCACAACGCCCTCTTCGTCCAGTTTCCCATCTTTGCCCAGCTGTTTCAGCCTGCCAGCCTGCGCCAGGTTCGGCACCACGGCCAGCCTGTCCATAACCCGGAGCAGAACCTCCTGCCCCGCATGGTCAAGATAGGATAACTCAACACCCACCCCAAATGGAATCTTTTTGCTATCCACACGCTCCAACAACATAGGGAGAAGTTCCGTAAGCCGGATATACCGGTGGATCTGGTTCCTGCTTTCATTGACCTCATCCGCCATGATTTCAATCGACTTTACCCCTTTTTCCAAATGGTTCCCAACCTGGGAACCATTTTCAGCATTCCCGCCTGCCCCCGGCCTCCCCGCCCTGCGCTTCATGGCATCCAGCTTCATCTTATACGCAAACGCTTTCTCGCTGTACAGAAGTTCCTCCCTCTGGATGTTGGAGTCCACCATCAGCAGGACGGCCTCATCATCATCTATCTCACGAACCATGCAGGGTGCCGTCTTTATCCCCATAATCTCACAGGCGTGTTTCCTGCGATGCCCGGATATCAGTTCATACCCGCCGCTGCCCTTTGGCCTGACTAACAGCGGATTCAATACACCGTACTCCCGAATGCTCTGTACCATGTCCTGCATTTTATCATCATCCAGCACCTTGAAGGGATGGCCGGAAAAGGGATGCAGTTCATCCAGTGACAGCTCCCTGATCTGCCCGTCTTTTTCTTCCGTGCCGCCTAAGTTAAACAATTCATCCACGCTGGACAATTTTATCCTCGTACCATTTGCGGGTTTATTCGCCATGGGCCAGCACCTCTTCCGTCAGCCTTTCAAAAGCAGCGGCCGCCTTGCCTCTCGGGTCATGCAGGTAAATACTCTTCCCCACTGCGCTGGTCTCCGCCGCCCTCACCGACATAGGGATATAATTCTGGAACACTGGTATGCGCTTCCCATAATTGCTCCCCACCATCCCCATGATTTCCCTGGAATAATTCGTCCTCGCATCCACCATGGTCATCAGAATCCCCTCAAAGTCCAGTCTGGGATTGATCTGCTTTTTCACCTTAAGTATCGTAACAATAAGCTGCTCCAGCCCCTTTAAGGACAAAAATTGTGTCTGCAGTGGGACCAGTACCGTGTCAGCCGCCGCCAGCGCATTGATTGTCAGCATCCCCAAGGACGGCATGGTATCCACCAGAATATACTCATACTCCCCTTTCAGGCTGTCTATGTACTGCCGCAGCACCGTCTCCCTGCTCATGACGTTCACAAGCGCAGTCTCCACACCCGCCAGCCCGATATTGGCCGGCATGAAATCAACGCCCTCCTCATGGTGGAGAATGCCAAACCCCGGTTCCGGCTCCTCCCCGTTCACTATCATTTCCATGATCTCCGCCAGTGTCACATCCAGGCTGTCCGGCTTCTGCACCCCCAGGCTTGCGGACATACTCCCCTGGGCGTCCGCATCAATCAGGCACACTTTTTTCCCCGCCCTTGCCAGCCCGATACCCAGATTCACGCAAACAGTTGTTTTACCCACACCCCCTTTCTGGTTAGCTGTCACAATAACCCTGCAGTTCTTTTCCGTTTTACCCATGCTCTGCCTTTGCCTCCTTTTTGTACTTTTGGATACTTTCCCGGTAATTTGTAGATTTGCGCTGGCGGCTGGTCAGGCCGTCAGCGCAGGTCCACTTTGCGGAAAGCGCTTTCCGCAGTTTCGGTAACATTACCGCCGTCCGGATGTAGAAAATCCGGTGATATGCCATGCGCCATATGCGCACCCTGCCAAGCCTTTCACCGCCTGGCAGCATAAAAAAATGGACTAAATAAAGCCCTCTTAGTTACAAGGTTCTTTATTTAGTCCTATTATACCTCAACCGTAGCCGATCACGTCCCCTGCCGTGACCACGCTGCCCTCCTCCAGCCCTTCCGCATAGGGGTAATTCTGCCGCAGATGGGCGTAATAATAATATCGCTTCCCGTCAAAGCTGCGGATACCTATGCGCCATCCGCCATACTGATTCCACCCCAGGGCTTCTACTATACCAGATTCGATACACATAATGGGCGTACCTACCAGGCCCATCATATCATGTCCCAGGTGCCTGCGCTTATACCCATAACTGCGGCTGACGCCAAAATCATCATAATGTGTATAGTCAAATCCCCTGGCCAGAGGAAAATAGCCCTTCAATCCATACTTGCTTTCATAGTTCCCATTTCCGCTGTCCTCGTCATATTCCCCCACCAGCCCGCCGATGGCGGCGTCATAAGCGTCCAGATAGTAAGGATAATACTGCAGTTTCTCGGTCAGTTCCTCCAGCGTTTTTTCACCTTCGAAGAGAGCCTGAGCCGCCTTTTCCATGGTTTTTAACGCGCTTTTATCAAAGGATCCGCCCGTCTTGGCCGCCGTGTAGGCCAATAGCTCCACCCAATGAACTTCATGCTCGGTACCGTGGCTTTTCACATCCCATTCATAGGCGTTGCACAAAGCCTCATAAGACACCGTGAAATCCACCCATTTTATGTAATCTTCCTCTATGGCCAGCACGGAACTGCCCGCGGCTCTGCGCTCCTCCAAACGGCCCCGCTGTCCGGCCAGCACAGCCACAGCCATCATCACCAGCAAACATTCCGCCAGAATCCCTTTCTTAATCCGCATCCGGTATTGATCCCTCTGTTTTTTATCCATTGCCTCTCCAGGTTGGTTTTCTCACTGGAAATATATGAAGAGGGCCGAAAACTTATGCCGCCCCGCAAATCCAATCTGTCAGATCATTAATGTCATAGGACAGCAGAGAGAACTGCCTCCTGTTTACAAAAAGCTATTTGCGGAAAAATACAACACAAGGGCATAACAGAAAAACACAATACAAAAAAACACAATAGAAAAACACAATTAAAAATACACCAAAAGAAACTAAATCGTCCTTTTGGTGTATTTCATTTCGGTCCTACATCTCCGGCTCAATCAATCCGTAGGTGCCGCCTTTCCGCTTATAAACCACATTCACTTGATCCGTCTCCGCATTGCAGAACACAAAGAAATTATGTCCCAGCAGTTCCATCTGGATGCAGGCGTCCTCCGGGTACATGGGCTTGATGTCAAACCGCTTGGTGCGGACGATCTTGACATCCTCATCCTCCATGTAATCGTTTTCCACAAAGGCTTTGCTGAAGGAACTGGCATTCTGCTGCTTGTCCACGATCTTGCTCTTGTATTTCTTAAGCTGCCTCTCTATGATCTCCTCCACCAGGTCGATGGACACATACATATCATTGCTGACCTGCTCGGAGCGGATGATACTGCCCTTTACAGGAATCGTCACTTCTATCTTCTGCCGCTCCTTCTCCACGCTGAGCGTCACATGTGCCTCTGTATCCGGATTAAAATATTTCTCCAGCTTTCCAATCTTGTCCTCCACTGCTGCCCTTAACCCAGGAGTTACTTCAAGATTCCTACCCACAATCACAAATTTCATACAGATCATTCCTTTCCGCATCTGTCTGCCCAGCACCCCTTTGCAGGCCGATCCCCGCCCATAAGTGCTGATACATTGACCAGGATATCTACCGGGCAGATGCTGTTGTTTTATTGTATAAAAAGTATACCATATTTTCATGTGTTTCGCAACAATTTAACCAATTTTTTACATGTTTTTGACATCTGGCATGTCAACAGAAAAATTGCCATTTCGACCAAAAATATGATTTTTGAGAGAATTGCACAAAACGCATGTTCCTGTTTTTATTTCCTAAAATGAGGTTTTCATGCCTCAAAACCTGTGGATAACGTGCATAACTCCGTGTATAAATGAGTTTCAACTGCTTTTACGTTTTAGAAGCTGTGGATAACTTACATACGGAAGTGAATTTATAGAGTGACGGTATATCGGCTTTTCTGATTTTTTTGGTTAAGTTGCACAACTTGTCCAAAACGCAAGGCTTTTTGCAAATTTTCTATTATTAGAAAACAGGAGCATCCCCTTTCGGAAGATGCTCCCAATGAACTGTTTCTATCTCTTTAGAAAATACGCCGTATGGCCAGGATTTTCTTGTGATCCGCTCTGGAAATGATAATGCCGGTCTTGCTGGTGGACGCATGCACAATGTTGCCGTCCCCGATATACAAAGCCACATGACCAGAATAGCAGATCAGGTCTCCGGGGAGGGCGTTGGCCAGGCTGTCTACTGCATACCCCTGCTTCCTGTCCGCAGAGGAAGAGTGAGGCAGAGACACGCCGAAGTTGGCGTATACGCTCATCACGAAGCCGGAACAGTCCGCACCGTTGGTCAGGCTGGTACCACCCCATTTGTAAGGGTATCCCACAAACTGTACGGCATAATTGGCCACCGCCACGCCCATCTCATTATCTCCGCTGATGGTGACGCTGGAAGGGTCGATCCCATGGCTGCTGCCTTGAGGAGCCGCCGCCTGAGCCTGAGCTGCCTGGGCCTGACGGGCTGCTTCCCTGGCCTTCTGCCTGTCTGCCGCTTCCTTGGCCAGCCTGGCCTCCTCCTCTTCCCTGGACTCAGCCTGTACAAATTCCGTATGTAAGTTCACATACTCCCTGGAAACCCAGCCGTCGCCTTCTTCAGTGTCCACCTTCACCCAGGTGTCCGTCTCCTCCAGCACCAGCAGGTCGTCCTCAAAGGCCACCATGCCCAGGATCTTGCTTTCCGTGCTGGGTTCCTGACGTACATACAATCCGTCGCAGGTCACGGAAGCAATCCGGGTCCCCACCTCTCTGGCCAGCGCAATGGCTTCCTCGCCTGTCACACAGAACTCACCCTTCACATAGCCGGTCACATTGCCGGAACGGATCTGATACCAGCCATTTTCCCTGGCCAGGAGCGTTCCCACCGAATTGTTGTACAATTTTCCCACGATCTCGCCGGACTCGCTGGGCAGGCTCCTCACATTCACATAAGCGTTCACCTGGGCGATTACCAGGTTCTTGAACATCTCCTCCTCCTGGGCCTTCTCCCGGGCTATCGCCTGAGCGACTGCGGCAGCCTTTGCCTCGTCCACCTGCTTCGCATTCACCACGCTCTCAAGCTGTATGTTCTTATAGCCTGCCTGATCCTGCAGACTCTCCAGACCTGTGCCGTTATCAAGCGCTATATTGATGCCGCCGCTGGGCAATACCGAGGAAATACCTTGAGCGGCCTGTACGTCCATATTCACACCGGCGCAGAGCAGGGCAGCAGATAAGGCAAACGCGGTAATCTTTACTGTACGTCTAAACATTCCATCCTCCAAATATCAAAGCAAATGTTACATTCGCATCCAAATCATTACAAAATTGTTACATCTGCTATTAACTATAGCACGCCCCGCACAAATTGTCAACACCCAGTGTAAATTATCAAAAAACCTGTAACCTCCCGTGATTATCGGCTTTTCAGGCCTGTCCAAGCAAAAAGAAGCCTCATATATGGCTTCTTTTTCCAATATGAATTATTTCATTTTTCTTAATATATTAATTTATGAAACCGCAATACTTCCGATCCATGCGGCCGCCGCCGTGACAGCGTTGGCTCCGTCCGCCACCGCTGTCGCCACCTGGCGCAGAGGCTTTTTGCGGATGTCTCCGGCCACATAGACGCCGGACACGCCGGTGGCGCCGTCCTCCCCCGCAGGCACATAGCCCGCCTCATCACAGGACACAAGCCCCTTGAGCAGTTCTGTCTCAGGCCGTATGCCCACAGCCACAAACACGCCGTCCACAGAAAGGATTCGCTGCTCCCCGCTCTTCAAATCCTCCAGCAGCACACCCGTGACGCCCTCCTGGCCCTGAATCTCTTTCACCACATGGGAGTACAGGATCTCCGCCCCGGGCAGCGCCCGCAGCTGCTCCTGAAGCACATGGGCCCCCCGCAGTTCGTCCCGGCGGTGAATCAAATACACCTTCTCACAAAAGCGGGTCAGGTAGATGGCATCCTCCAGGGCCACATCTCCGCCGCCTACCACAGCCACCGTCTTGCCCCGGTAAAAAGCCCCGTCGCAGGTGGCGCAGTAGGAAACCCCCATCCCCGACAGTTCTTCCTCCCCCGGCACCTCCAGCTGTGCATGATGGGCTCCTGTGGCCAGAAGCAGCGCCCTGGTGTGCAGGTCTCCTTCGCTGGTATGGACCGTCTTAATCTCCCCGTCGGTGAGGCCGGTGACCTCCGCCTCCAGAAACGCTGCACCCAGCCTGTCGGCATGTTCCCGGAACTTCATACCCATGTCAAAGCCGTTGATCCCGGGCATCCCCAGATAATTGTCCACCTCGTAGGTGTTCAGCACCTGTCCTCCGCTCATGGGATTTCTCTCCACCACCACCAGTTTCAGTCCCGCCCGCATACCGTACACGGCCGCCGAAAGCCCCGCAGGGCCGGATCCGATGATAACCAAGTCATATATCTCCTGCATATTCATTTCCTCCTCGTATTATATAGTTCCGCAGATTTCCGGGATATGCTGCCTTATGCTTCCGCTGCCTTCCCCCTGACACGCCATCCCGGTGACGCATGTCGGGCCCCGGCACATCCCTGTGTCCATCTGCACAGCCTTGCATGCATCTACACGTCCCTGTGTCTATTTTCACAGCCTTGTATGCATCCGCACGTCCCTGTGTCCATTTTCACAGCCTTGTATACATCCACGCAGCCTTGCATGCATCTGCACATCCCTGTATACATCTGCACGTCCCTGTATACATCCGCACATCCTTGCATGCATCTGCACGTCCCTGTATGCATCCCCACATCCCTGTATACATCCGCACATCCTTGTATGCATCCCCACGTCCCTGTATCCATCTGCATGCTTTTCGGGCTTTCCCGTATACGCTGTTTAGCATCTCCGCTTTTCCATGAGTTTATCAGTTTACGGGTGGAAAAGCAATGGGCAAATGTGCTATACTGGCAGGGAATTGCACACCGATACCCAGGGGAAAATATTCTGTGTTACTGGTATAGCTCACAAAATGGTGTATTAGCTTGTGTATCGGCTGTAAATAATTATATTGTAGCAGAAAGGAATCATACCGCGTATGAACAAGACCGCTTTGATTACCGGGGCGTCCAGAGGTATAGGACGGGCCATGGCGAAAACTTTTGCCGCCGCAGGATACGACCTGGTGCTGACCTGCCTGCGCCATATGGAAGAATTGGAAGCGTTGGGGCATGAATTGGAATGCGCCCATGCCGTGGACTGCCGCTGTTTCGCGGCGGACGCCGGAGATTGGGAAGCAGTGGCCGCCCTGTTCTCCCACATCCGCCGTCTGGACGTGCTGATCAACAATGCAGGGATCGCCCATATGGGCCTGTTGCAGGATATGACCCCGGAGCAATGGCGCCGCATTATGGCCACCCATCTGGACGGCTGCTTTTACACCAGCAAATATGCCATCCCGCTGATGCTGGCCCAGGGAGGCGGGCATATTCTGAATATCTCCTCCGTCTGGGGCAATGTGGGCGCCTCCATGGAGGTGGCCTACAGCGCAGCCAAAGGCGGCGTCAACAGTTTTACCAGAGCCCTTGCCAAAGAACTGGCCCCCAGCCGCATCCAGGTCAACGCCATCGCCTGCGGTGTCATTGACACAGACATGAACCGCTGCCTGTCGGAGGAAGAGATGGAAACACTGCGCCTTGAGATTCCCGCGGACCGCCTGGGCGCTCCCCAGGAGGTGGCGGCGCTGGCCCTGCAGCTCACACAGTCTCCCGGCTACCTCACCGGGCAAGTCATCACCCTGGACGGTGGTTTTATCTAAAGCAGAGAACGCCTGGCTTCACCCAGCGCTGCCACAGTTTGCCAGGTCCTTCACCACCTCTCCCGCCAGAATCAGCCCCGCCACCGAGGGGACGAAAGCCACGCTGCCCGGTACTGCCCTGCGGCCCTCCGGCGGCGTTTCCGTTCCCTCCTCCGGCTCCAGGGGCGGTTCCTGGGAATAGACCACTTTCAGATGCTCCACCCCTCTTTTTTTCAATTCTCTGCGCATTACCCGGGCCAGTGGGCAGACGCTGGTCTGATAGAGATCCGCCACCCTGAAGGCGCTGGCGTCCAGCTTATTTCCCGCCCCCATACTGCTGATCACGGGGACGCCCACCCCCTGAGCCTTCAGAACCAGTTCGATCTTGGCCGTCACTGTATCCACCGCATCCACCACATAGTCATACGCCTCAAAGGGAAACTGCGCCGCATTTTCCGGCAGGAAAAAGCAGGGAAAGGAGCGCACCACGGCCCGGGGATTGATATCCCTGATCCGCTCCTCCATCACCTCCACCTTGTACCGTCCCACGGTGCTGTGGGTGGCGATCAACTGCCGGTTTATGTTGCTCACGCTGACCACGTCGCTGTCTATCAGGTCAAGCTGCCCTATGCCGCTGCGGGCCAGCGCTTCCACAGCATGTCCGCCCACACCTCCGATGCCGAACACTGCCACTCTGGCCGCCGCCAGCCGTTCCATGGTCTCCCCGCCCAGCAGCAGCCGGGTCCTGCAAAATGCTTCTTCCATATTCCCTCCCTTTCCTGCTCTGGCAGAATCCGCCGCCAGGGCCTGAACTTCCCGGGATGCCATGGGCCGCCGCTGTCACCTTTATCGCGCCCGCATCCCCGAGGTTGTTTCTTCCATATAATATAGTATATATATCCACCGGACTCCCGTCAATCGTAAACCGGACTTTGCTGACCCTGTGCTTTTGCCGGCCCTGCCCCGGCATATTATCTTCTTCACTGCCGCTTTCGGAGACAGCTTCGTGCAGTTGTTTCATACTGACAGGGAAAAAGGAAGCACCTGCTTTTCCCAGGGCGTGTCTGAAAAATGCTTTCTGCCAGATGTGCGTCACAATTTGTGGGAGATTTGCGCCAAATGAAGGGCGCATAGCGGGCTATGTAACCTGAATTTGGGGCAAATATCACGCAAAGTGGGGCGTGCAGATGGCAGGAATGATTTTTCAGACACGTCCCAGGTCAATTAGACCGCCCCCGATCTGGCTTCGCCGGCCCCGCTTCTTGACCGTGAATACGCAAGGCCGAATTGACTGGAAAAAGAGCCCCCTTCAGCCACGCCCTAGTGCGCCGGAAAAAGCAGAAAAAAAGTTCAGATCATAAGAAATTGGGGAAAATATGGGGGAATTATGCCTGATCTTACAAAAATACAAGCGCCTGAAAAAGAGTAAAAAGGGGCCGTTGCAAAGCCCCTTTTCCCGCTTCTTTAGCCGCTGGCCGGACCCTCATACAGGGCGCTGACCCGTCCATCGGGCACCTCTTCCTCCACGATCCGTCGCATCTCCCTGTCGGACCTGGCATCCAGGCAGCGCATCAGCAGACGCTCTTTCTCGCTCTCCGTCATCCCCGCAGGCCCCTCCAGCGCCGCCTCATTTTCCATCATATGCATGCCAAAGCCCAGGGGAACCTGAGACAGGGGATAGCCCGCTTCAGCCGAAACACCGAATGCTATACCATTAAAATCCATATCTCCCATTCCTTTCCAAAATTGGTTAAAGTTTTGCTTCTATTTATGCTTTCATTGTAATAGGCAGTTCTCTGGCTAATGTCAGAGGACTGCCTTTAGCATGCCCTGGTCAGGGTATCTTATTCTGTTTCACCTGAAACGTTTTGCCGAAAAGAAAGGGAAGCTGCTCTCTACTCTATACCAAATACTTCTCCATCAAATAAAACAGTCCTTTTCTCCAACGTACCGTCCCCACCTTCTCAAAGCCGCAGTTCCGATACAGTTTCAGCGCATACGGATTTTGTGAAAACACATCCAGACGGATGGCCAGTACCCCCTGGGCAGCGGCCTCCCTCTCCATATATTCCATGGTCTGACGGGCGATTCCCAGCTTCTGAAAAGAGGGATTCACACACAGGCGGTGCAGGATACGGCAGGGCCTGTCCGGGTATTTCCACTCCGCTTCTTCGTATTCCGGCTCGCATTCTCCGTTTAGTGTATAAATCACTATCACCCTGCCCTTCGCGATCCCTACCGTCATCTGCCCCCGGCGGATATCCTGCTCAAAATCTTCCCGGTTCGGATACAGTTCGTCCCACTGGTCAATCCCCTGACGGTTCATCTCCCTGACTGCCTGCCCGGCCAACGACGTAATTTCCTCCAGATCCGTCCATCCGGCCGGCCTGTACTGTATGTCCATATTCTCCTCCATGGGTTTTCCCCCGGCGCCGGAGTATGTTTGAAAAATGCTTTCTGCCAGATGTACGACACAATTTGTGGGGAGGCTGTTCGCCACGGCAGATGGTATGAATGAATATTCAAACACGTTCCAGGCCTCTTAGATTTCCTAATGCCGAATCGGTCAGTCTTGGGAAGTATATCTTTCATACTTTTCCCTGTCAAACTCAATTCCCAGCGTATCCAGCAAAAGACCAGTATATAAACTGGTTCCCAGATTATACTCCAAAGACCATATACACCATGCGTAATCCATCCAGGGGTCCCCGATTCCCGCAGCCTCCGTGTCTATAAAGCCACTGACTTTACCGTCTTTCACCAGTATATTGGGAAGGCAGAAATCCCCGTGGATAAAGCAGTCTCCTTCCGAATCCGGATTTTTCATGGGACAGCCGCCGGTCTCCACGCCATGAATCATCTCCATGGCCTGAGCCAGGAGCCTCACCAGTTCCCGGGGATCCGCCAGATATTTCTTCTCTGCCAGATTCTCTCCCTGCAGCATGGTTTTCAAATAAAAGGCCCTTCCCGCCTCTATCTCAAACAGTACCGTCTCAGAGACCGGCAGCCTACCTGCCAGAAAGTCATTCACTGTCTGCTCCCGTTTAAGCCTCTCCTCCTGCTCCGATATCTTCAAAATATATTCATTCCCGACCCGGTACACCAGATCTCCGCTTACATGGTTCTCTGTGATCTCCACCAGTTCCCGTCCTGCCAGCCGTTTCCCGATGGCCGGCGGCAGGCTTATTCTGTTTTCCTTCATACATTCCTCCGTTTGCATATCGCAAGCCGAGCTTGCGATACTGCACAAATCAGTATATGAAACGAAGTTTCATACTCCCTCACCGTGCTTCCGGTTCCACACCCATCATCTCCGCTCTGCCTCCCGGCGCTGCCCTTCCTCCGCATCCTCCAGGCTCTCATAGCCATACATATGCACCGAATGGGTCATAATTTCCCGGGCAAGATTCTGCCCCGCTGCCCCATGGGCTGCAATATACCTGCCGTAAAGTTCCAGCATTTTGTCGGAATAGGTGCTGATCTCCCCCCGCAGATAGGTCTCATATGAGGTATCCCAGCCCTTGTCCTCATAGGTGTGGATGCGCCGGGCATTGCCGGCCAGATAAGGATATTCCGCCGCAAATTCCTCCATCCAGGACACCTGCAGCATCACGATCCTCTCGATAATCTCCTTTTTCTCCGGCGTAATCTCCGGAAAACGCACTTTCATCTCCTCATACTGCTCCGGAGCCGTACTCTCCATCATCCTGCCGTATTTCTCCTCGATCAGATTATGCCCCCGCTCCAGTTCCCGGTCAAAATCATAGAGATACTGCAACAGCATGTTGTGGTCCCAGGTCAGATACTGGCTCTTGCGCATAATGGAAAAAGTAAACCAGTCATCCTGACAGCTTGCCCGGCCCCCTTCATTTTTCACCACGTCAAAGGCCTCAAATTCCCTGCGGGCGATGTCCTCCGCCAGTTCTGCCACATTCTTGTCCGCAATACCGGATTTATACAGCAGCTCCGCCACATGCTCTTCCAGGAAACTGTCGATATCGCTGATATAACCCGCCCGGTACAGTTCATGGGCCAGGAACCCGCCTGCCTGCTCCATGATCCGGCAGGCCTCCTCCCCGGAGCTCTCCAGCGCTCTCAGAAGCAGCGACGGCAATTCCCGATATCCGCCGTCCTTCTCCAGCCTGCGAACACCCTCTGCCAACCATTTGTCGTGGGGCGGGAACTGCCCTGCCATATAATAGACCAGTTTCAAAGCCTCCTGGGCCGCACGCCCCAGAAGAAGCCGGCTGCTCAGTGCGTCTCCCCGACGCAGCATACGGCCGCTGTTGTACTGGCCATATTGGCAAAAACGGGCCGCCGCCTCCGCGATGCGCAGATACCGCAGGCGCTGAGGATAACATTCCCTGAGCATGGCACGGATCTGGGTAAAAATGCCCTGGTCATCCCGAAACACGCTGCCGTTGACCGCCGCCGCCAGGGCGCTGTCCTCCATCTGCCGAAAGGGAATCAGACCCGGATTCTCCGTCTCCATAGCTTTGTAGATCCCCTCCATATGCTCCATGCCCAGCAGCCTGCCATAAAAGTTTCTGATAGTCTGCACACCCCGTCTCCCCGCACCCTGGCGGGAAGCCCTGTAGGTATATCCCAGAAAAGTCTGGGGCAATTCCTCATAGGCCGCCTGCAAAGCCTCTCCGATCTCCTCATAGACCTGATCCGATACCCACATCAGAAAACTCGGACCCCAGTCATGATCCCGGGAAGCCTCATCGTCATAGCCAAAGCAATCAGAGCCCTCCCCCACCAGTCCCACGGCGATCTGCTCTTCATATGCCGGGAACTTTTCATGGATCATAGCCCTGCCATAGGTCTCATAATAAGCCCTGCACAGTTCCATGCCGGAAACCTGCCCCTCTGCCTGCTGCCGGGGCCACTCCCCTCGATCCTGAACCTCCCGGGCCTTCTCTCCCCGATCCTGGCCCTCCCGGGACCGATTCACCCGATCCTGCTCTCCACAGGTCTCATCATTCTGGCCCTCCCAGGACTGATTCACACGATCCTGCTCTCCCAAGGTCTTATTCGCCTGCCCCTCCCAGGACTGATTTTCCCGATCCTGCTCTCCACAGGTCCCATTCTCCTGCTCCTCCCGGGCCTTCCGGCAGGCCGCCGCATTCTCCTTAAGCCTGTGATAAGCCTCCGTCCTGCCCAGGCTTTCCTCTATTCCCTTCATGGCCCTGGTAAAACAGATCTCCGCTTCCTCGTATTCCTCCTTTTGAAACAGATAGGTAGCCAGGGATGCCAGCGCAGCGCAATAATGGGCGTCCCTGATGCCATGGGCCTCAAACAGGGCTATGGCCTTCTGGAAGCAGCCTGCTGCCTGCTCCTCCCGCCCCAGCTGCAGACAGGTGGCAGCCAGGTTGGCATAGCTGCTGGCCTGCTCATAATAACGTTCCGGGTGTTGCAGCGCGATCTCCAATGCCTGCTCCAGATATGCCGCCGCTGCCTCAAACTCTCCCATCTCCTGGTACAGCAGGGCCTTGTTGTTGTACAGGCTGGCCACCAGCATGTCACCGGGTTCCAGCACCTGACTGTAAATCTGTTCCACCGCCCGGTAACAGGTCATGGCGTCCTCCAGCCGCCCCCCGGCCCGGTAAGCGCTGGCGATATTCAGCACCGATGTGGCAAAGGGCAGCGTCCCCGCCAGTCCCATATCCTGAAGCAGTTCCAACACTGCCTCCCCATAATAATAGGATTTTTCCGCCTGCCCGGTCTCCCTGCAAAAGCCGATCAACTCGTTCAGCAACGTCACTGCACTGCCCCGGTCTCCCCTGGACAACGCCTCCTTCAGACTCTCCTCCATCAGCGCCTGGGCCTGAGCCCCCTTATTTTCCTCCAAAAGCCTGTCAATTTGTTTCAGCAGTTCTTCCATATCCGCCAATCCCTTCCTTCCATGGTCATCTCCAAAAGACCCGGCCGCGCACCCGGCGCTGACAGTCCTTTTATCCAAATCCTCTGTCTATCATCTCACAATCCCTCAAAATATGCAAGGTGGCAGTTGCTCTGCCCCGCCTAATACTGCTGTTTTACCGCTTCCCAGACAAAGCGCCGGGAGGCGGATCAGCTTACGGTCGGAGACAGTGGCGTTTTGCTGCTTTCCGGGTATAGTTTTCCCCGGGTTTGACATACTGATGAAAGAAAAAAATATAAAAACAGGAGACTATGTCATGAAACTCGTCGCATCCCTGCAGGAAAATATGGAGACCGCCAGATCCCTGCTGCCCATCGGAGCCAGCTTTGACATTATCACGAGAGAATTATTGCTGGGTAAGAGCCAGGCCTGCCTGCTGGGCATCAACGGCATGTGCAAGACGGAGGTGCTGCAGCGCATTTTTTCAGATCTCCAGAATCCCCTGTACATGGAGAATAATGCGGTGGAACAGCTGCAGCTCTATATGCAGGCCCGGATCGGTTATGCCCAGGTACAGTTGGAGCAGGACTGGGACATTCTGCTGCGGCAGCTCCTCAGCGGCCCTGTACTGCTGTTGGTGGACGGCTTTGACCAGGCGCTGGTGCTGGATGTGCGCAGCTATCCCACCCGGGGCATCTCCGAGCCGGATGCGGAGCCGGTGGTGCGGGGAGCCCGGGACGGTTTTGTGGAAACCATGCTGTTCAACGCCAATCTGATCCGGCGCAGGATCCGTTCTCCCCGGCTGACTTTCCGGCTGTGTTCCGTGGGCACGGACAGCAAGACGGACGTGGCTCTGGCCTATGTGGACGATCTGGCGGATCCCGGGTTGGTGGAGCAGACTGTGGAAAGCCTGTCCCGGCTCTCTGTCTCAAGCCTGACCATGGGAGCCAAGAGTCTGGAGGAACTGCTGGTAAAAAAGCGCTGGTACAATCCCCTGCCCAGCATGCACCTCACCGAACGCCCGGATGTGGCCTGCAGCTATCTGATGGAAGGACATGTGCTGATCATCGTGGACAATTCCCCCACGGTGCTGATCCTGCCCAGCACCCTCTTCCAGTTTACCCAAAGTCCAGACGACTATTACAGCAGTCCTCTGGTGGGAAGCTATTTCCGGCTGGCGCGGTTTGCCTGCATTCTGGTCAGTCTGCTGATGATGCCGCTGTATCTGCTGCTGACTTCCCGTTTTCCGGAAGTATCCGCCCGGTATCATCTGGCGGACAGCGCGGACGCCGGGCCTGTCACCCTGTTTGTTTATGTGCTGGCGGTAGAATTCATACTGGACCTGTTCAAATACTCAACTTCCCACAGCACCAGCCGCTTCTCCGGCTCCCTGTCCATCGTGGGAGGACTGATTATCGGAGACATCGCCGTGGAACTGAACTGGGCTTCCATGGAAGTGTTGTTCTACGCAGCGGTGACACTGCTTGCCACCCTGTCCCTGGCCAGCACCGAATTCGCCGACGGACTGCGGCTCTACCGGCTGTTTCTGATCCTGATCACGGGCCTGGCAGGATTAGGGGGCTTTTTCGTCGGACTGGCGCTGGTGGCGCTGTCCACCCTCACCACCCCCACCTATGGGGGATACAGCTACCTCTGGCCCCTGTTTCCCTTCAACTGGCAGGCCCTGAAAACCCTGTTGCTGCGCTACCCCACCTTCCGTGCCCAGCCCAGCCGGGTGTGGCGGCGAAGCAAATCCTCAGAGGAGTCGCGGAAAGGAGCCTGATTTCGCCACAATTACCCCCATTTCCCCATTGATCACCGCAGCTTTCCCTGTTCGGTCATACGGAGGAGTTTATGTCCATATACTATAGAAAGCCAAGAAATAAACGGACGGCTCCCCGGCTGACACGCAGGATTCCTTATTCCATGCCGCCCGAAAGGATTCTACATGAGCTTACTTTCCGCCATCAACCAGTTCCTATGGAACGGCCCTCTGCTGCTCCTGCTCCTGGGTGTACATCTCTACTTCACCATAAGCCTCCATGTTCCCCAAAGGCGTATCGGCAAGGCCATCCGCATGTCCCTGCAGCCGGAACCCCCTCCTGGATCCCCCGGCGCCGCTCCCCTCCAGGATAGCGACACCAATTCCCCGGCTGTCTCAAAGCCCCTGGGCCGCACCACCAAATCTCCCGGAACCGCTTCTCTTCAGGGTAATGACAAAAATCCTGCCCGGGGAGAGGAAAAATCCTGCCCACGCCAACGAGTCTCCCCCTTCGGGGCGCTGGCCACCACGCTGGCGGCCACTCTGGGCACTGGCAATATCATCGGCGTGTCTACGGCGGTAGCCCTGGGAGGCCCCGGCGCAGTGCTGTGGTGCTGGCTCACCGGCGTCCTGGGTATGGCTACCGCCTATGCGGAATGCTATCTGGGCGTGTTGTACCGAAAGCAGGATTCGGAAGGGCATCACATCGGCGGCCCCATGTACGTTATACGGGACGGTCTAAGGTGTAAACCCCTGGCAGGCTTCTATGCTCTGTGCATTGTGATCGCAGCCTTCGGCGTGGGCTGCACTACCCAGGCCAATTCCCTGACCCAGACCACCTCCCTGACCTGGGGCCTCTCCCCTCACCTGGTGGGTATTGCCGCCGCTGTGATTACCGGCCTGGTGTTGATCGGTGGCATTCGCAGCATCAGCCGGGTGTGCATGCGGCTGGTGCCTGTGCTGGGACTGCTCTACATAGCCGGATGTCTGGCCCTGCTCTGGCGTTTTCGCAGTGCTCTGGGGGCAACTTGCCTATACATCCTGGAAAGCGCTTTATCCCCCCGGGCAGCCCTGGGCGGAGCCGCCGGCGGTGGACTGTTGCTGGCGGCCCGTTACGGCATCGCAAGAGGATTGTACACCAACGAGGCAGGCATCGGCACTTCCGCCATCGGCGCCGCCTCTTCCGATGCGGTTTCCCCCGCCTACCAGGCTTATGTATCCATGACTGCCGTATTCTGGGACACCGTGGTCATGTGCCTTTTGACCGGTTTGGTCATCGTAGCCAACATGCTGCTGCATCCCGAGTCCCTGGCCGGGGTAAACGAGACCGGGCTGGCAGCGGCGGCCTTTCGTTCTCTGCCCCTTTTGTCCGCCTGGGGCCTGCCCTTTGACGGGGAGGTGTTTCTGGCTCTGTCTCTGGCAGCTTTTGCACTCACCACTCTGATCGGCTGGTCCTACATGGGTGAGAAAGCCGCCGAATACCTGTGGGGCCAGGCTGCCATCCCTCACTACAAGCTGGTATACATCGTTATGGTCTATGTGGGGGCAGTGATCCCCATGCAGCTTGTATGGGAATGTACCGATCTGGTCAACGCCGTGATGGTGCTGCCCAATGTGGTGGCGCTGATACTCCTGCGGAAGAAAATCCATGCTTAGAAAATTCTCGCATGAAAAACCTATGCATAGAAAATCCACACATATAGAATCCACACACAGAAAATCTATGCAACGAAAAACCTTGTAACGAAAACCGCGTAATGAAAAATCACGCAATCAAAAACCACGCAATCAAACCAACTCAACCAAAAGCCACGCAATCAAACCAACTCAACCAAAAGCCACGCAATCAAACCAACTTAACCAAAAGCCACGCAATCAAACCAATGCAGCAAAAAACCATACGGCAAAAATCATACATTAAAAATCCACACATAAAAAGGGCTGTCGCAAAACAGCCCTTTGTGTCAGCACACTAGTGTACTGTATCGTTGACTTTCAGTAAAATGACGCCGGATGAATTTTCAGTCTGCAAGGCGGAGGAGGGAGGCGATGCGGTGGCA
>JAAWKU010000034.1 GCA_022797535.1 Lachnospiraceae bacterium | reverse complement strand
TCATCGGCAAGGCGAAGGAGGGAGGCGATGCGGTGGCATCGTTGACCGACGACAACGCAGTCCGATGAGAATTTAGGCAAGGAGGTTTGTCTGAATATAGTCCGGTCAGGACACTAGTGACCCTCACTATAATTCGATGCTCAAGGAACAGTAGAAGAAGTATATTTATTCATCCGGAACTCCTGGTTAGCGAACAGAGAATAATCATGAAAGATCATGTGAGGCGTGAAAGAGGAAGTCCGGCAGGATTGTTTTCGTGGACAGATTCGGCATCCGAACTGCTTTATTGGTGGTAGGGCATTGGTCGATTTGGGAGCAGAAGCGAAGGCTATTCCCCTTCTCGTTCACGAAGATGGCTCCCCCGCCTATAAAACTCACAATAGTATTTAAATAGCTGTGAAAGGTAAAGTCCAAATGAGCTTCAATAACAGCATTTATCAGCAGGGAAAAATGTATCTGTATCCACAAGTGGGTACGCCTACCATCCGACGCTGTTTTCATTTTAAATGTAACCCTATATTGCAGTCTGCCGCATTGTGGGAAAATCTGAGCTTTGGGATTTCCCACAATGCTGACTACGGCGGAAATCCCACTATCTCATTCTTGTATTTATATATTTTACAATCTGTTTTTGTCACCCCATTCACACATGCCATCTAAAATAGGAATCAATGATTTACCACGTTCTGTCAGGCTGTACTCTACTTTTGGCGGAATTTGTGGATATTCTTTTCTATGAATTAACTGGTCTGCTTCCAACTCTTTCAGAGTGGCGCTTAATGTTTTGTATGAGATGTTGCTGATATATTTTTTCATTTCATTAAACCGGACAATTTCAAATTCCATTAACGTATACAAAATAGTCATTTTATATTTGCCGTTGATTAACGATAATGTATAGCTAAAACCTGTTGTATCAAGACATTCATTTGCAATGCATCGTTCACTCATATTGACGCTCTCCTTTAGGTAAGTATATAACGATATTGTAAGTATCGCACTTAAAAGTGCGTACTTGAATTTGTTTCCATTCTTGCTAAGATTATAATATCAAGTGTAGGTAAAGTCAATCTCACAAGAAACAGGAGGATAAATCTTATGAGCAAAAAAATAGTAGTAATAACAGGAAGTCCCAGAAAAAACGGAAACAGTTTCGCCATGACGGACGCTTTTATCAAGGCAGCAGAAGAAAAAGGACATACCATTACACGTTTTGACGCGGCGCTGAAAAAAGTAGGCGGCTGCCGGGCCTGTGAAACCTGTTTTTCCACTGGAAAAGCCTGTACTTTTGATGATGATTTTAATACGATTGTCCCCGCGATTTTGGAAGCTGATACCATTGTATTTACTATGCCGGTTTACTGGTATTCCATACCAGCACAGATTAAGGGTGTCATCGACCGTATCTTCTCTCTGGTGGTTGGGGGCAAGGACATTGCGGGAAAAGGGTGCGCGCTGATTACCTGTTGTGAAGAAGATGATATGTCTGTTATGGACGGTGTTCGTATCCCGATTGAGCGTATGGCTGCTTTGAACAAGTGGAAAATGGTAGGCGAAGTTTTAATTCCCGGTGTACTGAATATTGGCGATATTGATAAGACCGAGGGCTGCAAAAAAGCGGCTGAATTGGCTGGCTTAATCTAAATTAGTAAATGAAAATATGCGTTAAAAAATTATTATTCTGAATGGAAGTCCCAGAAAAACAGGAAATACAATGGCACTGACTGCAAAATTAATCAAGGGTGCAGAAGAAGCCGAAAATTCCGTAACCGAATTTATCCTTGACAGCATGAACATAAACGGGTGTAAAGGTTGTTTTGGCGGCGACAAAAATCCCGACAGCCCTTGTGTTCAAAAAGATGATATGAAATTGTCAATATTGGTTGACACTTTTTATACAAGGATATTGGTGACTATGCAGCATGTTCCATGCTCTCATAATACCTCTGTCTTTTGACCATGGGAGAAACCCATCATTGGCGGAGCATATTCTCCTGTTGTTCCAGTAGCTGATGAAATATCTCCAGATGAGGTGCTTAAGTTCCTCTATGGTCATGCTTTCCGTATCATAACGTCCATAGAGCAGTTCCTCCTTCATCCATGCCCAGATGCTCTCGCAGCGGACATTGTCATGGCAGCGCCCTCCGGCGCTGTTCATGCTCTGGAGAATGCCGTATCTGGCAACTGCCCTGCGGTAAACCTCGCTGGTGTACTGTGTTCCGCGGTCGGAATGGACGATGGCGCCTTTCAGTTCCGGATATGCGGAAACCGCATTTTCAAGCATCCGCTTACATAGGGTTGCCTTCATGTTATCATCCATCGCCAGACCAAGGACACCGGAATCAAAACAGTCAAAGATCACGGATACATAGAGTTTCCCGTCCTTAGCCTTGATTTCAGTGATGTCCGTGACACATTTCTGCAGCGGCTGGGAAGATGTGAAATCCCTTTTGGGCAGATCATCGGATTTGTGCGCCTCCCTGTCCGCTTTGGTGATGCCGTTGGGCTTTCGTCCGGGACGGCGGCTGAGCCCAATCTCCTCCATGACTCGGTAAACCGTCCTCCCACCGGGGGTACGCACACCCTCCGGCTGTCTGAGGAGCAGTGCCTGATACATGCGGACCCTGCCATAACTGTCGTTGCACTCATCTTCATCATGGATTACTCTCATGGCATCCGCCAGATCCTGGTCTTTGCGCCATCCATAGAGGGTGTCGACGCAGACGCCAGGCTCGGAAGATGTCTTTGCTGCTCCGATCTCCTGGGACAGCTTAACCGCCTGCACTTTATATTCAGTATCATAGTTGCGCTGATTGTGTGCCATTGTGGGATACCTTCTTATCCTCTTTGATTATACATCAAATCCTTGAGTATGAGGTGTCACCCTAAATGATACGGCATCCGATTTCTACATTTTTCAATCTTCCTGTAACTTCCTGACAGGAAAGAACATGTACGTTTTCCCCGTCTGCGGACAGGTAAAGTCATGAACTGCTCCTGCCAATGAAATCCCATTCTCTTTCAAATATGCTATTGTCTTTGAAAAGATATCCTCCTCATCACATTCCACATAAATATACTCATAAGCAGGAACGACCCACTTTGTCCATCCAGCTGGGGCTTTTGCATCTTCATTACATTCTACCCCCGCAAGATAAAGCCCCTTATTAAAGTCTTCCCACGGATGAAACGAGTGGGAGAAATCAGACATTACCCCCCAGATTCCGCTTATGTTGCCATCAGCATCCTTCTTTGCCAGATGTTGAATTTCCCCAAAATGAGAATTTGCGTCATTCCACAGCTTCTGGATAAATCCTTCTCCATCTAAAGTGGAGCCTTCCTTCCCGATTACAACAAAGGATTCTTTTTTGCATCGTTCTAACTTCATCTTTTTCCCTCCTGGTTAATTTTAGATAATTCATATATAATCTGCCATTTACTATTTTCGACAGACCGTATTGCCGTCAAGGATAATTAACACAACATCAACAAGGATAATTCCAAGTGCTATATAAGCAAAACCGGCTGGAAGCATACCTTCAAATAAATGCATAATAATAAGAAGAATGGCTATAACTCCTATCCCAACTCCTGCGGTTCTGGCGTCCTTGTAGCTGTCATTGGCTAATACCAAATGAAAAATGCTCTATATTCAGACACTCCATTGATTTTGGAAGGATATCATGACTTCGTGTACCGCAACCGTTCCGGTTCTTTTGTTGGTGCCCATAATATCAATCGGACAATTATACGGAATGCAATATGGCAGAAATGGATCAAGCAGCATTAGAAAATCGAGAGCCGGAATTGATGCCCCATTTTAGTGTCCATAATCCTCAACATACATTTTGTACCAGAATATGTGAAAGCACTGCGGAAATTAAATTTATCCAGCAGGTCATGGGCCACGCTGATTTCTCAGCAACTATGGATATTTATACGCATATCACACAGGAAAAAATGAAAACTACAGCTGAAAATTTAAGCAGTCAGCTGTCCCTGATGTAAAAAGCGGATCTGACATTCATAAAAGAAGCCAAATCCGCCTTGCATCTAATCTCATACTGATTCGTAGCTTTCCTCACAAAAGTTGTAAAAAGTAGTAGTAAACGGTTTTTCAGGACTTCTAAATTCTGCAATCCCGCATAAATACTGAGTTTTGGGGACAGTTATTTATCAATGCTCTTCATCGTCGGGAACAGCAGCACATCCCGGATGGCCGGGCTGTCGGTGAGCAGCATCACCAGCCGGTCAATACCGTAGCCGATGCCTCCAGTGGGGGGCATACCGATTTCCAGGGCATTCAGGAAGTCCTCATCCGTATGGTTGGCCTCCTCGTCCCCAGCAGCAAAGGCCGCGTCCTGAGCCGCGAAGCGCTCCCTCTGGTCCAGGGGATCGTTCAACTCGGAATAGGCGTTGCACATCTCCCAGGTGTTAATAAACAGCTCAAAGCGCTCCACCTTTTCGGGATCTTCAGGCTTCTTCTTGGTCAGCGGGGAAATGGCCAGGGGGTGGTCCATCACGAAAGTGGGCTGCACCAGATTCTTCTCACAATATTCCTCAAAGAACAGATTGATGATATCCCCCTTGGTGTGACGGGCCTCATATGCTATATGGTGCTGGTCAGCCAGAGCCTTGGCGGTTTCGTCGCTCTCCACCGCGTCAAAATCCACTCCCGCGTACTTCTTGATGCATTCATTCATGGTAATACGCTCAAAGGGTTTTCCAAAGTCAATCTCCATGCCATTATAAGTGATGACGGTACTGCCGCACACGGTCTGGGCCAGATAGCGGAACATACTCTCCGTCAATTCCATCATGCCCTCGTAGTCGGTGTAAGCCTGATACAGTTCCATCAGGGTAAACTCCGGATTGTGGCGGGTGTCCACGCCCTCATTGCGGAATACCCGGCCAATCTCATATACCCGCTCCAGACCACCTACAATAAGTCGCTTCAGATACAGTTCCAGGGAAATCCGCAGCTTCACATCCTCGTCCAGCGCATTGTAGTGCGTCTCGAAGGGCCGGGCTGCCGCGCCGCCCGCATTGGGCACCAGCATGGGAGTCTCCACTTCCATAAAGCCCCTGCCATCCAGAAAATTGCGGATCTCCTTGATGATACGGGAACGCTTAATAAAGGTGTCCTTCACTTCCGCATTCATAATCAGATCCGTGTATCTCTGACGGTAGCGGATATCCGTGTTGGTCAGCCCATGATACTTCTCCGGCAGAATCTGCAGGCTCTTGGCCAGCAGGGTTACGCCTGTGGCATGTACGGAAATCTCCCCGGTTTTGGTAGTAAATACCTCTCCCTCGATGCCCGCAATGTCCCCCACATCATACTTTTTAAAATCCGCATAGGCTTCCTCACCGATGCTGTCCCTGGCCACATAGCACTGTATATTGCCGGGCAGATCCTGGATATTGCAGAAAGAAGCCTTACCCATAATGCGCTTGGACATAATGCGTCCCGCGATGCGCACAGTCTTACCCTCCAATTCCCCGTATTGGTCCTTGATCTGCGTACTGTGGTGAGTCACATCGTATTTGGTGATCTGAAAGGGGTCCTTGCCCGCCTCCTGCAGACCAGCCAGTTTCTCCCTTCTCACCTTCAGCAGCTGACCGATATCCTGCTGCTGTTCCTGCTTTGCCTGGTTGTTCTTTTCTTCTGCCACTTTTTTATCTCCTATTTTAAATCCCCATTTCCTGTCTTCGGTCAGTTGCTTCTCTGGATCTCCAGTACTTTGTATGAAAATGTGCCTGCCTGGGTTTCCACTTCCACCGTATCACCGAGCAGTTTGACACGACAGCCGATGCTGATCTTGTCCAGATCCACCTCTTCCTCTACTACTACCTCGGCATTCTTCAGAATCTTCTCCAATTCCTCGATGCGGGCTTCAATATCTCTCTGCTCGTCCTTAGCCGCGTCGTACTCAGCGTTTTCAGACAGGTCTCCCTGCTCTCTTGCTTCCTTGATCTTCTGGGCCACTTCCTGACGTTTCACCACCTTCAACTCGTGAAGTTCCTCCTCGTACTTCTTCAGGCCCTCATAGGTCAAAATGTTCTTCTTTTCCTGCATTCCGTAATCCCCTTCCTTCTTTATATATTTATAGTAAAAACGTTGTTTTCCTAATTGGCACACCGTATTATACTGAATTTTCCAAGTGGTGTCAAGTACCACTTGTTGTAAACTGGCATGCTCGTGTAAGCAGGCACTCTCGTATAGAAAGATACTCTCGCATGAGCAGATGCTCCCACATAAATAGACAATTTCGTATAAGCGGACACTCTCGCGTAGACAGACACGCCCGCATAAGCAGACACTCTCGTATAAACAGGTACTCTCCCATAAGCAGACACTCTCATATGAGCAGATACACTCACATAAACAAGCACTCTTGTTGGAGAACAATGCGCTCAATCCTGCTCTCTCGCACAAGCCCCAAGGCATACACAGTTAATCTTCGGCCCGGAAATGTAGCGATTATCTGTATAAAACGGATTGTTCTGTCATCGCGTTACACCAAATCCCTCCATAGGGTCCGCAGCGACACATATCTCACCCCCAAAGGTCGGTCCTCCAGCAGATGCCGCTTCTCTTCCAGGGCTCCCAGATCCCACCACATGCTGCCGGCTCTGAGCCCTGTCACCGGGATATCTGCCGTACCAGTGAAATCCAGCACCAGGCAGGGCTCTTCATACCCCCGGAAATATTGACTCAATCCCGGGTAAGATTGCCTCCTTTTCTCCGCCGCTGCCTTATCTCCCAGCCAGGGTGAACCTGGAGTCACCCGTCCGACATCCAATGCCTTTTGTCCGGCAGTGTGCTGTTCCAACTCCACATCCGATACCCTCTGATCGGTGACAGGTAGCTCTACCACCGTATTCGATTTCTTCCGGCCAAAGGCAAACAGCCTCGGCCCTGTATCTGATGTTCTCCGTCTGATAGCGGGCGGCTTCGCCTCCACATCCGATACCCTCTGTCCTGACGCAGGCGTCCCCTGCCTACCATCCAATACTTTCTGCCCTGATGCAGACGGCTCCAGCCCGCTATCCAATACTTTCTGCCCTGATGCAGGCAACTCCGATCTGCTGTCCAATACCCTCAGCCCTGATGCAGGCAACTCTGACCCGCTATCCAATACTTTCTGCCCTGAGGCGGGCGACCCCGGCCAGACATGCAAGTCCTCCCGGCTTTCCAAAATCCGCCACTGGCTCACCAGCCCATACTCCTCTCCGATCCACTCCTGAAGTTCCTCCATGCCCCTGGGTTCATAGTCCAAATAAAAATCAATTCCCCTGGCCCGACGCGCCAGCAGAGGCAGCCACACTGCCATGTCCGGGTCGAATCCCAGTACCAGGATCCGGGAGAAACGCTGCCAATCCTCCACATTGTCCATCAGAATCTGCAGCTGCTCTGCCCCGCCGTATCGGTCAAAAAAAGGAACCTGCCACACCCGCAGCCACTCTCGGTTCATCTTATGCCGCTGCAAATACCCCTGAAAACTCCTGTCCCATACCTGGTAATCTGGAAAACACCTGTGTAGTTCCCGCAGGCCCGCTCCCTCCGGGCAACGCTCCCTGATCTTGTCCCATATCACACCGCACACATGGGAAGGATGCCGCCACGCCTCCAAATACGGTTCCAGCAGCGTCACCCGGCTCAGATGCATCTGTCCCATCTGCAAACGTTCCAGCGCCACGGGCCAAACCTGCCTGCAATGTGACAAATAGCCTGTTTTTCAATCACTACTCTATGTGGTTCAGGGCAAAAATATGCATCCGCCAAAATCCCGGGGGCTTACGTCCCGAATATTTCTTCCAGTCCCGCCAATAACTGTTCCATGGTCTCCATAGTGTTAATGGTCTGCCGGAAACGGGCAGAGTGAGGATATCCCGCCGTATACCAGGCCAGATGTTTGCGCATCTCCCGCACTGCTGTGTATTCCCCCTTATACTGCATCTGCAGAGCCGCATGCTGCCGTACCAGTTCCTTTACCTCCCCGGGGGTGGGACGGGGCGGAAGAATACCGGTCTCCAGATATTGGACCGTCTCCCGGAAAATCCAGGGATTGCCCTGGGCTGCCCGGCCGATCATCACTCCGTCACAGCCCGTGTGCCGCAGCATGGCCTCCGCCGTACTGGCGTCCACCACATCCCCGTTGCCGATCACCGGAATCTTCACCGCATCCTTCACTGCTGCGATGATATCCCAGTCAGCCTTGCCGCTGTAATACTGCTGCCTGGTGCGGCCATGAACCGTTACCGCCGCCACGCCGCAGTCCTCCGCAATCCGGGCAATCTCCACCGCATTGACATGTTCCTCGTCAAAGCCCTTGCGGATTTTCACCGTTACAGGCTTACGGATGGCCTTTACCAGCTTGGACAGGATTTCCCTGGCCAAGCTGGGATTTTTCATCAGGGCTGATCCCTCGCCATTGCCTGCCACTTTGGGTACGGGACAACCCATGTTCAGGTCCAGGATGGCAAAGGGACGCTCCTCAATCCGCTTGGCCATCTCGCTGAGGATATCCGGGTCGGAGCCGAAAAGTTGCAGGGAAACCGGCATTTCCCCCGAGCAAATCTCCAGCAGTTGCTCCGTATTTTTATTATTGTAGTAAATGGCCTTGGCGCTGACCATCTCCATGCACACCAGGCCGGCCCCCTGTTCCTTGCACAATACACGAAATGGCAGGTCTGTCACACCTGCCATGGGAGCCAAGATTACATTGTTGTCTAAAATCACATTTCCGATCTGTAAAATGCTCATGTTTTCCTCTTTTATCTGTTTCTGTTTTTCTCGTACAGGATTCGCAGACCGTCCAGAGTCAGATAAGGATCGTAAAAATCAATGGCCTCTGTCTCCTCCGCAATCAGCCGTCCCAGACCGCCGGTGGCCACCACCTTCATGTCCGGGATGCCGGTCTCCTCCTTCACTTTTTTGATGATATATTCCGTCTGACCGATCTGCCCATACACCAGTCCCGCCTGCATACTGCTGATGGTCTCCTGGGCCAGAATGGACTTGGGCTTTTTAATCTCTATGTTAGGCAGCTTGGCCGTCTCTTTCCACAGGGCCTCAGAACTGATACGGATGCCCGGAGCGGTGATGCCCGCCGCAAAATGTCCCTGGCCAGTCACATAATCATAAGTGGTGGCAGTGTTGAAGTCGATAACCAGGGCAGGCCCGCCGTACTTTTCGTAAGCAGCCACCGCATCCACGATTCGGTCTGCGCCGATGGCCCGGGGATCCTCCGTGGTGATCCTGATGCCTGTCTTAATGCCAGGTCCCACAGTCAGCACCTGGCCGGTCACATACCGCGTAATGCCGCCCATCAGGGAGTGCATTACATCCGGCACCACGCTGGCAACTGCCACGCCCTCGATGGACTGGGCCCTGACTCCCCTGGCCGCCAGAAGCTGGCTCATTATAACGCCGTATTCGTCGGAAGTCCGGGGCGTCTTTGTGGTCATCCGAAAAGTGGCCTTCATCTCCCGGTTTCCATATACGCCGCAGGTGATATTGGTATTGCCCACATCTACTACTAAGATCATGCTGCCCCTCCCTTCCGCCCGCCGCTGCAGGCATTCCCCTGAAAGTTTGCTTTCAATCTTACTCTGTTCCCACATATTGCTGGCTTTGCCCGCTTTACAGTCTTATTTCTCCAGCATCTCCGGCCTTACCCGCTTCACAGGCTATTTCTACGGCAGCGCTGGCCTTGCCCACTTCACAGGCTTTTTCTACGGCAGCGCTGGCCTTGCCCGCTTTACAGGCTATTTCTACGGCAGCGCTGGCCTTGCCCGCTTTACAGGCTTATTCCTCCAGCAGCGCCGATAAATCCTCTTTCAAGATAAAAACCCTGTAATACAGACTCAGAGACTCCAGAAGATCCCGCCTTTTCCTGCGGATCTCCGACACCAGCAGCCCGCTGCTGATCTCATCATAATAAAAGTCTCCATCCTCCGCATTGGTCTCCAGGGACACGGAACCGTCCGGCTCAAACACAATGGTAAACACGCCTCCTACCTCTTCGGTGAACAGCACACATATAATATGCAGTTCCTCCTGGATGGATTCCGGAATCCCTTTAAATGCCTGATTAAAATAATATTTCTGCTCATAGGCGTTGGCGCCGCAGAGCACCACCCGTTCCTGCTCCATACATTCCTCTTATTTGCATACCGTGTTACATACCATGGAAACATACCCATGACACTGCTTCAAACTGTATGCTTCAAACTGTATTTGAAACATTCAATCCAAATCTGCATCTCTCCCGCAAATCATGAGCCGAACCCATGATATTGTGCCATTTCGTTTTGGGACAGGCTGCATCCGACTGTTTCAGCCTGTCTCCTCACACATATCCATATATGCCCCGGACAGACACTTCTCCCGCATAAACCGCTGTAACCCTGCCCGCCGCATCCTCCACCAGCAATTCCCCTTCGGTGTTGATGCCCCTGGCAATGCCTTCCCACTCTCCCTTGGGATCCAGAATCCGCACGCCCCGGTCCAGGTTCACCAGCATCTTGTTGTAGTTCTCAAGCAGCGGCGACAAATCGCCAGCAGCCGTAAAGGCATCGTAGTCCCGCTCAAATGCTTCCATCACATACTGCAGGAGCGCCCCCTTGGACACGGGACCACCGTAAACGGTCTCCACGGTGGTAACATGTTCCCGAATCTCTTCGGGAAACTCCTGGGGAGCCACATTGATACCCACGCCGCAGACCACATAGTGAATATACTCCCGCTCCAGGCTCATTTCCGTCAGGATGCCGCAGACTTTTCTTCCCTCCAGCAGCACATCATTGGGCCATTTGATCCCCGCCCTCATTCCCGTGAGTCTGTGGATGGCAGCCACCACACTGTGCGCCATCACCAGGGTCAGCATAGAGGCCTTGCCCGGCGAAAATTCGGGCCGCAGCAATATGGTAAAATAAATATTGGCCCCCGGAGGCGACTGCCAGCTCCTGCCCCGCCTGCCCCGTCCGGCAGTCTGCTCTTCTGCCACAAACAACGCGCCGTGGGGAGCGTCCCCCTCCCCCGCCTGCTTCGCCAACAAGTTGGTGGATCCAGTCACCTGATGGAAATAGATCTGCGCTCCTGCCCAGGCAGTGTGTATACGGCTGCGAAGTTCGCTCTCTCCATAGTCCAGCGCCTTCACCAGCTTGTAGCCCCGATTCTGCACCGCCTCAATCTCATAGCCCTCTTTTTTCAGTTGATTCACTGCTTTCCAGACGGCGGAACGGGTCACGCCGAAACGGTTACACAACTCCTGCCCGGATACATAATCTTCGCTCTCCCGCAATAGCGCCAGTATTTCTGCTTTCATCTATTCCCTTTCATCTCTGCGCCGGGTCCGCGCCTGCCTCCGATTCTCTGCTTTACCGGCTCCAGCCCTGTATCTGCCTTCAAATCTCTGCTTTACTGGCTAAAACCCTGTATCTGCCTCCAATTCCCCGTTTTACCGACTCCAGCCCTGTATCTGCCTTCAAATCTCTGCTTTACTGGCTAAAACCCTGTATCTGCCTCCAATTCCCCATTTTACCGGCTCCAGCCCAAAGTCGCGGCCATCACGGCCTTAATGGTATGCATACGGTTTTCGGCCTCCTGGAACACCAGGGACTGCTCTGAAGCAAACACCTCATCCGTCACTTCCATCTCGGTGATACCAAATTTTTTCCCCACTTCCGCCCCGATCTTGGTCTTTAAATCATGGAAAGCAGGCAGGCAATGCATAAAGACGGCCTGGGGCCCCGCATTCTCCATCACCCTTTTATTTACCTGATATCCTTTCAGATCCTCAATGCGCTCCGCCCAGATTTCGTCCGGCTCGCCCATGGATACCCATACATCGGTACAGACCACGTCCGCTCCCCTGGTTCCGGCATCCACATCCTCAGTCAGAGTAATACTGCCGCCGCTGGCCGCAGCCAGTTCTTCACACTGTTTTACCAATTCCCCCTCCGGGAAATATTTTGCGCTGGTGCAGGCCGTAAAATGCATCCCCAGCTTAGCGCACAGCACCATCAGGGAATTACCCGTATTATATCTGGCGTCTCCCAGATATGTGAGACGGATCCCCTCCAGACGTCCGAAATGCTCCCGTATGGTCAGCGCGTCCGCCAGCATCTGGGTGGGATGAAATTCATTTGTAAGGCCGTTCCAAACAGGTACTCTGGAATGTCTGGCCAATTCCTCCACAATCTCCTGTCCATACCCCCGGTACTCAATCCCCTCAAACATGCCGGACAAAACCTCAGCCGTATCCGCAATACTTTCCTTCTTACCGATCTGGGAGCCGCTGGGATCCAGATAAGTAGTTCCCATGCCCAGGTCATGGGCTGCAACCTCGAAAGCGCAGCGGGTTCTCGTACTGGTCTTTTCAAATATCAAAACCACATTCTTCCCTTTTAAAGAGTCCACCAAAACGCCCTGTTTCTTCTTCTCTTTAAGTTCCGCCGCCAAATCCAGCAGATATACAATCTCCTCTGCGCTGAAATCCAGCAGTTTTAAAAAATCCCGTCCTTTTAAATCCATCTCTTCCTTTCCGCATATCCGGTTCCGCCTGGGTATTGCTCCAGACATCCTGTCCGAACTGCTTCCGCTCTGTCATTTATATTATAACTATACTTCATTTCCCTCCATTTTTCAAGAGGGACAGACCAATGTTCCTGCCGCCTCTTTCGCTCCCATTAATAGAATTCACGCTCTGTGAGAATTCTATTATCACCAAAAAAGAGCAGGCCATGTCGGCCTGCTCCCACCCCTAAAAGGGATTATTATTCTGTTTATTGCTGTGTAGGCTGCTGGCTTGCCGCCTTGAACGCCGTCGCCATGCTGGCGATTCCCTGCAATTCCGCAGGAAGCAGGATCGTGGTAGCCTTACCGTCAGCCACTCTCTCAAATGCCTCCAGGCTCTTGATCTTCAGTACGGCCTCGTCCGCGCCTGCGTCCTTCAGCAGACGGATACCTTCCGCATTGGCCTGCTGCACCTTCAGAATGGCTTCCGCCTCACCTTCCGCCTCGCGGATCATCTTTTCCTTCTGAGCCTCCGCCCGCAGGATCGCTGACTGTTTATCCGCCTCCGCCCGCAGGATCGCTGACTCCTTGGCGCCCTCTGCCTCCAGAATGTTAGCCTTCTTCTCACCCTCTGCTCTGGTGACGGCTTCACGTCTCTCACGCTCCGCCTTCATCTGCTTCTCCATGGCGTTCTGGATCTCGGCAGGAGGAATGATATTCTTAAGTTCCACACGGTTTACCTTGATGCCCCAGGGATCGGTGGCGATATCCAGAGCGGCGCGCATCTTGGTATTGATGGTCTCACGGCTGGTCAGCGTCTGGTCCAGTTCCAGATCACCGATGATGTTACGCAGGGTGGTGGCAGTGAGATTTTCAATGGCCATCATGGGATTCTCCACGCCATAGGTGAACAGCTTGGGATCCGTGATCTGATAAAACACCACTGTGTCGATCCGCATGGTGACATTATCCTTGGTGATCACGGGCTGAGGCGGGAAATCCGCCACCTGCTCCTTCAGGTTCACCCTTCTGGCTACCCGATCCAGGAAAGGCATTTTCACATGAAAGCCCACGGACCAGGTTCCCTGGTACGCCCCCATACGTTCCACCACGAAAGCCTGAGCCTGGGGCACAATCTTAATACAGGAAACAAAAATACACAGGATCAGTACTACTAGTACCAATAAAACACCGATTATCATTTTCTTCCTCCTTCTGCCTGTTTGGCTTCTTCTGTGTGAGCAGCCTGCGGGGTGCTTTGGAGCGGATATTCCTTAACAATCAGCTTGACGCCGTTGATGGCCACCACTGTCACCACCGCGCCCACAGCGACTGTCACATGCTCCTCTGCACTTCTGGCGCTCCACTCCTGGCCGCCTACCGTCACCTGACCAATGCCCTGGAGATTGTCGATCTCGCTTATTACGATGGCCTGACGGCCCACCATGCTCTCCACATTGGTCTTGACCCGGTCTTTGTTGAAATACTTCACGGCGATGGGCCTGGTAAAGAAAAGCAGCACCAGGGATACAACGGCGAAGATTGTGGCCTGAAACCAGATCGGTGCGCCGATCACCGCCGCAAAAATGGCAATCAGGGCGCCGCCTGCGAACCAGATGGTGGTAAGACCCATAGTGGCCACTTCTATGCCGATGCAGATAATCAGCAGAACCAGCCAAAAAATTACCTCTTGCATACGCATCCTCCTTTATTGCTCTTCCCTTTCCCTTATAAGAAATGTTTTAAGGTTACTAATAATATACTACACTGCAGGCCACTTCGCAATCCCTTTATGTGGAAAAAAATGTTGCCGCCACCATGAAAAAAAGCACGATAGACGAATCCATCGTGCTTTTTACGCAGCTCATTTTTAATAAAATACATGGTTTCCGATTACCAGACCCTGACGACCGTTATTGCGGCGGAAATGGGTCAGGTCACCCACATTGGACACGCCGGACAAAGCCTCCTGCGCCGCCTGGATACAACTCTCTTTGATCTTGCCGGACTCATATACCCGGTTGACCTTGCCGCTCTGCGCGGGCGTGAACTGGCCAGACGCATAGATGACGCCATGAATGGTGTTGGGGTATGCGGCGCTCCTGACACGGTTCATAACCACCGCTCCCACAGCCAGCTGGCCTTCGTAGCTTTCGCCGCCCGCCTCGCACTGGATCAGCGCCGCCAACAGCAGCGTGGTATCCGCGTCAGTGGTAAACTCACCGTAATTCTTGTGGCGCTTTGCCTCCTTCTCGGCCTCTTCCCGCTCCTTGATGGCCTCCATGGTCTCACCAAAGTCTATTTTAAAATCAATGGTAATATATTCGGAGGACACAAAACCATCCTCCCCTTCGTAGTTGATGCAAACCCAGCCTTCCTCATCGGTGTTCATCACTTCTACGATCTCGTCCTTGGCCAGGGCCCCGTATATATCTGCATTCTTGTCAGGCTCTGTGCGGACTTTCAGCATCTCCGCATCAATGGTGGCTGTGGTAATCCCCACGCTGGCGGCCAGTTCTATGGCCTCCTCATCAAACAGCAGATACTCGTCCTTGGCCCATCCCACCAGGTCGCCGGACTGGAGTTTTGTCCAGCCGTCCACCCGCTCCAGGATGGTGCCGCCGCAGTCCTTGTATATCATTCCTACCTTTTCCGCATCTTCGCTGGCTTCCGCCCTGACATTCAGGGCGTTCTTCACATTGGCCATGACCAATGTGCACTCTTCCTCTTCCTGCGCCGCTTTCAGGTCGAGGCTTCTCTGGGTGGTGCTGATCAACTCTTCCGCGCTCCCGGTATTGGAGTCCAGCAGAGCCGCCATACCGCCGCTCAATGAATTCAGGTAATCTGAATTGCCGCCAGCTTCTACGGTCATGCCTGCATTGCCTGCCAGCGCGCCTGTGAGCAGCACCCCGGCCAGGAAGGCAGACAGCCTTTTGCCTTTTGCCATTTCCTTTACCTCCAACCAATTTTGTAATAATTTTATCCCTTTCTTATCTAAATTATTACAAGATTGTTAATTTTGTTACAAGGCAAATGATAACAGAAGCCAGCCGTTTTGTCAACCCCCCCTCCGGGGCCGCGGATTTTACAGTTTCCGGGACTTCTCCACGCAGGCTTCCACAGCCTCCATCACCGCCGCCCGCAGGCCTTTTTCCTCCAGCACTTTTACGGCCTGGATGGTGGCGCCTCCCGGGGAACAGACCATATCCTTCAGTTCCCCCGGATGTTTGCCGGTCTCCAGCAGCATTTTGGCGCTGCCCAGCACTGCCTGGGCGGCAAAGGTGTACGCCTGTCTGCGTGGCATTCCCGCTGCCACCGCTCCGTCCGCCATGGCCTCCAGGAGCAGAAACACGTAAGCCGGGGAGCTGCCGCTGACGCCCACCACCGCATCCATCAGCCGCTCCGGCACCGCTTCCGCCACTCCAAAGCTGCGCAGCAGCGTCAGAACCTCCTCCAGCTCCTCCCCGTCCACCAAATCACCCGCACACACACCGGTGCAGCCCTCCAGCACCAGGGCCGGCGTGTTGGGCATGCAGCGCAGGATCTTCCTGGCCCCGCCGAACAGGCCCGCGATCTCTTCCAGAGTCTTGCCTGCCGCAATGCTGACAATCAGGGTCTGGAGACGCGCATGCTCCCGTATCTCCCTGATGACCTCCGGAAAAAACTGGGGCTTCACCGCCAAAAACAGGATATCAGCCTGCTCTGCCACTTCCGCGTTGGAGGAGTAGGTAGTGATGCCGTATTGCTCCGCCACCCTCCTGCAGGTGGCCGCCGTGCGGGCAGAACCGATGATGTCCTCCGGCCTTGCCGCGCCTTTTTGCAGCATACCGCCGATCATGGCCGACGCCATATTGCCCAATCCGATGAAACCGATCTTTTTACCTGTCTGCATACTCTGCCTCCTTATTGAAACTCTTTAGAACTTTTATTCCCCATGTCCCCTGCAACACCCATCTCCGATCATCCAGAAATGCCCGCTTTCCGGGAACTTGCTGTTTTCAGTCCTGCATATATCTTCACGGCGCACATTTCTGTTGATCCAGACACACTGTCTCCGCATTCCGCTGTCTGTGGACCTCGTAGACCAGCAGGGAAGCAGCTATGGCAGCATTCAGGGATTCCACCTGTCCTTCCATGGGAATCTTCAGATAGGCGTCCGCCTGTTCCGCCGTCTCCCTGCGCAGCCCGTTGCCCTCGTTACCGATCAGGAAAGCAGTCCCCCCTGCAAAGGAAAAACTGTTGTAATACGACTGTCCCTGCAGATGGGCCGCGTAGACCTGGATTCCCCTTTCCCGCAGCATCCCCACCGTCTCCCCCAGATCCTCCACATACAGGAAAGGAACCCGGTATATGGAACCCATGGTAGCTCTGATGGTCTTGGGATTATAAATATCCACTGTTTTTTTTGACATGATAACGCCTGTTATTCCCGCTCCTTCCCCTGTCCGAAGGATCGTCCCCAGATTACCCGGATCCTGCAAGTCCTCCAGCAGCACCAGCAGAGGCCGTTCCCCCTGGAGCAGCTGCCCCAGCTCATAGGCGGGCCTCTGCAGGACAGTGAGGATCCCCTGGGGCGTCCGGGTGTCGGACATGCGCCCAAAGACTTCCGGGGTCACCAATTCATAGCCTGTCCTTTCCAGTTTTTCCTGCCCCCGCTTTTTCAGCTGCTCCAGCAGGGACTCCGTCAGATATACCTCCCTCACCAGGTCCATGGGGGCCTCGCAATACATTTTCAGCCCTTCCGCCAGGAATACGCCGTCCTGCCGGCGGGCCCTGGCTTTTTCCTGCCACTGAACGATCTGCTTTACCCTCTGGTTAGATGTGCTTGTAATCATTGCCAGTCTCCTTCCCGTCATAAAGGCTGATAGAAAAAAGCTGCCATACACGGCCTCTGCGGCGGTATGGCAGCTGTCTGCCGTCTCTGCGAAAGTCAGATGGACAGAATCTTCGACACCTCAAACTGGTAAGGGTCGATGCTCTTTTGCATGTTCAGGGCTTCCTCAATATCGAAATCCACGAATTCGCCGTGGCGGTAGCCCACCACCCGGTTGGTCTTACCCTGCAGCAGGATATCCACCGCATAAGCACCCATGATGGAGGCATAATAGCGGTCCTTGCAGGTTGGGTTACCCCCTCGCTGCATATAGCCCAGAATGGTGGCCCGGGTTTCAATGCCCGTGGCCGCCTCAATGCGCCTGGCCATGGAAGTGGAATGCCCGATTCCCTCCGCGTTAATGATCAGATGGTGGTTCTTGCCCTTCTTGCGGCTGTCAATGATATTGTTGATAATAGCCTGCTCATTAAAGTCATACTTTTCCGGAAGCAGAATGTCCTCCGCGCCATTGGCAATCCCGCACCACAGGGCAATGTATCCCGCATTGCGGCCCATGACTTCGATAATGCTGCAACGCTCATGGGAGGAGGAAGTATCCTTCACCTTGTCGATGGCCTGCATGGCGGTATTGATGGCCGTGTCAAAGCCGATGGTGTAGTCCGTGCAGGAAATGTCCAGGTCGATGGTCCCGGGCAGCCCCACGGTGTTGATTCCCAGCCTGGCCAGCTTCTGGGCCCCTCTGTAAGAACCGTCCCCACCGATCACCACGATGCCGTCGATCCCATGCTTTCTGCAGATCTCCGCACCCTTCTGCTGACCCTCGCTGGTCTTGAATTCCATACAGCGGGCCGTGCCCAGTATGGTGCCGCCCCTCTGAATGATGTCGGAAACGTCCTTGGGACGCATATCTATGATCTCTTCGTTCAACAGGCCGTTGTAGCCCTTCTTAATTCCCTTAACCTTAAGGCCCCTCGCAATCGCTGTACGCACCACTGCGCGAATGGCCGCGTTCATCCCAGGTGCGTCTCCGCCGCTGGTCAACACGCCAATAGTCTTTAACTCCTTCTCCATGATGCTCTCCTCCTTACCCAAGTTCCGCTCCTGTACGGACGTCAGCCGTTTAGATCCCGTCGGCTGCCCACCGTTCAATCATCTTATTCTAAAGCATTTCTTTGGGGTTTTCAATAGGTTTTGTTACAATTTTGACATTTTCTTCCCCGAAAACAGCGCCCAGGCGCTGCACCAGCGCCTCATCCCCCCGCACATTCCGATTGTCCGGAAGTACTTTCACAGCCTTGGAATTTTTAATATAGACCACCAGATGATCCTGTCCGTCGGAATCGGCAGTAACCTCCAGAAGCCGCCGCTCCAACTGCCTGTACTCTTCCACCGTGGAAAATTGCACCCAAACCCCGGGAGGCACGCTGCGGATACTGGGCCTGGCCGTCCCCTGCCGGGTCCCGGAAGCCTGTGCCGGAATCTCTCCGCCGTTCCCGGAACTCTGTCTCTGTTCCAGGACTTCACCGGCTCCGTCCGCCGGAGTACAGCCCTGTCCCGGCGCGCCCTGCTGCGCCATGCCCTGTCGTACCTGCTGCACCGTCCCCTGCCGTACCTGCTGCGACGCATCCTGCTGCACTGTGTCCTGCCATACCTGCCGTGACGCATCCTGCCGGTTTGCGCCCTGCTGCGGTCCCGGATACCCGTTTCCGCCGCTCCGCCAACCGCCGGAACTTCCTCCCGTGAAGGAACGCCCCCGCCTGGGGAACAGTTCGCCGCCCCGGGCCGCCTCCTCGAAGCCCGCGATCTGCTCGCAGATCAGCTTGGCGTCCTTATCCTCCTCCACGGAGACCCTGCCCCGGATAAAAATCTTGGCATCATCGGTGAGCAGGGCGGAATACTGTTCATAATCCCTGGGAAACACCACCACCTCCACGCTGCCCACCAGATCCTCCAGGCTGATAAAAGCCATGACCTGGTTGTTGCGGGTGTACTTGATGGTTTTTTCCGCTATCATACCGCCGACCACTGCCTGGGCCCTGTCCGTCACCGCCACCTGTCCCGTCTCCTCATCCAACGCAAAATCACCGCTTCGGAAGGTGGCATATTTTTGCAGCAGTTCCTGATACTCCTCCAGCGGATGACCGCTGACATAGATGCCCATCACCTCCTTCTCAAAGGCAAACAGCATCTCCCGGGTATATTCCCCCACATCCGGCATACGGATATCAAACTCTTCCTTGTCCTCCTCCGAAGCAATGTCAAAGAGAGTAAGCTGCCCCGCCAGATTGTTCTTTTTATCTTTTACAATGTGATCCAGGATCTGCACATAGACGCTCATGCACTGCTTCCGGGTGCCCCCCAGGCCGTCCATGGCTCCCGCCTTGATGAAATTCTCTATGGCCCGTTTGTTCACGTCTCTGTCCGCAACCCTGGTGATAAAGTCTTTCAGATTTGTGTAAGGCCCCCGCAGCCGTCTCTCCTCCACGATGGCCTCGATCACCGGGCGTCCCACTCCCTTTATGGCCGTCAGGGCGTAGCGGATATTTCCCTCGTCCACCGAAAAACCAGCTTCCCCCTGGTTGATGTCCGGTGGCAGTATGTTGATCCCCATATTCCGGCTGGCCAGTATGTACTCGGACACCTTCTTGGGATTGTCCATCACCGAAGTGAGAAGCGCCGCCATGAACTCCACGGGATAGTAATATTTCAGCCAGGCCGTCTGCAATGTGACCACCGCGTAGCAGGCCGCATGGGATTTGTTAAATGCATAGTTGGCAAAGTCCATCATTTCGTCAAAGATCCGATTAGCCGTCTTTTCGTCAATGCCTCTGGACAGACATCCCGGCACCCCCTCCTCAGAATTGCCGTACACAAAATTGGCCCGCTCCTTCTCCATGACGGAATGCTTCTTTTTGCTCATGGCCCGGCGCACCAGATCGCTGCGCCCCATGGTGTAGCCTCCCAGATCCCGCACGATCTGCATTACCTGCTCCTGATAGACCATACAGCCGTAAGTATTCTTCAGAATCGGCTCCAGCTGGGGACAGGCATAGCTTGTCTCGCCGCCGTTGCTCTTGCCCTTGATGTATTTGGGAATGAAATCCATGGGACCGGGACGATACAGGGAAATACCTGCCACTATATCTTCAAAATTCTGAGGGCGCAGTTCCTTCATGAAACTTTTCATGCCGCCGCTCTCCAGCTGGAAAATTCCCTCCGTCCTGCCCGTGCCGATATAGGACAGCACCTTGGGGTCATTGAAGTCGATGTGGTCCATATCCAGTTTGATCCCCCTGGTCTGTTCCACAAAGCGCACCGCGTCCCGGATCACCGTGAGATTGCGCAGCCCCAGGAAATCCATTTTCAAAAGTCCCAGTTCCTCCAGGGGATCCTTGGTATACTGGGTGGTGATAGAGCCGTCTCCCCCTCTGGACAGGGGCACAAACTCATCCGCCGCCTGGGGGCAGATCACCACCCCGGCGGCATGCATGCCGGTATTGCGGGGCAGGCCCTCCAGACGCCGGCACATGTCTATGAGTTTATGTACCTGCTCCTCTTCCCGGTACAGTTTGTTCAGTTCCGGGTTCTTCTCCAGGGCCTGATCCAGGGTAATATTCAGATCCCCCGGCACCAGCTTGGCAATGCTGTCCACATAAGCATAGGGAAGATCCATGACCCGGCCCACGTCCCGGATCACCCCCTTGGCCCCCAGGGTGCCGAAGGTAACGATCTGCACCACTTTTTCCGAACCGTACTTCCGGCTCACATAGTCGATCACATCCTGCCGCCCGTTGGGACAGAAATCAATGTCGATATCCGGCATGGACACCCGCTCCGGGTTCAGAAAGCGCTCAAACAGCAGACTGTAACGGATGGGGTCGATGTCCGTGATCTTCAGGCAGTAGGACACAATGCTCCCCGCAGCGCTGCCCCGCCCGGGCCCCACCGGGATGCCGCTCTTTTTTGCGTAATGTATAAAATCCCACACAATGAGAAAATAATCCACAAATCCCATGTTGTGGATCACATCCAGTTCATAGTCCAGGCGTTCCCGCAAGGTCATGCCTGTGTCCCCTGCCGTTTGAGAACCGTCCCCATAACGCTCCTCCAGACCGTCGGCACACAGTTTTTGCAGATAGCTCCAGGAGTCATACCCTTCCGGCACCTCATAATGAGGGAGTTTTCGAACGCCGAACTCGATCTCCACATGGCATCTGTCCGCGATCTCCTGGGTGTTCTCCACCGCCTCCCAGGCATAGGGGAAGAGAGCTTTCATCTCCTCCTCGCTCTTGACATAGTACTGGCCTCCCTCGTAGCGCATTCGGTCCTCGTCCGCCAGCTTCTTGCCCGTCTGCAGGCAAAGCAGGATGTCATGGGCCTCCACATCTGTCTCGTAGGTATAATGTACATCGTTGGTAACCACCAGGGGAATCTGCAGTTCCCGGCTCATGTTCATCAGTTCCATGTTCACCCGCTTCTGCTCCGGGATGCCGTGATCCTGTAATTCCAGATAATAATTGCCCTTGCCGAAGCATGCCTGATATTTCAGAGCGCTTTTCCTGGCTTCCTCCAAAAAGCCCTTGGAGATATTGCGCTGCACCTCCCCGGCCAGACAGGCGGACAGAGCGATCAAACCTTCATGGTATGTCTGCAGCACCTCCATATCCACTCGGGGCTTGTAATAATATCCCTCCGTAAAGCCCTTGCTGACAATTTTCATCAGATTGGCATAGCCGGTGTTATTCTCCGCCAGCAGCACCAGGTGGTAATAGCGGTCCTCGCCGCCGGTGAGTTCCTTGTCAAAGCGGGAGCCCGGCGCCACATACACCTCACAGCCGATGACAGGATTGATCCCCGCTGCCTTGGCCTCCCGATAGAACTCCAGCACGCCGTACATGACTCCATGGTCGGTGATGGCGGCGCTGTCCATGCCCAGTTCTTTCACCCGCCTTACATACTCCTTGATCTTGTTGGAACCGTCCAGCAGGGAATACTCCGTGTGGACATGCAGATGCGCGAATGCCATATCATACGCTCCTTTGCTCAATTCATAAAGTCTCTCTTTCATTCTACCATCAAAAAAAGCCCTGTACAAGCACAGAATCTTGTACAGGGCCGCTATTTTTCCCTACAGGATATGGAATCCTCACAGATATTTTTTCAGCACTTCCACCTTGTCCAGCTGCTCCCAGGGAAGGCTTAAATCATTGCGTCCAAAATGCCCGTAAGCCGCAGTCTGGCGGTAGATGGGCCTGCGCAGATCCAACATCTTGATGATCCCGGCGGGGCGCAGATCAAAATTCTCCCGAATGATCTCCACCAGCTTCTCCTCGGACAGCTTTCCAGTTCCGAAGGTATCCACCATGACGGAGGTGGGATGGGCCACGCCTATGGCATAGGACAGCTGAATCTCGCACTTGTCGGCCAGACCGGCAGCCACCATGTTCTTGGCCACATATCTGGCGGCGTAAGCGGCACTTCTGTCCACTTTGGTGCAGTCCTTGCCGGAAAACGCGCCGCCGCCGTGACGGGCGTAGCCGCCGTATGTATCCACGATGATCTTGCGCCCGGTGAGGCCGCTGTCCCCATTGGGCCCGCCGATGACAAAACGGCCGGTGGGGTTGATGAAGAACTTGGTGTCCCCGTCAATCATATCCCCAGGGAGCACCGGATCAAACACATACTTGCGGATATCCGCATGAATCTGCTCCTGGGTCACTTTCTCGTCATGCTGGGTGGACAACACTACAGCCTCCAGTCGGAAGGGCTTTCCGTTCTCATCGTACTCCACGGACACCTGGCTCTTGCCGTCGGGACGCAGGTAGGGCAGCGTGCCGTCCTTGCGCACCCTGGTCAGCTGCTGGGCCAGCTTGTGGGCCAGAGAGATGGGATAGGGCATGTATTCATCCGTCTCATTGGTGGCATAGCCGAACATCATACCCTGGTCGCCCGCGCCGATGGCGTCCAGCTGGGCGTCGTCCATCAGGTTTTCTTTGGCTTCCAGCGCCTTGTCCACGCCCATGGCGATATCGGTGGACTGTTTATCCAGAGCCACCATCACAGAGCAGGTGTTGCCGTCAAAGCCCTTCTCGGAAGAGTCATACCCGATCTCGGTGACGGTTTTGCGCACGATGCCCGCGATGTCGATGTTGGCCTTGGTGGTAATCTCTCCCATCACCAGCACGAAGCCCGTGTTGGTGCAGGTCTCGCAGGCCACCCGGCTGTAGGGGTCCTGCTCCATCAGCGCGTCCAGCACCGCGTCGGACACGGCGTCGCAAATTTTGTCGGGATGTCCCTCTGTCACCGACTCAGAAGTAAACAAATGTTTTTCCATAAAAGCCTCCTTTATTAAATGTGAAAAGAAAAAGTCCGCTCACAAAAAGCGGACTCGAATCTCAGGTTCCAATCCTCTTATTGTTCAAGTAAAACTCGCTCAGGTTGGCACCTTCCGTCGCCGGGGTTGCCGTGGCTTCACAGATCCTATGTATCTCCACCACTCTGAATAAGAGAAAATCTATACAATTACTTTCTATTGACAAGATACACCTTACCGGCGCGTTTGTCAACCCACTTTCAACTTAAATTTTTGTAAATCTCTGTCAGAATTCACCAGTTCAATCTGCGCCCCCAATGCCTGCAGCTTCAAATGGAAATCCTCATATCCTCGGGCGATATAGTGAATCTCGTCCACCGTGGTAAACCCTTCCGCCGCCAGTCCGGCCACCACCAGGGCCGCTCCGGCGCGCAGATCCGGCGCCGAAAGGCTGGCGCCTGTGTATCTTCCCACCCCGTTGATGATGGCGGTGGTGCCCTCTACCTTGATATCCGCCCCCATACGGGTCAATTCATCCACATACTTAAAACGATTCTCGAAAATGGTATCCGTGACAATGCTGGTGCCTGTGGAAAGCCCCAGCGCCACCGTGATCTGTGGCTGCATATCCGTGGGAAAACCGGGATATGGCAGCGTCTTTACATGAGTGTGCCTGAGAGGCTTGGAACATACCACCCGCATGGCGTCGTCGGACTCTTTGATCTCACATCCGATCTCCAGCAGCTTGGCGGTAATGGATTCCAGATGCTTGGGGATTACGTTCTTCACCGTCACATCCCCCCTGGTGAGCGCCGCCGCGAACATAAAAGTTCCCGCCTCAATCTGATCCGGGATAATGGTATACTCGGAGCCATGGAGTCTGCTTACTCCCTTGATGCGGATCACATCCGTGCCCGCGCCCTTGATCCTGGCCCCCATACTGTTCAAAAAATTGGCCAGATCCACCACATGGGGTTCTTTGGCTGCATTCTCTATGGTGGTCTGCCCCTCGGCCATGCAAGCCGCCATCATCACATTGATGGTGGCACCCACGCTGACGCAGTCCATATAGATATGGCTGCCCACCAGCCGCTCCGCCCTGGTTTTGATCAGGCCATGCTCAATCCATACTTCAGCCCCCAGCGCCTTGAAACCCTTTATATGCTGGTCAATGGCCCTGCAGCCGATGTCACAGCCCCCGGGCAGAGCCACCTCCGCCTGCTTGTACTTGCCCAGAAGGGCGCCGATGAGGTAATAGGAGGCTCTGATCTTTTTAATATTTTCATCCTCCACCACCAGACTGCTGATCTGGGCGGCGTTCAGCGTCACGCTGTGCCGGCCGGTGCGCTTCTCCAGCACACCGATGCCCTGCATGGCTTTTAACAGCACATTTGTATCCCTTACATCCGGCAAATTATCTATATATACGGTCTCATCGGTCATTACGGATGCAGCAAGAATAGGAAGCGCCGCATTTTTGGCCCCTCCTATCTCTACCTCGCCCACCAATGGATTCCCGCCCTTAATCGCGTATTGTTCCATTTTGTCTACCTCATACAGATTTATATAAAAGACTGATTATCCAAATTACAGGGGCAATCACCCCGCCACATGGGACAGCAACGGGCAGAGCCCCGGAAATTCTGCTTCCCTGAATCCTGCTTTTTACAGAGTTACCTTAGCATGCATATCGCAGGCTGAGCCTGTGATATTGCACAATTTGGTATATGAAACGGAGTTTCATACTTTCCTCAGCATGCATATCGCAGGCCATGCCTGCGATACTGCACAAATCAGTATATGAAACAAAGTTTCATACTTTCCTCAGCATGCATATCGCAGGCCATGCCTGCGATACTGCACAAATCAGTATATGAAACGGAGTTTCATACTTTCCTTAGCATGCATATCGCAGGCCATGCCTGCGATACTGCACAAATCAGTATATGAAACAAAGTTTCATACTTGTTGCCCGCAACGCAATGGCACAAACATGCTGTCATGCCCAGTGCCCGTCCAATAAATATCCAAATAAATTAAAGCCATTATACCACAAAATTCCTGTTTGTAAAACAGAACGTTCGTTCCAGCTTATCACTTCAGGTATTTCAAAGGATTCACCTGCTTGCCTCCAATCAGGATTTCAAAGTGTACATGGGGGCCTGACGAAATACCCGTATTGCCGCTGAGGGCGATCTTCTGGCCCTGCTTCACATATTCTCCGGCCTTCACCAGGATCTTGGAGAGATGGGCATACCGGGTCTGCCTGCCGTCCTCATGGTCAATATACACCACATAGCCGTAGCCGCTGCCCCAGCCGGCCTTGGATACCCGGCCGCCGCAGGAAGCCACCACAGTGGTACCCACAGGCGTGGCCCAGTCCTGACCCTTGTGATAGGTGCTGGCACCCTTGGTAGGCGCTTTCCGCCTGCCGAAACCGGAGGAAGCCCGGCCGCCGGAAATGGGCTTGATATAAGTAGGCGGCACCTTGGTACCCCGCTCCACAATTTTGGCTACGGCTTCCATGACCACCTCTTCCTTGAGGATTTCCCGCTGGGTCAACTTATCATTTTCATAGCTCTCCTGGGCCACCACCTTGCGGAAACCGGCAGAGGGCTGCTGAATCACATTGGTCTGGGTGGTATACCAGTCATCCCTGTCGATATACTGCACCGGAGCGTCGTATATTTCCTCATAATAATTGACTTCCCGGCGCTCCACGGTGATCTTGGGCTCCGGCACCGTGATGACCAGTTCCTGGCCGGCCCGGATCATGGTGTTGATATCATCCAGGCTGTCATTCATAGCCACGATATCGTCCATGGGAATGTTTACCTTGATGGCGATCTCCGAGAGGGTGTCCCCGGGCTGCACCTCATAGAGTCCCACAGTCTCCTGCTCCACCGTCAGTTCTTCAATGGCTCTGTCCAGCGGCTGGAGCTGGCTCTGGGGCAGATATGCCTCCACGATTTCCACTTTCTCTGCAAAATCCATGGACAGGATGCCAAGGTCATAATCCCCGAAATCCTTCTCCTCCTTCTCCATGTCCACAGCGAAAAGCCGGGTCAGTTCCGCCTGAATACCCGCCTCCGGGAAAAGCTGCTGCTCCCGCTCTGCCAGTCTCTCCTGCTCCTGGGACTGACTCTCCCTGTCCACCGCATTGGCAGTCAGCACATTGAACAGACGGTTCTCATCCTGCACGATGTTCACGCCGAATTTGCCCTCGCTGTCATATTTGCTGATCACTGCCTGCAGCAGCTGTTCCATCTCCTCCATGGAAGCCAGATTCACCATATACTCGTCCATCTTCAGGGTATAGGAAAGAACACTGGTCTCCTGGACGCCGGCCCGCAGCGCCTGAAGAATATTGCCATAGACCTCCTGGGAGTCATCCACATAACCATACAGAACTTCCTCGCCCACATAGGTCATCTCCACGTCCATCAGCACCAGGCCCCGCTCCGAAGCAGAGATCTCCCGCCTGGCCTCCCAAAGCATACGCTCTGCGTCCTTCGGGTCCGCCACACTGCCCATCCGGGCGCCGTTTATAAAAATGTGGAACAGGTTGTCCCCAGTGCTCTCCAGCTTCACAATTCCCGGCAAAAGCAGCAGGCCCATAAACAGTATCAACAGATTCCACTTCATATATGTATATTTCAAATTTTTCCCATATTTTGTAATTTTCATCTAAAGCCTCTTATTTTCTCCGCCGGTATCCAATAACCTCATATATCATACCAACTTTGATTTTAGTTGTAAAGAACTTCTTGCCGGGTGTATACTAATATTAAGAAAATACCGGCTGAGACCGGGACGGGCAAAAAGGAGGCGCCGCCATGGGGGAACACATATTTTTCCATATTGATGTCAATTCCGCTTTCCTAAGTTGGACCGCGCTGACCCTACTGCAGGAGGGAAGCGGCATGGACCTGCGCCTGATCCCCTCCATTGTGGGGGGCGACATGGCCAGCCGGCACGGCGTAGTACTGGCCAAATCCCTGCCCGCCAAAGCCTACGGGATCACCACCGGAGAACCTGTGGTAAATGCCCTGCGCAAATGTCCCATGCTGGTCACAGTCCCCCCGGACCATGCCATGTACCACCGGCGCAGCCAGGAACTGATGCTGCTTTTGTCCGGCATCTGCCCTGACATCGAACAGGTCAGTATCGACGAATGCTATATGGATTATACCCCCATTGCAAAAAAATATTCCTCTCCCCAGGAGGCAGCCCGTCAGATCAAGGACAAAGTGCGGGACACCCTGGGCTTCACGGTCAATGTGGGAATCTCCGACCGCAAAGTGTTGGCCAAAATGGCCTCCGACTTCCGGAAACCAGACCTGGTCCACACCCTGTTTGTCCGGGAAATCCCCGAAAAGCTGTGGCCCCTGCCCGTTTCCTCCCTGTTTCTCTGCGGTCAGTCCAGCGTGGAAACCCTGCGCAAGCTGGGCATTCTCACCATCGGCGACCTGGCCCATGCCCGAAGGGATATCCTGGAGGCCCATTTAAAAAGCCACGGTCTCACCCTGTGGCAGTACGCCAATGGGATCGATGACTCGGACCTTACGCCAAAACCCGTGAAAGCAAAAGGAGTGGGCAATTCCACCACGCTGCCCCAGGACGCGCTCACCCGGGAGGATGCCCTGCCCGTACTGTTGTCCCTGGCTGAGTCCGTGGCCGGACGGCTCCGGGCCTCCGGGGAATTGGCCGGGATGGTCAGCACAGAGATCAAGTATGCCTCTTTCCACTCCGTATCCCACCAGATGCAGCTTCCTCTGTCCACCGCCTCCTCCCAGGCCCTCTACCAGGCTGCCTGCAAACTCTTTGATGAGCTCTGGAACGGGCAGCCCATACGCCTGCTGGGGGTGCGAGCCTCCAAGCTGGTGCCGGAGACAGAACCGGTGCAGCTGAGCCTGTTCGACTACGGCGCTCCAGACGCCGCCCCTGCCCATGGGCTGTTCCAGACAGCGCCGGACAGAGACAGACAGCAGCGCCTGGACAAGGCCCTGGACGGGCTACGCAGCAAGTACGGCAAAGATATCATAAAAAGGGGAAGTCTGATGGACTCCCCCTCTACTCCTTCTTCCTGACGCTGTATCCAAAAGTGCCCAGTTTTTTCCCCGTGGCCAGATAATCCCCATGGGAGTACACCACCGGCCCGGCCTGCTCCAGATGAAACTTTCCCTTCTCATCCATATATTGCCGGTCCGCATGTACCGCCACAATCCGGGCCAGGAACAGATCGTGGGTACCCAGGGGAATCACCTGGCTCACCCGGCACTCCAGGTTTACCGGGCTCTCGCCGATCAGGGGAGCCCGCACCTGGGCAGCAGGCAGCCTTGTCAGCTTCATCTCCCGGAACTTGTCCAGGTCCCTTCCGCTTTTCACGCCGCAGAAATCTGTGGCATACACCAGCTCTTCCGTCACTAGATTTACCACAAATTCTCCCGTCTTTTTCAGCAGAGCATAGGAGTGGCGCTCCGGCCGCACAGAGATGGACAGCATGGGGGGATCGCTGCAGACTGTGCCCGCCCAGGCCACCGTAATAATATTGTCATGCCCCTCCCCGTCCGTCACGCTGACCATGACCACCGGCAGCGGGTACAGCATATTTCCCGGCTTCCACAATTCTTTCTCCATCATAACCTCCTGTTAGATTTACTGTTTTTGCGTTCCACTGCTTAAAAAATCGGCCATGTCTCAGGGACATGGCCGCCGTCCTATTCCGTGTGTCAGATGATATGCAGATAACTCAGAATCTGGAATATCAGGGACCCCAGCGAAGCCAGCAGCGCCACGGCGGATATCCCCAACAACACTCCCATCCTGCCCGCGCCTGCCTTGCTGATCTTCTCCAGATTCTCCGTATGCTTGGCCGCTTCTTCCACCACCACTGCCTGCACATTGCGATATACTTTCACATTCTCCTTGTGCACATAGTCGCTGATCGTCTCGTTCTGGCTGTTGACACTGTCCCTAAGCAACATCTGGATACTGTCATTGTCCTGTTGTACTTCCTTGATTTTATGGATACCGGCCTCCACCAGCTCATTGATGCCGTCCATATTGATTTCCGCATGCTGCAGCTTGTCAACGCCTGCGCTGACAAGCCGATCAATCTTCTCTGAAGCAGCACGGGAAGCTGCGTCCGCATGTTCCAGCTTCTCCATGCCCGCATTTACCACTTGGTCGATCCGCTCCGCAGCCGCAGCAGACGCCACGCCTGCATGCTCCAGTTTGTCCACCAGTTCCGCAGACACTTCCTGCATGTGTTCCATGCGGCTAATCGCCTGATACGCAGCCTCTATGGCTCCTTCCAGACGCTCGATCACGGCGGCGGACGCCACGCTGGCATGTTCCAGACGGTCCACCATCTCCCCGGAGGTTTCACCGGCATGTTCCAGCCTGCTCAGGGCGGCTGTGGTGGCCGAACTGATATTTTGCAGTTCATCCAGGTAGGCCTCATACTGCTTTACCTGTCCCTGAACCTTGTGCAATTCTTCCGCATCCGCCGCGGAGTTGGCCTTTATCATTTCCTGCGCCGTCAGGCGCTGTGCCAGTTTGTCGATAAACGTATCCATTGTTTTTCCTCCAAGCATCTCAAAGTACAAAGCCTTTGCTTTATTTTATCATTGTTTCTACCACATTACAACAAAAAAAACAGCGTATGATTAAAAATATCCGATCAAAAATATTTTAAAGCTCGCCGTTTATGCAAAATGTATATTTTTGGAAATATCAGGCAACCAGATTTGTAAGATTCACCAAAGGTTTACAAGATGTTCACAGATTATTCATATTTAATTGATATACTAAGCATACATCAAATGATTAACCAACATCGCATAATTGCTAATTTTTTCATAATAGCCCAGACGCCGCAAGGTGTCTGGGCACTCCTCATTTCAGGGACCAGCGGCACTCGCGGACCCTGCCTCATCTCCTCATATGTCTCAGGACAGTTTTCGGAAAACACATCTGTACGGTTTCAGGTTTATCCTCGGGAAACACATCTATACGGTTTCAGGTCGATCCTCGGGAAACACATCTGCAGGTTTCCAGGTCGATCCCCGGGAAACACATTTATACGGTTTCAGGTCGATCCTTGGACATACCCGCACATTTTCAGGTCAAGCCTCGGAAAACACGTCTGCAGGCTTTCAAAGCGGCGGCCGTAAAACCTGCTACCCGTTGGCCGCTGCCTGAAAACAGGCAGGGCAATGGCTCATACTGTCTGGATACTCTTGGACTGGCTGATTGCCAGTATCTCCTCATTCAGAGACAACATCCTGCTGTCAAGGTCCGATACCATCTTAGCACATTCCACCAGTTCGCTCTTAATATGTTCCGGAGCGTCTCCTTCAAATTTATAGTGGATCTTATGCTCCAGACTGGCCCAAAAGTCCATGGCCACCGTACGAATCTGTATCTCCACCTTGGTATCCACTATGCGGTCCGAAAGATACACCGGCACTGTCACGATCATATGGTAACTTTTGTAACCGCTGGCCTTGGGATAGGTGATATAATTCTTTTCGCATATGATCTGGATGTCCTTCTGCTGTCTGATCATCTTCGCGATCTGATAGATGTCGGAAGTGAAGGAACAGATAATGCGGATACCGGCAATGTCATTGATATACTTCACCATATTGTCAATAGTGGATTCATAACCATGCCGTTTCAGCTTTTTGACAATGCTCTCGGGCGTCTTGATCCTGGCCTTAATATGTTCAATGGGGTTGTACTGATGCACATGTTGAAATTCATCATTCAGAATCTCTATCTTGGTTTCCACCTGTTTCAACGCCGCATTATATACCAGATTGACCTCCTTCCAACTGTCAATCCCATCATCATTATCCACTCGTAATTCCATATGTACTCCTTCTAGCTCCAAATAGCTGTTTTTACTGAGTTCAGTATAACACAAAGTATTCCAAAAATGTATGTTTTTCACAAAATATTAATCCTTTTTTAATAATTGTTGGTGGTTTTTACATAATTCAAGCCCACTATTTATGTTTATGCGTCAAAAGCAAATTATATTCAGGGAAATAAAAGAATTTGTGCTTTCCCTTCTGCTATGGTAAAATGGGTTCACCATTCCCGGCATACCAGTGTGCCGACACGTTTTTTCAATTAAATGATGCCGGATGAATTTTCAGTCCGGAAGGCAAATGAACGAGGCCATGCGGCAGCATCGTTGGGTGAAGCTGACACGACCGATAGAGATTCGGGCAAGTCATTGGACAAATTGTAAATGTGTCGGTGCACCAATGTGTTGGTGAACTAGAGTGCTGACTCGATTATATCTGGCGAAACTCCGCAGAATAAATTTTCATCGGCAAGGCGGAGGAGGAAGGCCATGCGGTGGCATCGTAGACCGACGACAACGCAGTCTGATGGGAATTTAGGCAAGGAAGTTTGCCTGAATATAATCGAGTCAGCACACTGGTGGAGGCTTGGGAAAAAGCGCAATAACATGAGGAGTAGAAGAAAGATGTTTCGTTTATGGGCAAGAATATTTGCAGACAACCGAATGCTTCGGGATACCGTGATTGCCGATGACAGTCAGGATACGCGGACCCACAAAATCTTCCGGGCACTGGAGCGGGTCTGTTACGAGTTTGACCTGGGGAAACCCATCTGGCTGGATGCCACGGTAGCGGAATTTAAGCGCCATAAAAAAGCCAGATTCCGTCAGGACAATTTTATAGAGGAGATTCCCTTTGACTATCTGGAAATTCAGATCATTGAGGAAGATTAAAAAGATCGGGCAAAAGAACAGATCAAAAAAGTATTGACATTCTCATCCGCAAGGTGTAGTATTCAAATATCTTGAATGTAGTTTTTAAAACTACATATAATAGTTTGAGCGGAACTAATAGCTTTATTGCAGAGAGCGTCGGCCAGTCATACGCCTGGCCGGACGGCTACAGAACTCGGAGGTGTCAATATGCAGATTACTATAAGAGAACCGGGCAGCGCCCTGACCCACTTTATCGGCATGATGATGGCCGTGTTTGCCGCCATGCCGCTGCTGGTTAAAGCCGCCACATCCGGCGGCAATGTCACACTGACCGCCATGACTGTGTTCATGGCCAGCATGATTCTGCTCTACGGCGCCAGCGCCACTTACCACAGCGTGAACCTCACAGGGGCCCGGCTGAAATTTTTTCGAAAGATCGACCATATGATGATTTTTGTTCTGATCGCCGGTTCCTACACCCCGGTATGTCTGATCGTACTGGGAGGCGCGTCCGGCTACGCCATGCTGGCGCTGGTGTGGGGCATCGCCATTGCGGGCATGTTGATTAAGGCTTTCTGGGTCACCTGCCCCAAGTGGTTTTCCTCGCTGATCTATATCGCCATGGGCTGGGTGTGCGTCCTGGTGTTCGGCCAGTTGCTGGATACCCTTCCCACCGCCGCGTTTCTGTGGCTGCTGGCAGGAGGCATCATATACACCATAGGCGGCGTGATTTACGCGTTGAAACTTCCACTCTTCAACGCTCAGCACAAGTACTTCGGCTCCCATGAAATCTTCCACCTGTTTGTCATGGGAGGCAGCATCTGCCATTTCATCTTCATGTACGCCTATGTGGCTTGACCAAACGCATATGTCTTTCTGCACGACTTTACGGCTTGAACATACGCGTATATCCTTCCTGCACGACTTTACGGCTTGAACATACGCGTATATCCTTTCTGCACGACTTTACGGCTTGAACATACGCGTATATCCTTCCTGCACGACTTTGCGGCTTGAACATGCAATATTTCCCATATCGCCCATGGGACATGGCTGTCCATGACTAATACACATGAATCTTCCTTTGGCAGAACCACCTTGCCGGGCATATCGGTTGTCAGTCCGATATGCCCGGCTTTCACGTCAGAGGCGATTATTCTTCATACCCATTGGGATTCTGGCTCTGCCATCTCCAGGAATCGGCGCACATCTCCAGCATACCGTACTGTGCCTCCCAGCCCAGTTCTTCCCTGGCTCTGGCGGCATCCGAGTAACAGGAGGCCACATCCCCCGGCCGGCGGTCTTTGACCACATAGGGAATCTTGACGCCGCTGGCCGCCTCAAAGTTCTTCACCACGTCCAGCACGCTGTAGCCTGTACCGGTTCCCAGATTGTAAATCTTAAGCCCAGCCTTCTCCTGAATCTTCTTAAGCGCCTTCACATGACCCAGGGCCAGATCCACCACATGGATATAGTCTCTGACGCCGGTTCCGTCCGGGGTGTCGTAATCGTTGCCGTAAATGCTCAGTTGGGGCAGCTTGCCCACGGCCACCTGGGTGATATAGGGCATCAGATTGTTGGGAATGCCGTTGGGATTCTCCCCGATGGTACCACTCTTATGGGCCCCGATGGGGTTGAAATACCGCAGCAGAATCACATTCCACTGAGGATCCGCTTTCTGGATATCGGACAAAATCTGCTCCAGCATGGACTTGGTCCATCCGTAAGGATTGGTGCACTGTCCCTTGGGGCATTCCTCCGTAATGGGCACAAAGGCCGGGTCGCCGTACACTGTGGCGCTGGAAGAAAAGATCAGGTTCTTTACCCCGTTTTGACGCATCACATCCACCAGGGTCAATGTGCCGGCGATGTTATTCTCATAGTACTCCCAGGGCTTTTGGACGGATTCACCCACCGCCTTGAGCCCCGCAAAATGGATCACCGCATCCGGTTTCTCCGCAGCAAAGATCTTCTCCAGGGCCGCTCTGTCCAGGATGTCCGCCTTATAGAAGGGCACGGCCTTCCCCGTCAGTTTTTGCACCCTCTGCAGGACTTTCTCACTGGAATTGCTCAGATTGTCCACTACCACCGCCTCATAGCCTGCATTCTGCAGCTCCACCACGGTATGGCTGCCGATATAGCCCGCGCCGCCTGTCACCATTATTTTCATAAATTCTTCTCCAATCTGCCGTGCCTGTGGCCGGCATGTTGCTATACACCGTTCCGCATCCTTACTGTCTGCGTCTACAGTTCTACCCCGTTCTCCTGAAGCAGCGCCCGGGCGCTCTCCACAGAATCAATACCCGTCTTGTTCTTGATGGGCGCGAACTCCCGGTTTCTCTCCACCTCGTAGGGAAGGCAGCTGTCCATCTGATGGATCATATCCAGCACCAGATTCTCATACTTATACCCGTTGGGCTCCTGGGGCTTTACCGGTTCTCCCTTCTCGTCCAGACAGGGAATCTTTTTCTCCACCACATGCAGGGGCAGGCTACCGTCCAGAAGCTGCTCCAGAGCGGACACCCGGAACAGATAGTTCAGGATCACGCCGAAATTGTAGGCCGGCTCCCCCTTCTCATCCCTGGCGTCCATCAGCTCCTGTGTCAGATCGTAGTACTCCACAATGGAAGGCCGTCCATCCTCCAGGCACATCACGCCTACCTTCTCATCCGGGGCGTTCTTGCGCACCACTTTGGCCCCCACATCGCAGTTCCTCCGAATAGTGGCGCCTATAAAGCAGGGATCCGCAATCCGCTGCAGCACATTGTCCACCGCAAACACATTGATCCACTCAATGCCCTCCTCCTTTACCAGGTCCAGCAGGCCCGCGTTCTTCATGGAGACAAACCAGCCGCCGTTGCCGTTGGGGGAAGTGGCCAGCCTGCCCTTCTCCTCCAGGTAAATCTTGCCCTCATAGTCCGTGGCCGCCGCCATCTCCTGCTTAAAGAAATGCACAAACTCCGGGTTGTAGCCGAAAAATGCCTTCTCCTGCATGAACCGAATCGTGGTATCATTGTTCTTCT
>JAAWKU010000192.1 GCA_022797535.1 Lachnospiraceae bacterium | reverse complement strand
AGTGGAGCACATTGGACGGTTCCTCCAGACCATATTGTGACATATCTGTCACTTCCGTAAAAGTGTTCTGCGCAACAATGCGGGTGAGTTTGCCCGCCATGGTATCCAGACGGCTCTGGGTCAGGTTCCGGGACGGGTCCGTCTGGGAGGTCCAGAGACCTTCCTTCCTTTCAAACACATGGGTTTCCTCCTGATACACATAGCTGAATTTCAGTATATCATCTTCGGCTATATCCACCAGCACCTGGCCCTCCTCCCGGTCCGCTTCCTTTTCCTGCTGTGCCCTGTTGTACCGGGACAGGCACAAATACCCTGCCCCCAGCGCTACAAGCGCCACTGCCAATAGAATCAGATTTCTTCCCTGCTTTTTCATTATTCACCTCTTCCTGCGCCGAAACCAGATCACGAAGCCCGCCGCCAGGCTGCCCAGGGGCAGAAGAATCATAACGCACACTCCCAGCGTCAACGCGGTCCGTGCGCTGAGCATCAATGTGGACACCTCATAGCTTTTAGCGGGAATGGACACAGTGGTTTCATGGTCCACAAATTGGCTCACCGTATTAGTGAACAGCATCTGATTGGCGCCGCCCACCATCAGGCTGGCGCTGTCCGTGAACATCTGATCGCTGGAGTACACCACCATGACGGCCTCCCCTTCCTCCAGTGTCTTTACCGCTTCCACCCCCAGGGAAAAAGGCCCTTCCGCATCCCCCTCCTGCCTGCCGTACTCTGTGGCGTTCTCAAAATTCTGCATGGCGTAGGCTTCGGAGGAAGTTCTCAAAAAGTTATTATATTGGATACTGCTGCCCTCCTGGGTCTCGGGCACCAGAATTCCCTGGCTGTAAGGAGCAAACACATAATAGCTGCCATAGATGCCTGTGGTGTAGGAACTGGCCGCCACCGTGGGCAGGACATAGAAGGGTATCTGATAATAGTTGTCCTGGTTCTCCTCCACCACCAGCCCGCGGGCAATGCTCAGATCCATATAGGCCAGCAGCGCGTCCAGATTGGGGGTTGCCGTCTCCTGGTAGCCCAGTATCAGGATCACCTTGCCGCCACGGTCCAGATAGGCAGTCAACTTGTTCAGATCATCCTGGGACAAATCGGCGGCAGGAGCGTTGATTACCACACAGGCCGCCTTGTCCGGCACAGCTTCATAATCCATCAGATTGAGGGGTTCGTATTCCACATTTTCCTTGTCCAGACTCCCCTTGAAGCTGGCGCTCAAACTCTGCTCCCCATGTCCTTCTGTCATATATACCATGGGGATATCATCACTGAGCACATAGTCCAGGGCGCTGGTGATCTGTCCCTCCCCGTCGTAGCCGGTGACGGAAGAACTGTAGTTGTAACCGTTATAGTCATAGCTGGTGACATAAATGTCATTGGCGTCAATCACCTTGCTGCGCTTATCGCTGACCACGATCAGGCTGTTGGCGCTGACGCCGGCGGAAGTGTACTGGGTATGAAAGCGGGGGTTCTGTATGGGATCCACATACTGCACCTTAATATGCTGTGACAGATCCTGATAGCGATCCAGAGTCTGCCCCAACACCGCATCCTCATTCTCCTCATTCACCAGTACATAGATGGTTACATCCTGATCCATTTTTTTCAAGTATTCTCTGGTCTGATCCGTGAGGGAGTACAATTTATTGGATGTGAGATCCAGGGATTTCCAGGCGCCGGGCAGCTGCCCCACCACCATGTTCAGCACCACGGCTATGGCCACTGCCGCCACGATCATTCCCGTGCTGTAAGCCCCGGCTTTCAGAGACTTCACGGACACGCTGTAGCGCCTCTTCTGAATGGCCTGGGTGGTTAAAAACAACGCCAGCGCCGTCAGAGACAGATAATATACCACGGACCCCAGATCCAATGTGCCGTTCAGCAGCAGGACAAAGGGCGTACTCAGATCATACAGTCTGAGAAGATTGGTGAGCACATTGCCCGTGGAGGAGATCAAGCTGCACAGGGAGGGCATCATATACCCCAGAAACAGCAGCACAAATCCCAGCACCGCCGCAATCACCTGGCTTTCTGTCAGAGACGACACCAGGATACCGATGGCGATGCAGACCATCCCGTACAGGAAGAAAGCCAGCACGGCCAGATAACTCTCTCCCAGGGGAACGGAGCCAAAGCTGGTCAGGATCAGCGGATAGAAAGCGCTGATCACCGTGGGCACCGCCAGGATGGTCACCAGCGCCAGGAATTTGCCCAGGACGATGCGGCCCACAGTGACGGGGGCCGTGAGGATCAGCTGGTCCGTTTTACTGCGCCTTTCCTCCGCTATGATCCGCATGGTCAGTATGGGGACGGTGAGCATAAACAGTATGACCACACTGCTGACCACATTAGAGAAATAAGGGAGCCCGTACAACAGGCAGTATACAAAATAATACATGCCGATAAAGAACAGGCTGACTCCGATAAACAGAAAACCGATAAAGGAGTGAAAATATGTCTGCAATTCTTTCTTGTATATCGCTATCATTTACGCTTCCTCCCGCCTGTCACTTTGATCCGGCTCCTGCTGTACCTCGGATGCCGGTGCTGTCTGGCTGCCGGTCTCCTGCTCCGCCGGGACAGCGCATTCCTGCTCTGTCTCAGCGCCGGGCTCCTGCTCCGTTTCGCGTTTCAGATGCCCTTTAGGGGACTTCTTTCCCCGCCTGCGCCGCAGTTTCCCTGCAGACTCTTCCGCTTCGGGCGCCCCGTCCGTCACCTCCAGGAAGATATCTTCCAGCGACTTCTCCGTCAGCGTCATGGACAGAATGGGCAGCTTTCTTTCCGCCAGCAGATAGAAAAGCGCCTCCCGGACATCCTGATCCCCTTCCGTTCTGATCCGTACATTGCAGCAGCCCTCCGGCGCGCCGGGCTGCTGCTCCAGACTCTGTATCCCTGCCATGCCGGCCACTGCCTCCTGTAACGCCTCAAAGGCTCCCTTCACTGTCAGCTTCAGTTCCCCTGTGCCGCTCATCAACTGCCGCAGTCCTTCCGGGGAATCGCTGGCCACCAGTCTGCCATGGGAAATAATCATCACATGATCACACACGGCGCTGACCTCCGACAGAATATGAGAACTCAGAATAATGGTATGGCGCTTCCCCAATTCCCGGATTAGATCCCGGATCTCTATGATCTGCTTGGGATCCAGACCCACGCTGGGCTCATCCAGGATCAGCACCTCCGGCGATCCCAGCAGCGCCTGGGCCAGTCCCACCCTTTGCCGATATCCCTTGGACAGGTTCTTGATCAGGCGGCCTCTCATATCCTCTATCCGGGTCATGCCCATGACCTGCTCCACCTGTTCCTTCCGTTCTGCTTTGGGCACTTTTTTCAGTTCTGCGGCAAACCGCAGATACTCCTCCACGGTCATATCCAGATACAGCGGCGGCACCTCCGGCAGATAACCCACGCGTTTCTTGGCCTCCTCCGGTTCCTGCTGCACGTCATGGCCGTCTATGATTACAGTACCCCCGCTGGCTGCCAGATAGCCAGTGATAATGTTCATGGTAGTGGACTTCCCCGCGCCGTTGGGCCCCAGAAATCCGTATATCTGCCCTTTCTCCACCTTAAAGGATAAGTGGTCTACGGCCAGATGATCCCCGTACCGCTTAGTCAGATCGGTTACTTCAATCATGGTTTCTTCCTCCTCTTGGATATCACTCTAGTGTACCGTATCGTTCACATTTCGCAAAATGACTTGCCTGAATTTCCATCTGCCGCGTTGTCGTCGGTCAACGATGCCACCGCATCGCCTCCCT
>JAAWKU010000033.1 GCA_022797535.1 Lachnospiraceae bacterium | reverse complement strand
CTAATTGGGCCATGGGGCGGAAGATTACCATTGATTCCTCCACTTTGGTCAACAAAGGGCTGGAGGTTATGGAGGCCAAATGGCTTTTTGGGGTGGATCCCTCTCAGATCCAGGTGGTGGTGCACCCCCAGAGCATCATCCACTCCATGGTGGAATATATTGACGGCGCGGTAATTGCCCAACTGGGCGTGCCGGATATGAAGCTGCCCATTCAGTATGCCCTGTTTTACCCGGACAGGAAGGATATGAGGGATAACCGGGTAGATTTCTTCAAGCTGGGCAGTGTGACCTTTGAGGAGCCGGATACGGAGACTTTTTACGGCCTGAAGCTGGCTTACCGGGCCCTGGAGCAGGGCGGCAGCATGCCCACGGTGTACAATGCCGCCAACGAGAGGGCGGTGACGCTGTTTTTGGAGCGCAGGATCGGATATCTGCAGATCCCGGAACTGATCCAACGGTGCATGGAACATCATGAGGTGGTGGAACAGCCGGGGGTGGAGGAGATTCTGGCGGCGGAACAGAGCGTGTACGACTATATTCAGGAAATTGGTTGAGAATGAGAATATGACAACTTTGATGACATTTATCCTATTCATTTTAATTTTCGGAGTGGTGGTGATATCCCATGAATTTGGCCATTACCTGTTAGCCAAGGCCAACGGTATTCATGTGGTGGAATTTGCCATCGGTATGGGGCCAACTGTTTTCTCCTGGAAAAAGCGGGAGACCAAGTACTCTGTCAAACTGCTGCCCCTGGGCGGCGCCTGCCTGTTTGAGGGGGAGGACGGACTGAACACCCAGGAGGGAGAGGTCACGGAGGGTTCCTTCCTCCACGCGAAGGTATGGGCCAGGATCTCCACGGTGCTGGCAGGCCCCATATTTAACTTTATCCTGGGAGGAATCATCGCCCTGATCCTGGCGGGTGTGATGGTGTTTTATGAGCCGGTGATTTCCGATGTGGTGGAGGGCGGGGCCGCCCAGCAGGCAGGACTTCAGGCGGGAGACCGGATCGTGGCGCTGAACGGGGACCGGGTTTATCTCCGGGATGAGGTGATCCTGTTTAACCGGGTCAACAATGGCAAGGAGTTCACTCTGGAATATGAACGGGACGGCCAGCGGTACACGGTGACCATGACGCCGGAACTCAATGCCTCCGGGGGCTATGGCATGGGCATTTATGTGGGAAAGGCGCTGAAGGCGAAAGGGCTGGACGTACTGAAGTATGCCTGGTATGAGATCCGTTATTGCGTCCGTTCCACCTGGCAGAGCCTGGGACTGATGCTGCGGGGACAGGTGAAAAGGGAGGAAGTGGCCGGCCCGGTGGGCATAGCCGTCAATGTGGTGGGTAAGACATATACCCAGGCAATGCAGTATGGCTGGGAGACGGTGGCGTTAAATATGGGCTATATCACTCTGCTGCTCACCATCAATCTGGGAATCCTGAACCTGTTGCCCATCCCGGCGCTGGACGGAGGCAGGCTGGTGTTCCTGGTGGTGGAAGTGATCAGGGGCAAGCCCATTCCCCCGGAGAAAGAGGGCATGGTGCATTTCATCGGCCTGGTATTTTTCATGTTATTGATGGTTATTGTATTTTTTAACGATCTGCGCAATATTTTCTCGTAATTCTTTTCATATGTTTTCTGCCGGAGCAGGTCTTTTGACCGCCCCGGCGGTATAAACGGCATACAAATCTTTTATTTCAGATATGTTTTGGGAATTCTCCCGGCATTTTTCAGTCAAGACAAACCTGGTACATCAGAAACCAGAGACAGAGTTTTATTCATGCATAGTTTTTTATCCATGCATAGTTCAAAAAGGCAGAATGCTTCATAGCAGACTCCCGCGGCGCCCGGATCTGAGTGTACATGGCGGATATGGAGGACTGCCCCTGTGCGCGGGCAGGGAATCTACGAAGCATGCAGGCAGGAGGGAAAATGAATATTTTATCCAATTACATATGGGAAAAGGCGGCAGAGGGAGGCGCGAATCCCCTGTCCATGGTGCTGCAGCAAGTGCGGCTGCGAGGCAGGGAGGTCTGTCTGTTCTGTGTCTGCAGCAGCTTCAGGAAAGAGCAGGGGGGAAGGATGACGGAGCAGCTGGTAGAATGGTTTCACAGATGCTGTCTGCCCGCCTGTGAGGGCCGGGCGCTGCCGGGGCTTCGGGAATTGCTGGAACCGGAGCTGGCCGGCATCCGAAGGGAACTGAGGACTGGGGGGAGGGATGCCCGGGGAGAAGATTTGAGTTACGGGGGGCTGCTGCTGGCAGGGAGCAGCTTTTATCTGTTTGGGGAGGGGGATATGAAGGCGCAGCTGGTTAATTACCGCTATAACCGTCCCCAACTGAAGGAACTGTGCTTTCCTCTTTCCGGCCGGATCCAGAAGGGGGTGGGGATTCTGCTTCACGCCCCGGAACTTACCAGGAATCTGGAGCCGCAGGAGGTGTGCCAGATTCTGCACGGGGAGGGCCGCTGGCAGGAGGCGCGCATGGGGAGGCGGCTTAGAGAACTGCACCAGGAGAGCCGCAGCCGGGGCGGCACAGGTCCGGTGGGAGGCATTTACCTGCGGGTGGTATGAGGCGGAAAGAGGCGATGGGGCATACTCACAGGGACATTGGGATCTCTTTGCAGAGAGCGCCGGCTCTGTGCGCCATGAGGGAGTACATGGAATATATGGAACTATATCACATATAGAGGGAGAACAAACCATGGAAAAAGATAAATGCGCGCCGGGAAAAGGGAAGATTGGGAAGTACCGGCTGCTGGCGGAACTGGGAAAAGGGGCCACCGCCCGGGTCTTTCAGGTGGAGCAGCCGGAAGGGAAGGAGGTGTTTGCGCTGAAGTATGGTTCCTGCAAGGCCAGACTGCGGGCGGAAGCCGCTATTTTAAAGCAGTTGAGACATCCCTGCTTTCCCCGGTGGATTGATGAGGGGGAGGACAGGGGGGGAGCCTATCTGGTGATGGAGTATATTCCCGGGCTGTCTCTGCAGAGACTGATGGAACAGTATCCCATGGGAATGCCGGAACAGGCGGGCGGGGGGATCGCTCTGGATGTGGCGGCAGGGCTGGCCTATCTGCATGCCTGCGAGCCCTCCTGCATTTACCGGGATTTGAAAGCATCCAATGTTTTGATTACACCCCGGGGCAGGGCCAGGCTGGTGGACCTGGGTGCGGCGCTGCGGCTGGACGGTTCCTCCCAGGGAGACAGGGCGGGAACCTATGGGTATGGAGCCCCGGAACAGTTTTGGGAGGGCGCGGAACTTACGCCGTCCTGTGACGTCTATGGCTTTGGGAAGCTGCTGGCTTACCTGCTGACCGGGCAGGACCCGGGGAAACCGCCCTATGATACCCTGGAATATTGTGGCAGGCATAGCGGGATAGGGAGAGAATTTCGTCACCTGCTGGATCGGTGTCTGCAGCCTGATCCCCAGCTGCGCTATCCCAACGCTTCCTTTCTGATGCCGGTACTGGAGCGCCTGCTGGCCGGAAAGAACTGTTTTCAGAGCAGATTCCCGGTAAAAAAAGGAAACAGAACTTCCTGCCGGTACATAAAATGTATTTGGAAGAGCGAATATGAAAGAATATTTTGACTTTCCGCACAAATAATACTATAATAGGAACAAATTGTTAATAATCACGTTTTTTGTCGGCAGGAAACCGGGGTAAAAACGTGTCGAATGAGGAGGAAGAAAAGATGAAGGCATTGGAAGAGTATGTGAGAAGCATTCCGGATTTCCCGGAGCAGGGAATTATTTTCAGGGATGTGACCAGCGTGCTGCAGGATGCGGACGGGCTGCGCCTGGCTGTTGACACCATGCAGGAGAAGGTAAAGGATCTGGAATTTGACGTGGTGGCCGGCCCGGAATCCAGGGGATTTATCTTTGGCACGCCCATTGCGTACAACACACATAAGCCTTTCGTGCTGATCCGTAAGAAGGGAAAGTTGCCCTGTGAAACGGTGGAGAGAAGCTATGACCTGGAATATGGCCAGGCCACCATCGAGATGCATAAGGACAGCATCAAGCCTGGTCAGAGGGTTCTGGTGGTGGATGACCTGATCGCCACCGGCGGTACCACGGAAGCCATGATTAAACTGATTGAGAGCCTGGGCGGAGTAGTGGTAGGCGTGGTGGTGCTGATGGAGCTGGCAGGTCTTAAGGGCCGGGAGAAGATCAGGGATTACAGGCTGGAGGCAGCCATTGTATATCCCGGCAAATAGGATAGACGGTATGGGGAAATAAGCAAAGTTTTAAAGCGGTATGTGGTCAGACGGTACAGATACATACCCCTGCGGGTATGGGGGCCTGGGGGGACAGGGGGTTGCAGAAAGGTTAGCAGGCGTTATGAACGAAGAAAGAGATGTGATATTTGAACAGGCCAGAGTAGGCGAAATAACAGAATTTACATCTCCTGAGCAGTTGTATCAGGATCTGATTTCCTGCGTCAAAAAATACCATCCCAGCGATGATATATCCATGATTGAGAAGGCATACAGGATTGCCAGCCAGGCCCACAGGGATCAGCTTCGCAAGTCCGGTGAGCCCTATATCATCCATCCCCTGAATGTGGCCATCATTCTGGCAGACCTGGAGCTGGATAAGGAGACCATCGTCGCAGGCATCCTTCACGATGTGGTGGAGGACACCATAATGACGGAGGAAGATCTGATAAAGGAGTTCGGCGAGGACGTGGCGCTGCTGGTGGACGGCGTAACCAAGCTGGAAAAAATTCCTCTTTCCGGAGCCGGCGACCCCACGGATACCAAGCTGGAGATGCAGGCGGAGAATCTGCGGAAGATGTTTCTGGCCATGGCCAAGGACATCCGGGTCATCATGATCAAGCTGGCGGACCGTCTGCACAATATGCGCACGTTGAAATACCAGAAGCCGGAGAGCCAGGTCCGTATCGCCAGAGAGACCAGGGAAATCTATTCCCCCATTGCCCAGAGGCTGGGCATCTCCAAGATCAAGATCGAACTGGACGACTTGTCCATGAAATATCTGGAGCCGGAGGTATATTACGACCTGGTGGATAAAATAGCCGTGCGCAAGAGCGTCCGGGAGAAATATATCCAGAGCATCGTGGACGAGGTCAAGGAATTTATCGAGGTCGAGGGCATCCGTGCTCAGGTGGACGGCCGGATCAAGCATTTTTTCAGCATCTATAAAAAGATGAAAAACCAGAACAAAACCCTGGATCAGATCTATGATTTGTTCGCGGTGCGGATTATCGTGGAGTCGGTGAAGGACTGCTATGCGGCGCTGGGAGTGATCCATGAAAGGTATACGCCCATTCCCGGGCGGTTCAAGGACTATATCGCCATGCCCAAGGCCAATATGTACCAGTCTCTGCATACCACGCTGATCGGCAGCAACGGGCAGCCCTTTGAAATCCAGATCCGCACCTTTGAGATGCACAAGGCGGCGGAGTACGGCATTGCGGCCCACTGGAAGTACAAAGAGGCTTCCGACGGCAGGAAAGTGGAAGGGCAGGAAGAAGAAAAACTGGTATGGCTGCGGCAGATTCTGGAGTGGCAGCGGGACATGTCGGACAACCGGGAGTTCATGAATCTGCTTAAGAATGACCTGGACTTGTTCTCCGACAATGTGTACTGCTTTACTCCCACGGGGGAGGTCAAGAATCTGCCTGCGGGTTCCACCCCCATAGATTTTGCCTACAATATTCATTCGGCGGTGGGCAACAAGATGGTGGGAGCCAGGGTTAACGGCAAGCTGGTGACCATAGACTATGAGATCAAAAACGGCGACAGAATTGAGATCATCACCTCCCAGAATTCCAAGGGGCCCAGCCGGGACTGGCTGAACGTGGTCAAGAGTACCCAGGCCAAGAACAAGATTAACCAGTGGTTTAAGAATGAACTGAAAGAGGATAATATCATAAAGGGCAAGGAACTGCTGGCGGGTTACTGCAAGACCAAGGGCATCAACATGCCCGATCTGGTCAAAACCATCTATATGGAGGCCATCATGCGCAAATACGGCTTCCATGACTGGGATTCCGTGCTGGCAGCCATAGGCCATGGCGCCCTGAAAGAGGGCCAGATTATCAACAAGATGCAGGAACTCTACGACCGGGATCACAAAAGGACCATGTCCAACGAGGAGGTACTGCAGACTATTGTTGAAAACAGCGCCATGATGATGCGCCCCGGCAGCGGGCGTTCCAAAAGCGGCATTGTGGTGAAGGGCATCGCCGATCTGTCGGTGCGTTTTTCCAAATGCTGTTCCCCGGTGCCCGGGGATGAGATCGTGGGCTTTGTAACCAGGGGCAGAGGCATCTCCATCCATCGCACGGACTGCGTGAATATGTTGAGCCTGCCAGAGATGGAGCGGGCCCGGCTTATAGACGCGGAGTGGCAGACGGGAGGCGGGGATGAGGCTCAGGAGGGCAAGTACATGGCCGAGATCCGGATCTTTGCCAACAATCGCAACGGCCTGCTGGCGGATATCTCCAAGGCGCTGACAGAGAAAAACATCGACATCCTGTCCATGAATACCAAGACCAACAAACAGGGGCAGGCCACTCTGCAGACCTCTTTTGAGATCTCCGGCAGGGAGGAACTGAACCGGGTAATTGACAAGATCCGCAACATTGAGAGTGTCATAGACATAGAAAGGACGACGGGCTGATGGCTGAGATCAAAATCGGAAGAATGGTGCTGGGTTCCTGCCAGACCAACTGCTATTTCATTTATCAGGAAGAAGAGACGCCGGGGCAGGGCGATGTCCAGGCATCCCAGGGGCATAAGCGGGCGATCGTGGTGGACCCTGCGGACCAGGGAGGCCGGATCTATGAAACCCTGGAACGCAATGGAATAGAGGTGGAGGCCATTTTGCTGACCCACGGCCATTTCGATCACATCTGGGGGACTAAGGAACTGCGGGAGGCGGCGGGAGTCAGGCTGTATGCTCTGGATGCGGAAAAAGCTCTGTGCGATGATTCTCATAACAATGTGTCCGACATGGCGGGCAGACCCTATACCGTTACGCCTGACGAATATCTGCGGGACGGCCAGGAACTGACCCTGGCGGGGATGCGTTTTCAGGTCATTGCCACGCCGGGCCATACCATTGGAAGCTGCTGCTATTATTTTCCCCAGGCGGGATTTCTGGTGAGTGGGGACACTTTGTTTGCCGAGTCCGTGGGGCGGACGGATTTTCCCACCGGCAGCATGAGCAGCATCGTGCGCTCCATTAAGGAGAAACTCTATGTGCTGCCCGGGGAGACCAGAGTATACCCGGGGCATGGGGACAGCACCACCATCGAGCATGAAATGCAGTATAATCCCTTTACGGTGTAACTGCCTGCCTCCGCAATACTCCGGGATGAGAAACCGGCCGTGCCGCCTTTGACGGAGGAAAAGGATTTGCCGTCCGGCCGGAGGAATAAGCGCCAATCCCAAGGGGGATTCATTTAGAACCGGGTATGGGAAAACACAGCCCATCCTGTAAGGAGAGACATATGCTGGCAGTACGGCTGAATCGGGAAAATTATGAATATGACATCCAGGCACTGCTGAAGTCCTTCTACCCGGAGGAACCTTTGCGGGTGATCCTGCCTGTAAGCCGGGATCAGGAGGTCCATGAGGGGGAGAAGGAATGGAGTATCCGGATAGAGGAACCCCTTGTCAGGATGCGGCTGGCAGGAAGAGATATAGAGTGGCGGCATGATGAAAAAGAAGGGGCTTTTAAGGATTGCTTCAAGCGTTTTTTCTACCGCAGCCTGACAGAGATTACGGGCAGAGAACTGCCCTGGGGAAACCTGACGGGCATCCGGCCCACCAAGCTGGCCTATGCCATGCTGGAGGAGGGAAAGCAGCACCGGGAGATCATAGAGCAGTTGCAGCGCACCCATTATGTGAGCCGGGAAAAATGTGAACTGAGCATTGACATTGCCCGCCGGGAGCGGCAGCTTTTGTCGGGAATCCACTATCAGGGGGGATACAGCCTGTATGTGGGCATTCCCTTCTGTCCCAGCACCTGCCTGTATTGTTCTTTCACTTCCTATCCCATAGCGGCTCATCGGCAGCGTGCAGACCGGTACATAGACTGCCTGATACAGGAGATGGAATATGTGTCCGGGGCGTATGGAGAGAAAATCCTGGACACCGTCTATATCGGCGGGGGAACTCCCACCACGCTGGAGCCGGAGCAGCTGGACCGGCTGCTGGGCTGTTTAAAATCCCGATTTGATTTCTCCACGGTACAGGAATTTACAGTGGAAGCGGGCCGGGCGGACAGTATCGCTCCGGACAAGCTGGAGGTGCTGCGCCGCCATGGTGTGAGCCGGATTTCCGTGAATCCCCAGACCATGAAACAGGAGACGCTGGATATCATCGGGCGGCAGGCTTCCGTGGAGCAGGTACTGGAGGCGTACCGGCAGGCCCGGCAGGCGGGCTTTGACAATATCAACATGGACTTGATTCTGGGACTGCCGGGAGAGACGGAGGAAGATGTGCGGCGCACGATGGAGAAGGTGGTGAGTCTGTCTCCGGACAGTCTGACGGTGCATTCTCTGGCCATCAAGCGGGCTTCCCGGTTAAGCCAGTGGATACAGGAGCATGGCATGGAGACGCTGCGCAACACGGACGAGACCATGGAGATCGCGGCGGCGGGGGCGAAAGCCCTGGACATGCATCCCTATTATCTCTACCGGCAGAAGAACATGTCCGGTAACTTTGAGAATGTAGGGTATGCCAGAGAGGGAAAATATGGTCTGTATAACATTCTGATCATGGAGGAAATGCAGACCATTGTGGCGCTGGGAGCCGGATCCATCACAAAAAGGGTGTATCCTGACGGGCGGATCGAGCGCTGTGAAAATGTGAAAGAAGTGGCGCAGTACATCGAAAGAATTGACGAGATGATCCAGCGCAAAAAGCGGCTCTTATAAGGGAAGGAGAGATATATGGCAATGAATAAAAAGCCGGTACACGGCATGAAGGATATTTTACCCGAGGAGATGCAGATCCGGGATTATGTGCAGGGGGTGATTAAGGACACCTACCGCCGGTTTGGCTTTACGGCGATTGAGACGCCCTGTATGGAAAGCCTCTCCAATCTGACCAGCAGGCAGGGCGGGGACAATGAAAAGCTGATTTTCAAAGTGTTAAAGCGAGGTGAGAAGCTGAATGTGGCCCAGGCGGTTACGGAGGAGGAAGTGGTGGACTTCGGCATGCGCTATGATCTGACGGTGCCGCTGGTGCGGTACTATTCCAACAATGCGGCCAATCTGCCCTCCCCCTTTAAGGCTTTGCAGATGGGGAGTGTGTGGCGGGCGGACAGGCCTCAGAAGGGACGTTACCGTCAGTTCATGCAGTGCGATATTGATATTTTCGGGGAACCCAGCAATCTGGCGGAGATCGAGTTGATCCTGGCCACCACCACCACCCTGGGGAATATCGGGTTCCGGGATTTTGAGATCCGCATTAACGACAGGCAGATTCTGAAAGCCATGGCGGCCTACAGCGGCTTTGCCCAGGAGGCTTATGACAGTGTGTTTATCACGCTGGACAAGATGGACAAGATTGGCCTTGAGGGTGTGGAGGCGGAACTGCTGGAGAAGGGATATGAAAAGTCCTGTGTGGACAAATACCTGGCGCTGTACCGGGAACTGGGGCAGCAGGAGGACGGGGTAGCCTATCTGGCGGAAACATTGCAGGATGTCCTGGAACCCGGAGTGGCCCAGGGACTGCAGGAGATTATATCCAGTGTCAGCGCCACCAAAGCGGCGGATTTCAAGATGGTATTTGACCCCACGCTTGTGCGGGGGATGTCCTACTACACGGGGACGATTTTTGAGATTTCCATGCCCCAGTTTGGAGCAGCCTGCGGCGGAGGCGGCAGATATGACAGGATGGTGGGCAAGTTCACCGGGCAGGATGTTCCGGCCTGCGGCTTTTCCATCGGGTTTGAGCGGATCATCATGCTGCTGATGGACAGCGGCTTTAAAGTGCCCCAGGCACAGAAAAAGGTGGCGTATCTCATTGAGAAGGGGGTGGGCGGCCAGAAGCTGTGTGAAGTGATTGCCAAAGCGCAGGCGGCCCGGCAGGACGGCAGCCAGGTGCTGGTGGCCCGCATGAACAAGAATAAGAAGTTCCAGAAAGAGCAGCTTCAGGCGGAAGGTTATGAGGAGTTTGTGGAGTTCTACAGGGAGACGCTGAAGAACTGATTTCGTAAGAAAGAGTGGAAAACAGGAATAGCCCTGCGGGGCGGAAACGAGGATTTCTAATATGGCAGAGTCAATGAAAGGCTTAAAGAGGACTTACAGATGCGGTGAGCTGGGTCTTATCAATGTGGGTGAGGAAGTCACCGTTATGGGCTGGGTGCAGAAGCAGAGGAACAAGGGCGGCATTATTTTTGTGGATCTGCGGGACCGGGCGGGTATTTTGCAGATTATATTTGAGGAGAGTGACTGTGGCCCGGAACATTTCGCCAAGGCGGAAAAACTGCGCAGCGAGTTTGTGGTGGCTGTGGTGGGCAGAGTGGAGAAGCGCAGCGGCGCGGTGAACGAGAACCTGTCCACCGGGGAGATCGAGGTGCGGGCTTCCCAGGTGCGCATCCTGGCGGAGGCGGAGACGCCGCCTTTCCCCATTGAGGCGGATTCCAAAACCAAGGAGGAACTTCGGCTGAAGTACCGTTATCTGGATCTGCGCAGACCGGATCTGCAGCGCAATCTGATGCTGCGCAGCAAGATTGCCACTACCATCCGGGCATTCCTCAGCAGGGAGGGCTTTTTGGAGATTGAGACGCCGATTCTGAATAAGTCCACGCCGGAGGGGGCCAGAGACTATCTGGTGCCCAGCCGGGTGCACCCGGGGAATTTCTATGCCCTGCCTCAGTCCCCTCAGATCTTCAAGCAGCTTTTGATGTGCTCCGGGTATGACAGGTATTTCCAGATTGCCAAGTGCTTCAGGGACGAGGATCTGCGGGCTGACCGGCAGCCGGAGTTTACCCAGGTGGACCTGGAAATGTCCTTTGTGGATGTGGAGGATGTGATCGATGCCACCGAGCGCATGGTGGCGGAGGTGTGCCGGGAGGCCATCGGTCTGGAGGTGCAGCTTCCCATACAGCGTATGACCTGGGAGGAAGCCATGAACCGCTACGGTTCCGACAAGCCGGATACTCGCTTCGGCATGGAACTGCGGGATGTGTCAGAGGTGGTGGAGGACTGCGGATTCGGAGTATTTACCGGGGCGCTGGAGTCCGGGGGAAGCGTCCGGGGCATCAATGTGAAGGGGCAGGCGGAGATGCCCCGCAAGAAGATCGACGCATTGGTGGAGTTTGCCAAGGGGTATGGGGCCAAGGGCCTGGCCTATCTGTCCGTAATGCCGGACGGCAGTTATAAGTCCTCCTTTGCCAAATTTATGACGGAGGAGCAACTGGCCGGTCTGGTGGCAGCCATGCAGGGACAGCCGGGAGACCTGCTGCTCTTCGCGGCGGACCGCCTCAAGACTGTGTGGGCCGTGCTGGGAGCGCTGCGCTGTGAGGTGGCCAGACAGCTTGACCTGGTAGACAATGATAAGTTCCATTTCCTGTGGGTGACAGAGTTTCCCCAGTTTGAGTGGAGTGATGAGGAGGAGCGTTTTGTGGCCATGCATCATCCCTTCACCATGCCCATGGAGGAGGATCTGGAGAGACTGGAATCCGATCCGGGCAGCGTGCGGGCCAAGGCCTATGATATTGTGTTAAACGGCGTGGAACTGGGGGGCGGCAGCGTTCGTATCTTCCAGAGCGACGTACAGGAGCGGATGTTCCGGGCGCTGGGCTTTACCCATGAGAAGGCCCATGAGCAGTTTGGCTTTTTGCTGGACGCGTTCAAATATGGCGTGCCTCCTCATGCCGGGCTGGCCATCGGACTGGATCGTTTCGTGATGCTGCTGGTGAAGGCGGAGAGTATCAGGGAAGTGATTGCGTTCCCCAAGGTGAAGGATGCCTCCTGCCTGATGTCCGACGCGCCCAATACAGTGGATGAGAAGCAGCTGGAGGAATTGTGCCTGGCGGTTAAGGAGCTGGGGCAGGATTCCGTTGAGAATCATAAGGGGTAATGGAAAAACGGGGAGTTGTGGAGTAATGTCTGCAACTCCTTTCATGCCTTACGACAGGGAAAGATGGAGAAGCGCTTTCGTTTGCGCCGGGCAGGCCAGTTGGTTTGGTTATTTGGAGTTTGGTGTACTAGGGAGGCTGCAAACGGGGAATAACTGCTTTATGGACAGGCGTATCTGGGTGTAGAACACAGGCGGGCCCGGAGGCTGGGCCTGACGCAGGGAGGAATCAATATGTCTACAGGAATTAAAAGACGGAGGTGTGTTTCCATGTGGTTATTATTTGCGTTATTATCGGCAGTATTTGCGGCGCTGACCAGCATATTGGCCAAAGTGGGGATAGAGGGTGTCAATTCCCATCTGGCCACGGCCATCCGAACGGTGGTGGTGCTGCTGTTATCCTGGGGGATGGTTTTTCTCACCAATGCCCAGGGGGGAATCGGGGCCATCAGCGGCAGGAGCTGGCTGTTCCTGATTCTTTCCGGCCTGGCTACCGGCGCGTCCTGGCTGTGCTACTACAGGGCTTTGCAGCTGGGGGAGGCCTCCAAGGTGGTGCCTGTCGACAAACTCAGCGTGGTGATCACACTGGTGCTGGCCTTTGTTTTTCTGCATGAGCAGTTTACGGTGAAATCCTTTTTTGGCTGTGTGCTGATCGGGGCGGGGACTTTGCTGATGGTGCTGTGAATACGGTCTGCGCTTTCAGCCTGTTTTGAGATGCTGTAACAGGGCATTTATGGTGCAGTGCCATGACAATCCGGACGCGGACGCCTTGGCCAGCGGCTATGGTATATATTGTTATTTGAAGGCCCGGGGCAAGAAGGTACGTTTTGTCTATGGCGAGCGTTACCCGATCAAAAAGAGCAGCTGGCGCTGATGGTATCCGAACTGAAACTGCCTGTTGAGCATGTGGACACTTTGGAGGCGCCGGAGCTTCTGGTCACGGTGAATTGTATCCCTGATTCCCTACGCCAAAACCTGTGTTTCCTGCGGCGAAGTACATATTTACGCCACAGAGTCGAATCATAGAGTGAAAGTTTTCACCGCATGGGACGAGGAAAAATATATGCTGGGCAAAGAAGGGGACTATCTGGCGGTGCGCGTGGATGATCCCCAGGATATCTATGTGATTGAAAAGCGGATTTTCCATAAGACCTATGAACAGATGTGAGTTGGAAGGGGAAAAAGTGATTCAGGTATATCTGCTGGAAGTGGGCGGGCTTCGCCTTCAAATCGAACAGCTTCGCATGGAAGAGACAGGTAAGGGATTTCCCCAAAACGCGGCGGCTGTGCCCGGCTGGGATAAGCTGGCGGCCTGGCAGCAGGAGAAGGTGTCCGGCTGTGCCCGGCCCGGCACAAGGGCGCAGAGCATGGGAGGGCAGCTGCTGCTGCAATATGGGGCGCATAAAAAGGCGGCCATGGAAGGTCCACGGTCCCCATCCATTCTTTGGCGGCAGTTATCCTATCCGCAGCTGCTGGAGGAAATCTCCTTCCCCCTTCCGCTGCAGGCGGCCTGTGAGCCCCGGGGGAAGCCCTTTATCCGGCATGTGCCCTGGCATTATAATCTTTCTCATTCCGGGGACTTTGCGGCGCTGGCGGTCAGCGACGCCCCGGTGGGCATTGACATTCAGCAGATGTGTCCCTACAGCGAGTCTGTGGTGAAACGCTTTTTCTCACAGGAGGAGGCGGATGCCTTTGAGAAGGGATATTCTGAATACATCCGGGAAGGGGGAAGGGCTGCGGACGCCAGTCCCCGGATGAGCCTGTTTTATACTTTATGGTGCCGTAAGGAGGCATATGGGAAGCTGACAGGAACGGGCTTGACAGAGGATGTGTTAAAGCGTAATATGTTAAAGGATACGGGTATGGGAATGTATGAGTATGGAGAGATACCTGGATATTGCGTCTGTGTATGCGGCGAGAAGGAGCGGCGCGGGCGTGAAATGCCCACTGAGGCGGGCGGACAGGAGTTGCGATGAAAAAGTTGCTTGTTTATTTGAAAGACTATAGGAAGGAGTCTGTACTGGCTCCGCTTTTTAAGCTGCTGGAGGCTTTTTTTGAACTGTTTGTGCCCCTGGTGATGGCCAGCATCATCGACCGGGGAATTGGCAGTCCAGGCAATTCTGATATGGGACATATCGTCAGGATGGGCCTGTGCCTGCTGCTTTTGGCCGCGGTGGGACTGGCCAGTTCGGTGACAGCCCAGTTCTTTGCGGCCAGGGCGGCGGTGGGATTTTCCGCCAGGCTGCGGCAGGCGGTGTTTGAACATATCCAAAGACTTGATTTTACCAATATTGACAAGGCGGGCACTTCCACGCTGATCACGCGGATGACCAGCGATATCAACCAGGTGCAGTCCGGGGTGAACATGGTGCTGCGGCTGTTTTTGCGTTCTCCCATCATCGTTTTTGGAGCCATGATTATGGCTTTTACCATTGACGTAAAGAGCGCGCTGATCTTTGTGGTGGCTATTCCGCTGCTGGCAGTGGTGGTGTTCGGCGTGATGATGATCACCATGCCCATGTACAAGAAGGTGCAGAGCGCATTGGACCGGGTGCTTGGCATCACCAGGGAGAACCTCACCGGCGTGCGGGTGATCCGCGCGTTCCATCAGGAGGAGGTGGAGGAAAAGCGGTTCCGGGAGCAGAATAATACGCTTTCTCATCTGCAGACGGCGGTGGCCAGGATCAGCGCGGTTATGAATCCCCTCACTTATGTGATTGTCAACGGAGCCATCATTGCGCTGATTTACACCGGAGCCCTTCAGGTCAACGCAGGCAATCTGACCCAGGGCGAGGTGGTGGCCATTATCAATTATATGTCCCAGATTCTGGTGGAACTGGTGAAGCTGGCCAATCTGATTGTCACCATCACCAAGGCGCTGGCCTGTGCAGACCGGGTGGCGGGCGTACTGGAGATCCCTGCCGGGGAGGCGGCAGAGAGGCGCAGTGCATCGGCAGAGGCCGCCATAGAAGGGGCCGGAAAGCCGATGGGAGATACGATGCAGTTTTCCAAAACTCCCTTTCTGGAGTTTGACCATGTATCCCTGACCTATCAGGGGGCGGGAGATCAGACTTTGCAGGATGTGCATTTTCAGGTGGAGAGGGGACAGACCATCGGCATTATCGGCGGCACGGGCTCCGGCAAGTCCTCGCTGGTAAATCTGATTCCCGGCTTTTATCCGGTGACGGAGGGAGCCATCCGGCTGGAGGGAAAGGATATCCAAAGTATTTCCACGGAGCAGCTTCGACAGCGCATCGGCGTGGCCCCCCAGAAAGCGGTACTTTTTAAGGGGACGATCCGCAGTAATCTGCAGTGGGGGAAGCCCGACGCCACGGATGAGGAACTGTGGCAGGCCATCGACACGGCCCAGGCCAGGGAAGTGGTGGAGGGCAGGGACGGAGGGCTGGACGCCAAAGTTGCCCAGAACGGCAAGAATCTTTCCGGCGGTCAGAAGCAGCGTCTGACCATTGCCCGGGCGCTGGTCAGAAAGCCTGAAATCTTGATTTTGGACGACAGTGCTTCCGCTCTGGACTATGCCACAGACGCCAGACTCAGGCAGGCTCTGAAGGAGGTGGAGAAAGATACCACCACCTTTATTGTTTCCCAGCGGGCGTCCACCATCCGGCACGCGGATCAGATTATTGTATTGGACGATGGCATGGTCGTGGGTATGGGAACCCACGAAAAGCTGCTGGCGGACTGCCAGGTTTACCAGGAAATCTATTATTCCCAATATGAAAAAGAGGCCTGAAATGGATGGTGAAGCGGAGGAACTTTATGCTAAACGGTAAAAGCGTTGAGGCCTTTCTGTCCAATCATGAACATCGGGAGATCGGGGGCGGGCAAAGCGGGGCCCGGGTCTGGGAGGTGGACGGAAGATATGTCTTAAAGCATGTGCGGAAGGATATGCTTTCGGAGCCGGAGGTGTTCTTACTTTACCAGAAAGAAGCCCTGTTTTATCGGTTTATTCAGGAGGAAGGGCATGGGGAAGTCTTGCCCTGTCTGCCGGAGGTACTGGAGATAGGGATTTCGGATCAGGAGCTTTTGGTCCTGATGAAAAAATATCAGCTTCCTTCCAGAGAGGCTCTGGACGATGACCTTTTGCGGAAAATCATGGGGGCGCTGGCCCAGGTACATACCCGGGAAATACCGGCATTTTTAAAGAGGGAGAAGGGGGAACCCGGATATCTGACGGCGGAGCAGACAGCCACATGTGTAGAGGGCTGGCGCTCTGTGCTGGCAGAACACCCGGGGGCCTTCGACCCAGAGGTATTGGAGCAGACTGCGGGCAGAATCAATGAGATCATCGGCTGGCACCATGAGGAGCCCCAGGCTCTGTGCCACGGGGATTTTCACTGGGACAATCTGCTTATGAGAGAGAACGGAGAGATCGTGGTCTGCGACTGGCAGGGAGTGAATGCGGGAGGGGCTTCCGGGGACCTCAGTTTCTTAATTAGCCGCCTGGGGGCCGACGGGACAGAGATTGCTTCAGAGAGTCTGGTGGAGATCTACGTGCGGGAGAGGACTTTTCTCACAGGAGAAGCCCTATCCAAAGAAAACCTGCTGAAGCATATGCGCGCGGCCAATATCATCACTACTTTTCAATTCTGGCATCATTATCTGCATGGCAGCTCCTGTGAGCGGGTGAGGGGAATCTATGAAAAGATGAAGTAAGCAACGCCGACCCATAAAGTCCAATACACAAATCAATGTATAAAGATTTGAAAAACAGTTGACAGATGATGGAAAAGCGTATATAGTATTTTATGGAACAGAAATCGAAAGAAAGGAGGCAATCAATATGTTAAATTTGTTATTTGGCGCAAGACAGATCAACCGTGATTTGTATCGTATTGTCTCCCGAGGGTATGCTGTGTTGCCGGACTGATAAGGTTTGGCGGCATATACATGCGCAAGCATGGCATAGCATATATAGATGGACTGAGGGCATGACATACATTTGTAGGTTATGCCTTTTCTGCGTCCATAAGTATTCGGGAGATGGTGTTTGGTTGGAGAGTGAGCATATGGAAGGCCGGCTGCCTGGCCGGTTCGGAAGCCTGCCGCAGGCAGGTCGTAAGTATGCGGAAAGAGGAAGAAATGAATTTACCGGGTAGTTTTACGGATGTCATACGCAGGTATGGTATTGACAGAAAAGATGTGATATTTGCCGCCACAGGAGATCTGGACGAGGAACAGCGGTTTGCGGACTCCATCGTGGCGCTTACAGAAGAAAAACTGATTGTGGCCCGATATCCCTACAGAGAAAAGCAGGAGTATCGTCTGGGCGGTTACAACAGCTGGTCCCTGGAGCAGGAAAAGAGCCTGGAGGAACCGGCAGTGCTGCTGTATGACCTGGCCGATGTGGAGAAGCTGGAGGTGATCCGGCAGGTCAGCACCGGCATTCTGATGGGCCGTATAAGTGGTGAGGACAAATATCTGTGCCAGTTTTCCAATACCAGGATGGAGGCTTTTATGCGGATCGGCCGCCTGCTGGAGAAGATGAAGAAGGATGAGGAGATCACTCAGGATGACCTGGATGTGAAGCGGGGGAAGGAATGCTGTCCTAAATGCGGCATGATTTATCCGGACCAGGAGCGGAAAGTATGTCCCAAATGTATGGATAAAGGTTCCATCCTTCTCAGGGTGGTATCCTATTTCAAGCCCTACAAATTCCGCCTGATGGTTATGATGTTCTGTTATCTGGCCACGGCGGGACTGAATCTGGTGTGGCCCTATCTCAGCGGCACGGTGCTGTATGATAAAGTGCTGGCCAGAGACGAAGGCTTTCTGGCCATGATGGGTCTGCCCGCCGGACGGTTTGTGCTGGCGCTGGGCATCCTGGTGCTGGTGATGATCGGTACCAAGGTATTGCTGCAGGGACTGGGCATTCTCCAGGCGGTGCTGACGGCCCGTATCGCTCCGGAGGTGGTGGGTAAACTGAAGAGCCAGGTGTTTGATTCCATGGGGAAGCTGTCAATCAGCTTCTTTACCAGGAGACAGACCGGAGGCCTGATGACCCGTGTCTCCGACGACGCGGAGGAAATATCCAGCTTCTTTATCGACGGTATTCCCTACTTTTTCATCAATGTGGGAACTATCGTGGCAACCTGCGTTATCATGTTTATGCTGAACCCTCTGCTGGCACTGGCCTCGGTGATCCTGATGCCCATCCTGTTCTTTATCAGCTATCTGCTGATGCCCAGGCTGTGGCATTATTACGGAAAGCGTCACAGGGCCAATCGCAGGCTCAATGGCCAGATGAACGAGAATTTCACGGGAGCCCGGGTGGTCAAGGCATTTGGCCAGGAAGAACAGGAAATGACCCGGTTTACCAAAAACAATAAAAAGGTGCGGGACGCGGAGCTGGATGTGTCACGGTACGACTGCCGCTTTTCCGCCCTGTACATCTTTGTGGAGGATATGCTCACTTTCCTGGTCTGGGCAGTGGGCGGCGCTCTGATCATCAGCGGGTCCAATATAGAACTGGGTGTGCTGATCACGTTCAGCGGTTATGTGGGGCAGCTCAAATGGCCTTTGGAGTTTATGTCCAGGATTATCCGCTGGTATACCAACGCCATGAACTCGGCTCAGCGGCTCTTTGAGATTGTGGATGCCGTGCCGGAGGTCAAGGAGGTGGCGGATCCGGTGAGACCGGAGCGGCTGCAGGGGGAGATCACCCTGGAGCATGTGACCTTTGGTTATGAACCCAACAAACCCATTCTGAAGGACGTGAGTTTCCATGTGGCCGCCGGGGAAGTGCTGGGGATCGTGGGACGTTCCGGCGCGGGAAAGTCCACGCTGGTGAATCTGATTTCCCGTCTGTACGACACCCAGGAAGGCCAGGTGCTGGTGGATGGCGTCAATGTAAAGCAGTATGGTTTCAGGGAACTGCGCAAAAATGTGTCCATGGTGTCTCAGGAAACTTATATTTTCATGGGTACAGTGGCAGAAAATATCGCCTATGCCCGGCCGGAGGCCACCCGGGAGGAAATCATCAAAGCGGCCATACAGGCCAGCGCCCATGACTTTATCTGCAAGATGCCCCAGGGTTACGATACCATTCTGGGAGCCTCCAACAGAACACTGTCCGGCGGCGAGAAGCAGCGGATCTCCATTGCAAGAGCAATTCTGGCGGATCCCAGGATTTTGATCCTGGACGAGGCCACATCGGCAGTGGACACGGAGACGGAGCTGGCGATCCAGAAATCTCTGGAGCAGCTGGAGAAGGGCAGAACTGTACTGTCCATCGCCCACCGCCTGTCCACCCTGCGCAACGCCACGCACCTGATCGTGCTGGATGACGGCCGGGTGACGGAATCCGGGACTCATGAGGAGCTGATGGCGCTGAAAGGTACTTTCTTCAAACTCAGCGAACTGCAGACCAAGGCGCTGGCCATGCGCGGCCTGGAGTAGGACATGGGGGATTCCTCCCGGCGAAATCAGGAAAGAGCCGGGAGGATCTGCAGGTGATGTGAGAAACCTGATAAGATATAGGGACCTGATAAGATATAGGGACCTGATAAGATATAGGGGTCTGATGGGATATAAGGACCTGATAGGATTAGGGACCTGATAAGATATAGGGTTCTGATGAGATATAAGGAACTGATAAGATACAGGGACCTGATAAAATATAAGGACTTAATAAAATATAAGGACTTAAGTAAGATATGAGAACTTATAAGGTAAAAGAGCTTATAGGATTTCAAGGAAGAGATCTAGTCAAGAAAGGAAAATATAGACATGGAAGATCAAAGAGAAAACGGCATGCCGAATCTGCTGGACCTGCAGGAATTCGATGAGGAAGCCTTAAAGAAGGAGTCGGAGGAAGTGCTGCAGATGCGTCTGCTGACGGCGGACAACGCAGTCTTTACCCGCACCCAGGGGGGCTTTTTGTCCCTGCAGTTTGACGGTAAGAACTATGACCGGGTAGGCGTGTATCTGACCTTTCCTCTGACCAATCCCCAGGAGTTCATATCCATACGGGAGGCGGATGAGAAGGCCAAAGAGATCGGCGTGATCCGTTCTTTGGGCGATATGCCCCGGGAAGTGCAGGACATGGTACAGGAGCAGGTGCGTCTGCGCTACTTTATGCCCGTGATCCGTAAGGTGATGGAAGTGAAGGACGAATACGGCTATGCCTACTGGCATGTGCAGACGGATTTTGGAAGCTGCCGCTTCACTACCCATATGGGAGGCGACGCAGTGGTATCCCTGGGCGAGGCCCGTTACCAGATCACGGACATTGACGGCAACCGCTACGAACTGCCCGACCTGTATGCCCTGACCGTTATGGAGCGCAAGAAACTGGATCTGTTTATCTGATTCACATGGTTTGAGTGGCAAACCTCGATTATAAGGAGCAGTTATTCATGAAACTATTATACACACTAAAGGAGTCCCAGCAGCAGGCCCTTTCTCTCCGGGACGGCGAGACCATATGGTACTGTGTCCCTGTGGATCTGGCCTTTGACAACCGGGCGCGCAGTCCCCAGGTCAGCTACACGGACCAGACCTGGATCGTGGTGACGGAGGATCGTCTGATGACTCTTCGGGGGGAGGAAAAGACCTCCGAGCATCTGCTGGCGGACTGTGAGAAAATAAAATGTGAGCATCAGGTGGGATGCGGTATCGTGACCGTGTTTCCCAGGGAGGGGCTGCCGGAGTGCATAGCCCGCTTTTCCATGCGCCACATCATCCGGGTGGCCTACGCGGTCCGGGGAGCGCAGACTCTGGTGCAGGCCGTGCAGGAGGGCAAAAAAACACAGATGGTCAGCCGGGTGGAGAGCCGGGAGTACGAAAAATATTGTGAGAGATGCGGCCGGGCCCTGCCGGGCACCAGCAAGTGCATGTATTGTGACGGCAAGTCGGACATACTCAAAAAATTTATGGCGCTGTGCGGGGAATTTATCGGCAGACTGGTGGCAATTTCTTTGCTGCTGGTGCTGCTGGCGGGGATCAATATGTTCAATCCCATGGTACAGCGGTACTTTATTGACAATTCCCTGGCCAACGGTCAGGGAACCATGACAGATCTATGGCTGTTTATCATTCTGACTTTTGTTCTGACGGTGGGAGGCATGATCTGCTGGATTTATCGCTACTGGCTCTGCGTCAAGCTGGGGGCTTCCCTGAGTATGAGCCTGCGGGCCAAACTGTACTACAAGATTCAGGTGCTGTCCCTGTCCTTTATCAACAACCGTAAGCCCGGCGAACTGATGAACCGGGTATCCCGGGATACCAAACAGATCAGGGCTTTCATGCAGGATGTATTTGGAGATATGCTCTCCACGCTGGTGACCATGGTGGTGTCGCTGGTGATGATGATGATCATCAGCTGGCAGATGACCCTGTTGTCCCTGGTTTTTGTCATTGCGGTGATCGTGATTACCAGGCTGTTCTGGCATCACATCCACACCATTTTTCACAAACAATGGCTGCGGGCGGATGATTTGAGCAGCAATCTGCAGGATATCCTGTCCGGCATGCGCATTGTGAAATCCTTTGGCAAGGAGGAGCGGGAGAGCGCCAGGTTTACCGAAAAAACCAGGGCTTATGCCGCAATCCAGAAAAAGAACGAGACCTTCTGGGCGGTATTCTATCCCATATTGACGTTTCTGTTGGGAGTGGGAACCTATATCGCCGTCTATTTCGGCGGGATACAGGTGCTGGACGGCAGTATGACCGTGGGACAGCTGGTGCAGTTTGTGACTTACAGCGGGTACCTTTTCGGTCCTCTGAGCTGGATGACTCATCTGCCCAGAGAGATGATGCTGATGCTGACCAGCTTAAACCGCATCTACGATGTGCTGGATGAGGAACCCCTGCTGGCGGACAAGGCGGAGAGTAAGGCCTTTCCCATTGAGGGCGCGTTTACTTTTGAGGATGTGTCCTTTGGCTATCAGACCTATGAGCCGGTGCTGGAGCATATCTCTTTCGATGTAAAGCCGGGAGAGATGATCGGTCTGGTGGGGGCGTCCGGCACGGGGAAATCCACGCTGATCAACCTGATCATGCGGCTCTACGATGTGGACCAGGGTAAGATTACTCTGGACGGGTACGATCTGCGGGACGTGCAGATGGAAAGCCTGCATTCCCAGATCGGCGTGGTGCTGCAGGAGACCTTTCTGTTTTCCGGCACGATCCTGGCTAATATCCGTTTTGCCAAACAGGACGCCACTCTGGAGGAAGTCATCATGGCGGCCAGAGCGGCCAATGCCCATGACTTTATCTGCAAGACTCCGGACGGCTACAACACTTATGTGGGCGAGCACGGTTACAATCTGTCCGGCGGTGAGAGGCAGCGTATTGCCATCGCCAGGGCGATTCTGAACAATCCCCGGATCCTGATCCTGGACGAGGCCACATCGGCTCTGGACACGGAGAGCGAGTTCCTGATCCAGCAGGCCCTGAATCGTCTGGTAAAGGGCAGAACCACCTTTGCCATCGCCCACCGTCTTTCCACCCTGCGGGACGCGGATCGGCTGGTGGTTATTGACAAGCACGGCGTGGCCGAGATCGGCACGCATAACGAACTGTTGGAAAAGCAGGGGATTTACTATGGTCTGGTCAACGCCCAGCTTCGTATGAGCAGCGGGGAGCAATAGGCGGAGAAAGGAATGCTTCCGCAAGGGGCCGGAAAAGAAAGAGATAAAGTGATAGACAAAGCGATAGATAAAGTGATAGATAAAGTGATATAAGAAAAAAGCGGCAGAATGGCATGGATAATGGAGTCCGGCATTCTGCTGTTTTTTATTGATACAGTCCGAGAGAGTCACATGTGGACTTGCTCATGACATTGTGCTATACTATTTGCTAAAGAACCGAAAAAATCGGATTTTTATTAACAGGAGGATCTGAAAATGGAAAAGTATCTGCAGGTGATGAGTGATGACTACAAAAGAAAGCATTATGCCGAAGGAGTATTTACTTCCATCAGAAAGAAAACGGCGAAGATTTCTTTCGGGGTTTATATTTTTTTCGGTATCGTGCTTTTGGGAAGCGCTTTCGGTTTTTACTGGGCAATGGGGCGAATAGAGGAATATCGCCTGTCGGGACAGGAGGACATGATCGGCGCTGGTAAATTCATAGCGGGTTTCTTTGCGTGCTTTGCGTTGATTGCCCTGGCTTCCATTATCATTACAATTATACGCCATGTAAGAGGAACAGCCAGTTGGAAGAGCAACTGCGCAAAGCAGAGCGGATATACCATAAGCGATATGGACGAGTTTGAGCGCCAGACCATGGATATGGAGTGCCGGGTGATCAGGCTTCTGGACGCGACCAAAGCCCTGGCAGTGGGACAGTCCGACGGTATTCTTACAAGAGACTATATCTATCTTGCGGACGCTCATCATACCATATTAAAAATTTCTGATCTTTCCGCAGCCTGTCTTGTAAAGCAGACGGTAGCGGTGGGGGATGTGCCAAACAGAAAAAGAATCGAGTATCTTACCGTGATGCTGCTGAGTAAAAGCAAAAGCCGTGGATTTGCGGAATGTTCTGAGGAATCCGGCACGGAACTGATTGATTATCTGAAGCAGAGGGTTCCCGGCCTCTACACTGCGGATGGGAAAGCAATCCCGGCGGAGGAGTTTGATAAACTGTCGGCGGGTTGATATCCTGGCTTTGCTGTACGCTGGCAGGGAATATGCGGCACTCTGAAACGGTATCTTCCGGATATTCCGGGCTGACGGTTATATATAGGCGTTTGGCGCGGACGCGGTTTTTGAGAGACTGCGTCCGTGCTTTTTGCGGTCTGGATCTGCCAGATCAGGAACATGCTGGAAGAACCTCAGAAAAGTCAAGAAATTGTATGTAAACCCTGGTAGAATAGACCTACACTGCAGTGAGAGAGGAACCAGTCAATGAGCTATTCAACCATTACACGGGCTATGGTCAGCTATGTGGAGAGCCATGTGGCAGATCCATATCTGGATCTGAAACAGATGGGGCGGAGATTTGGATTTTCGGAGAATTATATCCGGGAATTGTTTGCCAGCCAGGTGGGTATGTCCATTATGCATTACTATAAAAGGCGAAGGATCATCCTGTCGGCGGCGCAGCTTCTGCGCACGGACAGGAGCGTATTGGATATAGCGCTGGAATGGGGTTTTGGATCCCATGAAGCCTATACCCGGGCCTTTTCAAAAGTCATGGGCATGTCTCCCCGCGCATTCCGCAGGGCCAGACCGGCGGTGGGCAAGGCGCAGCTGCTGCCTGGCGTGTATGGTCTTGAATTGCTGGGAGAAGCGGAGTTTAATCCGGAAAAGAGAAGGAGCATTGTAGGTCATATGAAGCAGGACAGCATATTATTACATGATATTCAGCAGGTAAAATACGGCAGCTATGGAAGCTGCACGCCTTTCCCCATCTGTGTCAAGGCCGTGGCAGAGTATCTGGGGGATGATGTATCTTATCCTTACATCATGGCGGCTACCGGGGCGGCTTTCCGTCTGGTGTGGAATACAAAGAAATGGGATCTGAGCAATGTGGATATTTACCATGCGTTTACGGAATCCAACCAGGTATATGGGTTGGGGGCTAAGGCTCTGGGTCGGGAGTTTTCTTTCCTGGGCCGTGAGGAGACCACCGCCAGGGAGGATTTTCTGGCCTTTATCGAGGAGCGCCTGGAGAAGGGCTATCCCTGCATTGCGCTGGGAATCATCGGGCCGCCGGAACCCTGCATTGTGGCGGGATATGAACACAATGGAGACAGTCTGCTGGGATGGAATTTCTTCCAGGAGGACCAGGAGTATGCAGGCGATGTGTCCATTGCGGAGAACGGATACTTTATCAGCAGGAACTGGTGGGAAAATACGGACACCCAGGCAGTAATGTGTCTCGGTCCCATAATTGGGGAAAGAGTGGCTTCCAGGGAAGTTCTGGGACAGGCGGTCACCGCCCTGGAGGGGCGTAAAGAGTGTTCCTATGCCAAGGGGATACTGGCCTATGACGCGTGGCGCGAGATGCTTCTGGAGGAAAGTCATTTTACCAGTGAGGTCTATGACAGTCTGTTTACCAAGCTGCTGGTTCAGAATGACGCTACCCAGTGCCTGGCGGATGGCAGGAGCCAGGGGGCTGCGTATCTGCTTGAACTGGCGGCCCGGCAGCCAGGGCAGGACAACGAGAAGCTGGAAAAGGCCGCCAGCCATTTCCGGAAAGTAAGCGATTGTGCTATGGAGATGAGCGGGTTGATCGGAGACTGGGCAGATGTAGACGCCATGCTCAGACATCTGGCGGACAGGAAAGTGAGAGAGGAACTGGCAAAGCTGATCCTTCAGGCCAGGGCGGAGGACGAGGCGGCTCTGAGGAGCGTCAGAGAATATCTGCAGTAAGCGAAACAAAAAACGGAACAGAAAGAGGAACAGAAATCGGAACAAAAAGAGGAACAGAAAGCAGGGAAACGGCAGGACGCCGGACACAGTGATGTGTCCGGCGCTTCAAATGTAAGGGACTGATGGTTATGGGCCCATGGGTTTTTTGCGACGCGGGATACATGCCATACCTGCAAAATAATAAGAAAAAACTCCCGGAAAAGCATAAAAATCCCAAAATAGCTATTGCTTAAAAGAGGAGATGACGATACAATAGATATAACAGGAAGTTTCTTTAAACACAGTCAAGGATGACAGGAGGGTAAGATTATGGGAATCAGTATTGATGTGCAGGCTACAAAGCCTGATTATACGCATCTTTTTTCCAGCGTAGGATCAGCCGCAGGCAATGCCGCTTCCAGCAACTGGCTGGGGGATTACGCGGCGATCAAGAACGGCAGCTATGGCAAGTTGATGAAGGCTTACTATGCGGATTCCAATGGGGGAAGCGCATGGCAGAGTACGGGTACGACAGCCAGCAGCAAAAGCAATAAGAGCAATGTTCTTGACAGAATTCTGGAGGAGAAGAGGCATCCGAAGGTCTCCAAAGAGGCGCAGAAGGCAAACGCTGAATTGACATCGGGGCTTTCGAGTCTGAAGACGTCCGTTTCCGTGCTGCAGAATGACAAGACTTATACGGATACAGCCAATGGACAGAGCGCGGCAGACAAAGTGATTTCTGCAATGAAATCCTATGTATCAGAATACAATAACGTAGTGAATGCAGCGAAGAATTCGACTTTGGCCAACAAGACGGCATATGTGGCAAATGTGATGAGCAGCACGGCCGCGAATGCTGAGAAACTCTCCGAAATTGGCCTTACAGTCAATTCCAACGGGACGCTTGAACTTGATGAAGCCAAGCTGAAAGAGGCGGGTGTCTCCAAAGTGCAGGAGATGTTTTCCTCCAAGAATATCATGAGTTATGGATCCACGGTTGCTTCACGCCTTCAGTTTGCGGGCGCTGCGAACAGTTCAAACGCAGCGGACAGCACGGCGGCTTCCGGCGCATCCTCCCTCAAGGCAGACGGTAAAGCCCTTGCGTCCGACGCTTTATACGAAAAGATCAAGGATAAAGACGGCAACGAGACTGATCAGTACGATATCGAGAAGATTTTTGCCACAGCCAGTAGTTTTGTAAATAACTACAACCGTATGTTTGACGCCGCCGAATCCAGTTCAAATTCCGGCGTACTGGCCAACTTGTCTCACATCAGGGAAAAGACGGCACAAAATGCGGATGCGCTCAAACAGTTTGGCATTAATGTGGACGAAAAGGGCAAATTGAAGATCGACAAGGATACATTTAAGAAAGCGGATATGTCTCAGGTCCAGAAGTTTTTCAGCGACTATGGCTCTTCCATCGCCACCAGTGCCTCGCTTGTAGACTACTATATGACGACGCAGGCCAATGCCACCAGTGGATATACCTCTACCGGAGCTTATAATGTGCAGGGAAGTTCCCGCTATGCGGATTTTGTCTAGGCCGTATAAAACAGGACAGGAACCAAGGAGTTAAGGATGCGAATCTCACGAATTTTATTTCGTGAGATTCGCATTCTATTTTTTCCCGGGAATGAATTCTTGTTTTCCCGGGAATGGATTCTTGTTATCTCAGGAGTGGATCCTTGCAGAGTGTGGAATCTATTTAGCTTTCTATATGTTAAGACGTGGAAATGCCGCGCCAGACCTGAAAATAAAAACAAGTTGTATTTCTCAAAGATATTGTCTATAATGTATGCATGATTTGAGCAGATTTCTGCTCTTTTCAGAACAACAGGGAGACAGAGGCAGATATTAATTAGTAGAAGGCCGGAAGGAGAACATATACAATGAAAGGCGAAGCAAAAAAGAAACAATTCAGGCAGGATGCGGCCGGGCAGATGCCCCGGACACAGACAGATGTACCGGACGGCTGGTTCTACATGACCCATGGGGATATCACGGTGGGTGATTTAAAGGAGGCAATGTCCGATACGGCTTACGAATTGGAGTACTGGGAAGCCGCTCAGGTGTTGGTGATTGATCTGGCAGAGGGGGGCTGTATGGATGTGGAGGCCATGGAACCAGAGTTTGGGGAGGAGGCGGCCGATGCTTTTCTGGAGGAACATGGAGTGAAGTTTCTCTGTTATGTCACGTTCCGGCCCGAGGACTACCAGGCTGCCAGGGCGGTGATGGAGCATATTTGCGGTAGAATCGGCGGTTTTTTCTGCGGGGATACGGACGATTTTATCCCAATGATTGGCGCTGCCAAACAGGATACGGACGAATGAACTGCTGCTTATCAGCATGTCAGGCACTGAATGGGCTAAGGGGAATGATTTACAGACTATGAGTGTGAAGTGGCCCAATCTGATAAAACAGGGGATGCCGCTATAAAATAATATTGGCGAAAGGATGACTGAGATGACCAGACTGGAGGAAGCAAGGGAGTTTTTCAAGGCGGATACGTACGCTACTCAGACCACAGGGATTGTCATTGAGGATGTGGCGGATGGGTATGCGCGCTGCAGCCTGGTGACAGAGGAGAAGCATATGGCGGCTCATCGTCATGTGATGGGAGGGGCGCTGTTTACCATGGCGGACTTTGCATTTGCGGTGGCAGCCAATCCGCCGGGGCATATGACCGTGACTGCCAACAGCAATATCAGCTTTATCAGCATGCCCAAGGACGCCCGGCTGGTGGCGGAATGCAGGCAGATCAGGGACGGCAGGCGGGCCTGCTACTACGAAACCCGTATTACGGACGGGCAGGATAATCTGGTGGCGGTGGTGACGGCCATGGGGATGCAT
>JAAWKU010000032.1 GCA_022797535.1 Lachnospiraceae bacterium | reverse complement strand
TGAAACGCCAGTTTCATACTTGCCTCTGCATGCATATCGCAAGCCTTGTTTGCGATACTGCGCAAATCGGTATATGAAACGCCAGTTTCATACTTGCCTTATCCCAAAATAGATACAATCGCCTCAAACACATCCTTCATGTCCACAGTGCCGTCCACGGTGCGAAGCACGCCCTTGGCGGTATAGAAATCAATCAGAGGCTGGGTCTGGTCATGATACACCTTCAGGCGGTTCTGTACCGTCTCCGGCTTGTCGTCGTCACGCAGCACCAGAGACTGGCCGCAGTTGTCACAGACGCCCTCCTGTTTGGGAGGAATATGCTCAATGTGGTAGGTTGCGCCGCAGGCAAGGCACGCCCTCCTGCCTGACATCCGCTTTACAATGTTTTCATCGGGCACATCCACGTTGACAGCGTAGTCAATCTCCTCGCCCAGCTCCGCCAGCGCCTTGTCCAGTACCTCCGCCTGGGGAATGGTGCGGGGAAAACCATCCAGCACATAGCCCTTCTGGCAATCCTCCTGGGCCACTCGGTCCAAAAGGATCTTCACGGTAAGTTCATCGGGCACCAGCAGCCCCTGATCCATATATTTCTTGGCTTCCATGCCCAGTTCCGTGCCATTCTTGATATTGGCCCGGAAGATATCTCCCGTGGATACATGAGGAATCCCGTATTTCTCGGCAATCATCTTGGCCTGAGTGCCCTTGCCTGCGCCAGGCGCGCCTAACATAATTATCTTCATATGCTCCTCCTTATGCCCATGCCGCTTCCGGGCATGAAATGCGTTTCAATTTACCGTTCTATTTTACCTATTTCGTCGGTTGTTTGCAATACAAATCCTTGCATTTACACCAAAAAGACGCCCTCTATGATAAATAATCATGGGAAAGCGCCTTTCCACCCTGGTTAATCGTTCAAAAATCCCTTGTAATTGCGCACCAGCATCTGGGATTCCACCTGCTTCATGGTTTCCAGTATGACACTGACAATGATGATCAGGCTGGTTCCGCCGAAGGAGACATGCGCGCCGAACAGGCCGCTGAAAATAAACGGCAGTATGGCGATAATTACCAGCCCCACAGCCCCGATAAAGATCAGGTAGTTCAGAACCCTGGTCAGATAATCGCTGGTGGGCTTGCCCGGCCTGATACCCGGGATAAAACCGCCCTGCTTCTTCATATTGTCCGCCACCATCAACGGATTGAAAGTGATGGAAGTATAGAAGTAAGCGAAAAAGATCACCAGCAGGATATATACGAGCATACCTATGGTATAGATGGGCTGACTGCGATTGCACCAATAGTTCTGGTTCAGATACTTGAGCACCTCGCCCCAGAACCCGGTTCCCTGATAGCCCAGGAAGCTGCATATAATAATGGGAGTCTGCATGATGGAGGAAGCAAAGATCACCGGGATCACGCCGGAAGTGTTCACCTTCAGCGGGATGTTGGAAGTCTGTCCCCCAACCATCTTTCTGCCCTGCACCTTCTTGGCATACTGGACGGGAATCTTACGCACGCCTGCGTTCAGCACGATGACCAGCACCACCATCAGTATGATAATCAACACGATGATGCATGCCGCCAGCACAGCCGTAGCGGGCGCCTTGCCAAATACAAACTGGTCAAACAGGTTGGCCAGGTCCTGAGGGAGGCGGGACACGATGTTGATAACCAGCACAATGGAAATACCATTGCCGATCCCCTTCTCGGTGATCCTCTCTCCCACCCACATCATGAAAGCGCTGCCGGCGGTGAGCGCAGCGATACAGGTGATCACATTAAGCGCGTTGAATGTCACCAGCAGACCCTGCCGCCCAAATCCGATGGACATGGCGGATGCCTGAACCACGGCCAACACCACCGTCACATACCTGGTGATGGAAGCGATCTTCTTCCTGCCGTCCTCGCCATCCCTCTGCATCTCTTCCAGCTTGGGAATGGCAATGGTCAAAAGCTGCATGATGATGGATGATGTGATATAGGGACTGATGTTCAGCGCCAGAATGGACATGTTCAGGAACGATCCGCCCGTTATCGCATCAAAGAAACTAAATGCATCACCGGTCTGCTGCGCAAACCATGTTGAGAAATAAGTCCTGTCCACGCCCGGCACAGGCAGCTGTGATCCCAGACGGATCACAACCAGCATGACCAGCGTAAAGAGAATTTTGGTCCTTATCTCCTTTATTTTGAATGCATTCCTTAAGGTTGTTAGCATTAGATCACCTCAGCTGTTCCACCAAGTGCCTCAATCTTTTCCTTTGCGGATGCGCTGTAAGCGTTTACCTTCACGTTGAGTTTCTTGGTAAGTTCTCCGTTTCCGAGTACCTTTACGCCATCCCTGGGGTTCTTGATTACTCCGGCTTCCATCAATGCCTGAACGTCTACGGTGGCGCCATCCTCAAAGCGTTCCAGCACGCTCACGTTGATTGCCACGATCTCCTTGGTGTTCCTGTTCTTGAACCCTCTCTTGGGGATACGTCTGTATAAAGGCATCTGGCCGCCCTCAAAGCCGATCCTGGGTGCTCCGGAACGGGCTTTCTGGCCTTTGTGTCCCTTGCCGGCTGTCTTACCATTGCCTGAACCATGTCCACGGCCTCTTCTAAAATTATCGCTCTTCCTGGAGCCTTCCGCAGGCCTTAAATTGGATAATTCCATGTTGACACCTCCTTCTCTTTATGCTTCCACTTCTTCTACTTTTAACAAATGACCCACCTGACGAATCTGGCCTCTGGTGGCCGCATTATCAGGAAGGATGATGGAATGATTCAATTTCCTGAGTCCCATGGACTCCACTGTTTTCCTGTTCTTCGGCACAGCACCGATGGTGGACTTTACCAAAGTCACCTTTAACATCTTATCTGCCATGATTTCTTCCTTCTCCTTTCACGCCCTTGCGTCAGGCATAGATCTCATCCACGGACTTACCGCGGTTTCTTGCCACTTCCTCGGGGGATTTAAGCTGGCTGAGGCCACTGATCGTTGCCAGAACCACGTTCTGCTTGTTGTTAGAGCCCAGGGACTTGGTACGGATGTTCTTGATACCCGCCAGTTCGCAAACGATACGCGCGGGACCGCCTGCGATGATACCGGTACCTTCGGGAGCTCTCTTAAGCAGCACGTTGGAAGAACCGTACTTTCCGATGAAATCATGAGTGATGGAATTGTTCTCGTCCAGAGCGATGGTCACAAGGTGCTTCATGGCGTCTTCCTTACCCTTGCGGATGGCCTCGGGGATTTCCACAGCCTTGCCCAGGCCGGCACCCACATGACCGTTGCCGTCTCCCACCACCACCAGAGCGGTGAAGCGCATGTTGCGGCCACCCTTTACAGTCTTGGCAACGCGCTTGATTACCACAACTTTATCATTCAACTCTAACTGGCTTGCATCTATGATTGTCTGCTTCATGATATTTCCTTCCTTTCCTAGAATTCCAAGCCAGCTTCTCTGGCTGCGTCAGCTAATGCTGCGATCTTGCCGTGGTATATAAAGCCGCCTCTGTCAAAAACAACTTTCGTAATACCCTTCTCTACTGCCCTCTTACCAATGACGGTTCCCAAATAAGCCGCTGCGTCAACATTGTCTGTTTTCTCCAGTTCTGCCTTGACGGCCTTCTCCAGAGTGGATGCGGATACCAGGGTGTGGCCGACCGTATCATCGATAATTTGAGCATACATATGATTATTGCTTCTGAATACCGCAAGACGAGGCTGCTCAGCCGTGCCGCTGAAACGGTTGCGAATTCTCATGTGCTTTTTAACACGAACTTTCTGTCTGGATTCCTTACTAACCATTTTCATACTCTCCTTATCTATTATTTCTTACCGGTCTTACCAACCTTGCGCCTGATGGTTTCATCAGCATACTTGATACCCTTGCCCTTATAAGGCTCAGGTCTCCTCTTGTCTCTGATTTCGGCTGCGAATTGGCCTACTTTTTCCTTGTCGATGCCCTTGACAAGGATAATGTTCTGCCCTTCAACGACAGTCTCGATCCCCTCGGGATCATCCATCTCTACCGGATGGGAATAGCCCAAAGACAGGGTCAGCTTCTTGCCGGCCTTGGCGGCTCTGTAACCCACGCCGTTTACTTCCAACTTTTTCTCATAACCCTGGGTAACGCCCACCACCATGTTGTTGATCAGCGTCCTGGTCAGGCCGTGCAGGGATTTCATCTTCTTTAAGTCGTTGGGACGGCTCACATGAACTTCTGCGCCCTCCACCTTGATCTCCATCTCTGTAGGCAACACTCTCTCCAGCGTCCCCTTGGGACCTTTTACAGTCACTTTATTATTTTCTGCAACATCCACAGTAACACCTGCGGGAATTGCGATTGGCATTCTTCCTATACGTGACATGCCCGTACCTCCTGTTCTTGTTCTATATAAACTGCTATATGAATCTCTCTTACTTGAAGAATGTCTCCCTGAGACATTCTTCGGGACACACTTAGATTTTCTCCGGTGGCGTTCCCTGACACCTTAGAAAATCTGTTTCATCCACTACCACACGAAAGCCAGTACCTCGCCGCCTACCTGCAGCTCCCTTGCCTTCTTATCGGTGATAACGCCCTGGTTGGTGGAAATGATCGCAATACCCAGGCCGCCCAGCACTCTGGGCAGTTCATCCTTGCCGGCATACACGCGCAGGCCCGGCTTGGAGATTCTCTTGAGGCCGGTGATCATCTTCTCGTTCTTGTCCCCGCCGTACTTCAGGGCGATATGGATGGTCTTGAAGCTGCCATCCTCTATGATGTCATACTTCTTAATATAGCCCTCCTCCAAAAGGATGTCGGCGATCGCCAACTTCATCCTGGAAGCAGGAACATCAACTGTATCGTGTTTTGCAGTATTCGCGTTACGAATTCTTGTAAGCATATCTGCAATAGGATCGCTCAGTGCCATGGTTTTTCCTCCTCCTTACCAACTTGCCTTCTTAACGCCGGGAATCTCGCCCTTGTATGCCAGCTCACGGAAGCAAACTCTGCAAATTCCGTATTTCTTCAGAACCGAGTGTGGACGGCCACAAATCTTGCAACGGGTATAAGCCTGGGTGGAAAACTTAGGCTTGCGCTGCTGCTTAATCTTCATAGATGTCTTTGCCATGAGAATTTACCTCCTTATGATTTTGCGAAGGGCATGTTGAACAGCGTCAACAACTCGCGCGCCTCTTCGTCCGTCTTGGCAGTTGTTACGAAAATGATATCCATACCCCTGGTCTTGTCGATCTTGTCGTACTCGATCTCGGGGAAGATGATCTGCTCCTTGATGCCCAGGGCATAGTTGCCTCTGCCGTCAAAAGCGTTGGGATTCACCCCTCTGAAATCGCGAACGCGGGGAAGAGCCAGGTTCACCAGGCGATCCAGAAACTCGTACATCTTCTCGCCCCGCAGGGTGGTCTTGCAGCCGATGTTCATGCCCTCACGGATCTTGAAATTGGCGATAGAACCCTTGGCCTTGGTCAAAACAGCCTTCTGGCCTGTGATGGTCTCCATATCATGAACCGCGTTCTCCAGCACCTTAGCATTGTCCTTGGCTTCGCCGACGCCCATGTTGACCACGATCTTATCCAGCTTGGGAACTTCCATCACGTTTTTATATCCAAACTTCTTCGTCATAGCAGCGACGATCTCGTTGTTATAGAAATCTTTCAATCTACTCACGTTTACTTTCCTCCTTCCTGGGATCAGTCGATCACTTCGCCGGTCTTTTTAGCGAAACGAACCTTTTTGTCCCCTTCCATCCTGAAGCCGACCCTGGTTGCCTGTCCCTTGTGAACCAGCATCACGTTGGAGATGTCCATGGGAGCTTCCTTCTGGATAATACCACCGTTGGGATTGGCCTGGGTGGGTTTGGAGTGCTTGGTCATCATGTTCAGGCCTTCCACAAGGATCTTACCATTCTTGGCATCCACGGAAATAACCCTGCCCTCTTTATTCTTGATCTTTGCGTTGCCGGCGATCACTCTGACCGTGTCGCCCTTTTTAATCTTCATCGTTGCCATTGCCGCACCTCCTTACAATACTTCGGGAGCCAGGGAAACGATCTTCATAAACTGTTTCTCACGAAGCTCTCTCGCTACGGGCCCAAAGATACGAGTTCCTCTGGGAGTCTTATCTTCTTTGATGATTACTGCCGCGTTCTCATCAAACTTAATGTAGGAGCCGTCCTTACGACGCGCGCCCTTCACAGTACGGACAACTACGGCCTTGACCACATCACCCTTCTTTACAACGCCACCAGGTGTTGCATCTTTGACCGAAGCAACAATCACATCGCCGATCTGTGCATATCTTCTTGTGGAGCCGCCCATAACACGGATGCAAAGAAGTTCCTTCGCACCGGTATTGTCAGCAACCTTCAGTCTAGTTTCCTGCTGAACCATGTTAATTCTCCTTCCAAATATCTATCCGCACGATTATTTTGCTCTCTCTACGATCTCAACAAGTCTCCATCTCTTGTCCTTGGACAGAGGCCTTGTCTCCATCACCTTAACGGTGTCGCCGATGTTACACTCGTTGTTTTCATCATGTGCTTTCAGCTTGTAGGTGCTCTTCACAACCTTCTTGTAAAGGGGGTGCTTTACACGGTTCTCGATAGCGACAACGATCGTCTTATCCATCTTATTACTGACAACCTTGCCAGTACGCTGTTTTCTCAAATTTCTTTCCACGACCCATTCTCCTTTCTTCGTCCGCTGCTTATGCCTTGGCCTTCTGGGTGATCACAGTCTGGATACGGGCAATGTTCTTTCTGACTTCCCTGATTCTTGCCGTATTGTCCAACTGGTTGGTAGCGTTCTGGAATCTCAAATTGAAAAGTTCCTTTTTTGCAGCGACCAGCTCCTGGTCCAGTTCCTCAACAGACTTGGTCTGTAATTCCTCAACATACTTAGTTTTCTTCATTATGATACACCGCCTTCCAGATCTGCTTTCGATACGACCTTGCACTTGCAAGGAAGCTTGTGCATGGCAAGACGCAATGCCTCGCGGGCGTCTGACTCGGGAACCCCAGCAATCTCAAACATCACGCGTCCGGGCTTTACAACTGCCACCCAGTACTCCAAAGAACCTTTACCGGAACCCATACGAGTCTCGGCGGGCTTTGCGGTTACGGGCTTATCCGGGAAAATCTTGATCCAAACCTTACCGGTACGCTTTGTATAACGGGTAAGTGCAATACGGGCCGCCTCGATCTGATTGGACTTGATCCAGCAGGGCTCTGTTGCTACCAGGCCGTACTCACCATAGGTGAGGGTGTTGCCCCTCATAGCCTTGCCGGCCATGGTGCCACGGAACTGTTTACGACGCTTAACTCTCTTCGGCATTAACATTATTTATCGCTCCCTTCCACCGGCTCTCCTTTTGTAGGAAGAATCTCGCCTTTATAAATCCAAACCTTGACGCCAACCTTGCCGTAAGTGGTATCCGCCTCGGCAAAACCATAGTCGATGTCAGCTCTCAGTGTCTGCAGGGGAATCGTACCCTCGCTGTAGAATTCGGTACGGGCAATATCAGCGCCGCCCAGACGACCTGCGCAGGCTGCCTTGATGCCCTGGGCTCCTGCCTTCATGGTCCTTCCCATGCAGGACTTCATGGCGCGCCTGAAAGAAATACGGTTCTCGAGCTGCTGCGCAATGTTTTCAGCCACAAGCTGGGCATCCTTATCCGGTCTCTTGATCTCCTTGATGTCAACCATCACCTTCTTGTCGGTGAGTTTGGAAAGCTCCCGCTTGGTGATCTCGATCTCAGCGCCGCCCTTGCCAATTACCACGCCGGGCTTGGCGGTGTAGATAACAACCTTCACCCTGTCAGACGCCCTCTCGATCTCGATCTTGGAAACGCCTGCGCTGTATAATTTCTTCTTCAAAAACTGTCTGATGTTGTAGTCCTCTACCAGATAATCGGAGAACTCTGCATCAGCGTACCACTTGGAATCCCAATCCTTAATAACGCCGACTCTCAGGCCGTGAGGATTAACTTTCTGTCCCATAATTCTTCCTCCTATTTCTCATCAAGCACGATGGTGATATGGCTCATTCTCTTCTCGATCCTATAAGCTCTGCCCTGTGCTCTCGGTCTTACTCTCTTCATGATGGGTCCGTTGTTTGCATAGCACTCTGCGATATACAGGTTGTCGGCGTTCATGCCGTTATTGTTCTCCGCATTGGCGATTGCAGACTTCAGCAGCTTCTCAATTACGCTGGAAGCGTATCTGGGATTGTATGCCAGGATGCCCAGCGCGCTCTCCACGTCCTTGCCTCTGATGGCGTCCAATACGAAACATGCCTTCTGAACGGGGATCCTTGCGTATGATAACTTGGCAGAGGGTCTGGTGTCCTTCTGGGCATTTCTCTCTCTCTTGATCTGACTTCTATGTCCTTTAGCCATAGATAATTTCCTCCTACATTCCGTTGTTTTCAAGCTAACGCATCTGCTACGGCCGGGCCGCAGACAGACCAGATTCTTTTCCCGGGGCGGGGTATGGGATAATGCTCCACGCCCTGCCGCCCCAGGGGTTGGCCGCCCTCCCGGGCAGCCATGCGCCAATATTACGCTTTACTTACCTGACCTTGGACTTCTTTTCATCTTTGCCGTGACCTCTGTAGGTCCTGGTGGCAACGAACTCGCCAAGTTTGTGGCCAACCATATCCTCGGTCACATATACGGGCACATGCTTTCTTCCGTCGTGGACAGCGATGGTGTGTCCAACGAAGGAAGGGAAAATGGTGGAACGGCGGGACCAGGTCTTGATAACAGACTTCTGTCCGGAAGCGTTCAACGCATCTACCTTTTTCAGTAAACTTTCATCAGCGAAAGGGCCTTTTTTCAGTGATCTAGCCATTTGTCTCTCCTCCTCGATTACTTGATTGCCTTACCGTCACGTCTTCTCACGATCAGCTTATCGGAAGCCTTCTTCTTACGGGTCTTAAGGCCCAGAGCAGGCTTGCCCCAAGGAGTGCTGGGGCCGGGACGTCCGATGCCGGTCTTGCCTTCACCACCGCCGTGAGGATGGTCGTTGGGATTCATAACGGAACCGCGGACCGTGGGACGGATCCCCATGTGGCGCTTACGGCCGGCCTTGCCGATGTTGATCAGGTTGTGGTCTACATTGCCTACGACGCCAACGGTGGCGCGGCAAACCAGAGGAACCATTCTCATTTCGCCGGAGGGCAGACGCAGAGTCGCGTACTTGCCTTCCTTAGCCATCAACTGTGCGCTGTTGCCGGCGGAACGAACCATCTGGCCGCCCTTGCCGGGGTGTAACTCGATATTGTGTACCTGCGTACCTACAGGAATCTGAGCCAAAGGCAGGCAATTTCCCAGCCTGACCTCCGCCTCAGGGCCGTTCATAACCTTCATGCCGTCGGTAAGCCCTTCGGGAGCAATGATATAGGACTTGGTGCCGTCCGCATAGCAGATCAGCGCAATGTTGGCCGTTCTGTTGGGATCGTACTCAATGCCGATCACCGTTGCGGGAATGCCGTCCTTATTTCTCTTGAAGTCGATCATTCTGTACTGTCTCCTGACGCCGCCGCCCTGGTGTCTCACAGTGATCTTGCCCTGGTTGTTACGGCCGGAATTTTTCTTCAGTGAGTAGCAGAGGCTCTTCTCAGGAGCTTTCTTCGTAATCTCGGAAAAGTCAGAGCCAGTCATGTTACGTCTGGAAGGTGTATAGGGATTGTAAGTCTTAATTCCCATCTTTCTATCTCCTTTTCTACAATGATTCTTTGCGCAGCGCCCGTTCGCGCCGCATACCTTAATCCACCGACAGTCAACTCTCCGGCTGCCGGTAACCCTCAGATGTCGGCAATCCTCAGACTGCCGGTAACCTTCTAATCTCCAGCAATCCTCAGACTGCCGGCAAGCCCTGAAACGGGCTGGAAGTTCTCAGGCAGCATACTTTGGCGCCTTAGAACTTCTCCCATCTCACAGGCCGGCAAAGATCTCGATGTCCTTGCTCTCTGCGGTGAGGGTAACGATTGCCTTCTTGGTCTTGGCAGTCTTGCCCACCACCATGCCGCGTCTCTTCTTCTTGCCGGGGCAGTTGATGGTGTTGACACGCTCAACCTTGGTGCCCTCGAACATCTTCTCGACGGCTTCCCTGATCTGGGACTTGTTCGCTTCCGGATGAACAAGGAACGTATATTTCTTTTCACCCATGCCGGCCATACTCTTCTCGGTAACAACCGGTTTGAGGATTACGTCATAGTATTTAATATCAGCCATTACGCGTACACCTCCTCGATCTTCGCTACGGCGTCTCTGGTCAGAACCAGGGTGTTCGCCTTCATCACATCATATACATTGATGTTGTTTACCACAATGGTGTCCACTGCAGCCACATTCCGGGCGGACATGATCACGTTGGTGTCGTTGTCTGCCAGAACCACCAGGCCCTTGTTCACCTTCAGGTTATTCATCACATTGACAAAATTCCTGGTCTTGATCTCGTCGAACTTAAGCTCATCCAGGACGATCAGCCTGGTATCCTGCACCTTGCTGGTCAGTGCGGACTTCAGAGCCGCTCTCTTTTCCTTCTTGTTCATCTTGAAGGAATAGTCCCTGGGAACGGGAGCGAATACCACTCCGCCGCCCTTCCACTGGGGCGCCCGGATGGATCCCTGCCTTGCGTGGCCGGTCCCCTTCTGTCTCCAGGGCTTTCTGCCACCGCCGGACACTTCAGAGCGGGTCTTTGCCTTCTGTGTGCCCTGACGCTTGTTTGCAAGCTGCTGTACAACCGCCATGTGTACCAGGTGCTCATTGACTTTAACACCAAATACTGCATCGTTTAATTCGATTGTACCAACTTCTTTGCCTTCCATATTATAAACAGATACGTTTGCCATCTGATTGGTCCTCCTTCCGTCTTAAACTATGCTTCAACCTTGACGGTCTCTTTGATGGTTACTAACGCCTTTTTGGGTCCGGGAACCGCGCCCTTTACCAGCAGCAGATTCTTCTCCGCGTCCACTCTCACAACTTCCAGATTCTGCACGGTCACTTTCACATGGCCCATGTGGCCAGGCATTCCCTTGCCCTTGAACACGCGGCTGGGAGAAGAACATGCGCCGTTGGAACCCTGGTGGCGATGGAACTTGGAACCGTGCTTCATGGGTCCTCTGTGCTGTCCCAGTCTCTTGATGGCGCCCTGGAAGCCCTTGCCCTTGGATATGGCGGAAGCGTCCACCTTGTCGCCCGCCTCGAAGATATCAGCCTTGATCTCTGCGCCCAGCGCATACTCATCGGCGTTCTCAAACTTGAACTCCCTTACATATCTCTTGGAACTCACACCGGCCTTCTTGAAGTGTCCCTGCTCGGCCTTGTTGGCGCCGTGTCTGTGAATTACTTCCTTCCTGCCGCTCGCGTCCTTATTGTTGATCCTATCCTTCTTGTCCACAAAGCCAACCTGCACTGCGCTGTATCCGTCGTTCTCCACAGTCTTGATCTGGGTCACCACACAGGGCCCTGCCTGGAGCACGGTGACAGGTATCAGTACGCCGTCCTCGTTGAAGATTTGAGTCATTCCGACTTTTGTTGCCAAAATTGCTTTCTTCATTTTTTCCTCCTAATTACTCTACAGCGGGACATGTAGTTGCATCGGAGATGCAACTACGGCAGATTGCGCCCCCGGCGCAACTGCAGAGATTGTAGCGCATGTTTGTGATGCAGCCACGGCAGATTGCGCCCCCGGCGCAACTGCAGAGATTGTAGCGCATGTTTGTGATGCAGCTACGGCAGATTGCGTCTCTGGCACAACTGCAGAGACTGTAGCGCATATTTGTGATGCAGCTACGGCAGATTACGCTTTCGCGCAGCTGCGTGAACTGTAGCGCAAACCTGCGATGCAACTGTCATGTCCATACTAGTAGGGGATGGGAATTTTGTAGAATCGAAGTTCTGCAAAACTCCAGGTTTGCCAAACTGATTACTTGGTTTTCATTTTAATGTCGATGTACACACCGGCCGGCATTTCCAGTCTCTGCAATGCGTCAACTGTCTTCTGGGTCGGGGTAATGATGTCGATCAGTCTCTTGTGGGTTCTCTGCTCGAACTGCTCTCTGGAGTCCTTGTACTTGTGTACCGCTCTCAGAATCGTTACCACTTCCTTCTTAGTGGGAAGGGGCACCGGGCCGCTCACCTGGGAACCGTTCTTCTTAACTGTTTCGATGATTTTTTTGGCAGATGCATCAACAAGCTGATGATCGTAAGCCTTGAGTGTGATTCTCATTACCTGACTTGCCATAAAAAAAGTCGCCTCCTTTTCGCACTTTTGGTTGTAAGTACGACAAGCGGTGACTGTACACTCTCCCGTGTGTGTCCTAAGCCTTTACGCAACGCTTTCTTCTTCCAGGCCCATTTCACAGCGAGGTAAAACTGGTTTACTACTCTCACGTCGTTTCTGTCTTGCGACAGACCATAAATCTGTACAGTGACTTGTCGTCAGTTTCCTAACTTGACATTCGCTCCACGGAAAACCCGCCCGCCATTGCTGACTGGCAGCAACCTCTCGCTTCACAGCTATCATGCCACAGCAATTAGTAGTATACATGGGAAATTCCAGCATTGCAAGACTTTTTTTGAAAATATTGTATTTTTTTCAGTACAAAGTTTTCCTTCATCTTTATAAGCGTACTCCCTTCCCGGAATTGTGTATCCATTGAAAACAGGCCTGTAAATATGCATTGTAAGTAGTAAGTAAGTGTTGTATAATCAAACCTGTAAATCAGAATCTGCCGCGCATTATATGCGCCAGTTTGCCGACACACTGGCGTACTGTGGTGTACTGTCTACAGTATATCTGGTGAAGCTCCGCAGGCTGGGGTTCCATGGGCAAGGCGGAGAAGGGAGGCGATGCGGATGGCATCGCTGCCCAACGGCAACGCAGTCTGATGAAAACTCAGGCAAGGAGGTTTGCCTGAATATAATGCAGACAGCAACACTGGATGCGCATTACCTATTATATATAGAAGAAAAGGGATTGATTATGTGGATTGCGAACAACTGGAAAGACTATGAGGTACTGGATACCTCAGCCGGGGAGAAGCTGGAGCGCTGGGGCAAATATATCCTGGTGCGCCCGGATCCCCAGGTGATCTGGGACACCCCCCACAGCCACCGGGGCTGGCGGCAGAAAAACGGCCACTACCATCGCAGCGCCAAAGGCGGCGGCGAATGGGAATTCTTTGATCTGCCGGAGGAGTGGACCATATCCTATCCCCTGCCCTGCCTGCAGAACGGCGGCAGGAAGGCTGCCCGGGAAGATCACCTGACTTTCCACCTCAAGCCTTTCAGCTTCAAACATACCGGGCTGTTCCCGGAGCAGGCCGTAAACTGGGACTGGTTCTCCCAGTTGATCCAGGAGACCGGACGGCCGGTAAAAGTCCTGAATCTCTTTGCCTACACCGGAGGAGCCACCCTGGCGGCAGCCGCAGCCGGAGCCCAGGTGACCCATGTGGACGCCTCCAAAGGCATGGTGGGCTGGGCCAGGGAAAACGCCGCCGCCTCGGGTTTGGGCGGCGCTCCCATCCGCTGGCTGGTGGATGACTGCGTAAAATTCGTGGAACGGGAGATCCGCCGGGGCAACAAGTACGATGGCATCATTATGGATCCTCCCTCCTACGGCCGAGGCCCCAAGGGTGAAATCTGGAAAATAGAAGAGAGCATCTGGCCGTTTCTCTGGCTGACCAGCCAGATTCTGTCCAAAGATGCCCTCTTTTTCCTGATCAATTCCTATACCACCGGCCTGCAGCCCGCCGTGTTGTCCTATCTGGCCCAGCAGGCGCTGCCGGCCTCCCTGGGCGGCAAGGTGGAAGCCCGGGAGATCGGTCTGCCTGTCAGCGGCACGAATCTGGTCCTGCCCTGCGGAGCCTCCTGCCGCTGGACCAGAGAATAATCACGGAATCAATAGAACACAGAGGCAAAGCCTGCCGCGAAGGCAATAATCAGCAGCAACACGTAGAATCCCAGGAAACATCCCGCAAAGATCAGATTGGCCTTAAAGAAGTTGGACTTGCTCTTCTTCTCGCCGCTGCTGAAGGCCCACACAAACACCAGGATCAGGTTCACACAGGGAATCAGCATCAGCAGATCCACGATGAGCCACTCCTTCACCGACATGGGTTCCTCCAACTCGCCGTTGCTCTGGTAGGTCTGATAGCTTTGATATCCCTGGTACTGGGGCTGCTGATAGGGGTTCTGAGCGCTTTGCTGGTAGGTATTCTGCTGGTAGGCGCTCTGCTGATATGAACTCTGCTGATAGTAAGGGTTCTGCCCGCCATCCTGCGCGCTCTGTCCCTGGCTGTACGTGCCCTGGGCTCCGGCGGCCTGCCCATAGGGATCCTGCCCCTGGGCATTTCCTGTCTGCCCGTAAGGATTCTGCCCCTGAGTGTAGGGACTGGTTCCACCGCTCTGACCGTAGGGGCTTGTACCGCTGCTCTGCCCGTAGGGATCTGTGCCGCTGTTCTGCTCGTAAGGGTTCTGGTTGTTATAATCCATTTTGTCCTCCTCATAAGTGCTTTTCTTTATCTTACCACACCAATGCCCAACCGTCTACCGCAGTTTTGGTTCATGCTAAACCCCTTCCGGATATTTGTCCTGGATAATTCGGGGAATCTGGGACAACATATTGTCGATGTCCTCAAACATGGCGCTCTTGGTGGTGCCCAGGCGGCTGGCGCGCTCAATATGCCGCACTACCTCCTGATACTGCGACTTAATCTCTTCAAAGAAATTATAGAGAACCTGCAATTCCCCCCGGGACTCCTCGATGACGCCTGATATGGCCGACTGTACGGAGGCTGCCCCCTCCGCCGTTTCCGTGATTCTGTGAAAAGACTCATAGGTGTTGTTCACTGTCTCGAAATTCTGGTTCAGGGCCTGTTGGGACGCCGTGATGCTGCCGCTCAACTGATTGGCGCCGCTCTCCACGTCATGAACCCCTGCGTCCACTTCCCCCGCCAGGCCCTTAATCTCATCCGCCAATTCCTTAACTCTCTCCGCCACCACCGCGAATTCCTTACCGTACTCCCCTGCCCGGGCTGCTTCGATGGAGGCATTGATGGCAATGATATTGGTCTGATCCGCTATGGAAACAATCTTCCTCATGCACTGCTGGATGTTCTTCACCGATCCCTGCAGCTGCCCGAAGGTCTGCTCCATCTCCCGGTAGGTCTCCTCCACCTGCTCGGAAGTGCTTCTGAGTTCCTCCACCCTGGCCTGGGTGTCGGACACCGTCTGGGTAATGGCTTCCCTCACCTGGGCAAACTGGCCCGCCGCCTGATTGATATTGGAAAAAGACTGGCCGAAGTCCTGGAGCTGGGTCTGAAAGTTGTCCGCCTTGTCCAGCACCCCGGCAAAGGAACTGCTCACCATGCCCAGTTCAAACAGAGACTCCACCTCTTTGTTGATCAGATCCTTCTTGTAATCCTTCAGACTTTCCGTCACGTGCAGGATCGGATACAGGGTTTCTTGGGTATGATACCCCTGGCCGGATTTGTTCCGGCGCTTATTGGAAAATGACATAGGTAATCTCCTCCATATTTATGTTCCGCTTATTCCCCGCAAACCTCCGGGCCCGGCAGGGAACACGCCGTTTTATTCAAACACCACGCAGGTCATGGACTGATTGACGAATCGGTTGTTGTAGTGCTCCCCGTATCCCACAAGCCCCGCATGGCTGCCAAGCTGCGACATATCCCGCAGATACTCCTGCATATAGCCCTGCTCGCTGAACAGTTTGTAGCGGAACAGGCAGTTCACCGAAAACACCGCCGACCGCTTGGGGAAGTCCGTGCAGATCTTTCGGATGGTCTCTCTGGTAATGGCCCTGTAATCTCCCAGTTCCAGCAGGATCAGCACATCCGAATCGTTGACCTGCCGGAAACAGGCCAGCGCGTTGCCCGCTACTTCCTTTATGGAAATGATGCAAATATCGTCCCCGTTCAGCTTTCCAAACGGGTTCTTGAAAGTCTGGGTCAATATTTCCTGATCCGTCACATGGAGGATGCTCTGATACACCTGCTTGGCAGGTCTCCCGTTCAGCGCTCCGATTATGTAGTTGGCCCGGTCTGTCTGCGACGCGATAAAACGATATCTCCCCAGGGGATGGTAGATATTCTCTTTATAAGTTTTTACCCGGCCCCCCAGATTGCGCACCAGAGCGTAGGCCACTGCATCCTCATACACCTTTCCGTTGGCGGAAACCTTGCCCCCGTCCCCGGTGCCGCCCACCAGCTGGATCCCCTGGGGACCCAGCACCGTGTGAATGGTGGTCAGCGCGCAGGCGTCATTCCCCGCGCAGAGATCAATGCACACTGTATCCCGCTCCGACCCGCCTACTTTCCGCAGGTCCTCCTCCAGACGACGGATATATTTTACCGGCATGGTAGACACCTGCTCCAGCACGTTGGCGGCGGCGCCTACCCCATCCAAAAATGCTATGACGGCGACTCCCGACTCCACAACTCTGGTATCGTACCCCATACCGATGCAGCCGATGCTGGGAACCCCGGGATAGAGTTTTTCCAGCGCCTTCACATGCTCCTCAAACTGGGTATTGTTGGATAACAGCATGATAAACTGAGGATTCCTCAAGCCGCTGGTAGCCTCCGCCAAGTCGCCCCTCTGACTCATAGCAAAAAACTGCCTCATATTATGTATGCCTCCCTTCCTCTATCTGCACAGCAGATAATTACATTTATTATACTAGAAAAAACTTCCTACCGTCAATAGCCTTTGGGCAATGAATTTCCTTTCCAAAAAAGTGGATAATCCTTCCAGACTATGGTATGATAAAAAGCGGAGGACCCCTCCAAATACTGACTGTGGAGCGGCCGCCGACAGCCCTGCGGCGCCCATGGGGAAAAGAGGTTATCACTATGGCTAAAACATTACCCACAAGGGATCAGGTTGCCCTGGAAGACACCTGGAACTTAAGTCTGATGTATGAGTCCCGGGAGGCCTGGGAGACCGACCTGACGCTGTCCCAGGAAATGGGCCGGAAGCTGACAGGCCGGGAGGGCCATGTCTGCGACAGCGCGCAGAGCCTGCTGGACACCCTCCGGGAGCAAACCGCCCTGTACCGAAAGCTGAACCACCTGGGCGTATATGTGTCCTGTCTCAGCGATCAGGATACCGCCAACGACACCCACCAGGAGATGAGCCAGCGCTACTCCAGCATCGTGGCCGGCATCCAAAGCGGCATTTCCTTCATCACTCCTGAGATCCTGGAACTGGAGTCCGCAAAGCTGGAAGACTTCTATAAGCAGTGTCCCGATCTGGAGGAATATCGGATCGACTTGGAGGACACCCTGCGCCTGAAGCCCCATATACTGTCCAAGGAGATGGAAAAACTGCTGGCGGACGCCTCCGAAATCTGCGACAATCCAGACCAGACTTACTCCATCTTCAGCAATGCAGACATGAAATTCCCTGAAGTGAAGGACGAAAACGGGGAGATGGTACAGATCACCCACGGCCGCTTCGTGCCCCTGGAGGAATCCACCGACCGCCGGGTCCGCAGGGAGACTTTTGAAAAGCTGTACGGCGTGTACAGGCAATACTCCCGCACGCTGGCCAGCATCTACAGCGGCCAGGTGAAGCAGCTGATCTTCCAGGCCCGGGCCCGCCGCTATGACAGCACCCTGGAGGCGGCCGTAGACATGGTCAACGTATCCCCCCAGGTGTATCGGAACCTGGTGGACACCGTGAACAAAAATCTGGACAAGATGCACCGCTATGTGCGCCTGCGCAAGCGTCTGCTTGGCGTGGACGAACTGCACATGTACGACATCTACACCCCCATTATCGCCGGCGTTTCCAAGGAGATTCCCTTTGCGCAGGCCAAAGAAACCGTGCTGAAAGCCCTGGCCCCTCTGGGCGAGGACTATCTCAAGGTGGTCCGGGAAGGTTTTGAAAACCGCTGGATTGATGTATATGAGAACGAGGGCAAGCGCAGCGGCGCCTACTCCACCGGCTCCTACGACAGCTACCCTTACATCCTGCTGAACTACACCGGCAATATGGACAACCTGTTCACCCTGATTCACGAGATGGGCCATTCCATGCACACCTGGCACTCCAACCACGCCCAGCCTCCCATGTATGCCCATTATCGAATCTTCGTGGCAGAGGTGGCCTCCACCTGCAACGAGATCCTGCTGATGGAATATCTGCTGGCTCACACCACGGACAAAAAAGAAAGGGCCTATCTGCTGAACCACTATCTGGACAGCTTCAAGGGAACCGTGTACCGCCAGACCATGTTCGCGGAATACGAGATGATCACCAACCAGATGGCGGAGGAAGGCCAGAGCCTGACTGCAGAGGCACTGACCAAGGTATATTATGATCTGAACTGCAAGTACTACGGTCCGGACATGGTATCCGACCCGGAGATCGGCGTGGAATGGGCCAGGATTCCCCATTTCTATTACAACTTCTATGTGTATCAGTACGCCACATCCTTCTCCGCCGCCGTAGCCATAGCCCACAGCATCCTGGAGGAGGGCGCTCCCGCCGTGGAGCGCTACCTGAAATTCCTCTCCGGCGGCAGTTCCATGCCCCCGGTGGAGCTGCTCAAAATCGCAGGCGTGGACCTTACCACCGCCCAGCCCTTGGCCCGGATATTTCCTTCCTGTGGGTTTATTGCGCGACAGTTCTTTCCTGTCATTGATTGTTCTTCGCCGCCGTAAAGGCTTTTTGAATCTCTTCCAGGTCCTGTATCAGGGTCTGAGAATAGTGACAGGCCTCCTGATAGATTCGCTCCGCCCCTGTATAATCCCCCTCCAGCAATGCGTCCACTGCCTGTTTCCCAAAGGAATGAAACTTTTTATGTTTTTCCCCCAGTTCCTTCCACAGTCCCAGGACGCCAGGTTCCGTCGGAACAATGGCATAGTAAAAATGGCCCAATCCACATTTCTTTTCATTGATCTGCAACGGGAGTATGGTCCTCTCTCGGACAATCTTCTCCAGGTTGGACAACCAGCCTCTGTGCGCGCTGATGGCCTTTTCCATGTATTCAGCAAAATGCCGGTTCTCCAGCTTATAGAAGGCGTCCTGGGTCATCTTGCCCATGGTCTTGGCCGAGTCGTCCAGAGTAGCCTCTATGGATGCCAGCGGCGCGGAAATGTTGTCGATGTTCTGGCTGTGCGCCCTCATCTGCGTCATATCCTCTTTCAGTATCCCGCACTGCTTGTCAATATCCGCCGCCCGGGACTCCAGTTCTATGATGGAACTGCTGATCTCCTGGCTGAGACCGGCCAGAGAGGAAATACTGTCCGTAATTTTTTCCAGATGCTTTCGGTTATCCTCGTTCAATCCCCATATACAGCCGATTTTATCCGTCACTTTTTCCATGGATTCTATGGTATCATCTGCACTTTTCACACTTTTTGCGGACGCCGTGTGGATATCCGCCACAAAATGTCCCATGCTGGTGGTGAGGTTCTGGGTCTCCCCCGCCAGATTTCTGATCTGATCGGCTACCACTGCGAACCCCTTGCCTGCCTCCCCCGCCCTGGCGGCCTCTATGGAAGCATTCAGGGCCAGCAGATTGGTCTGGCCGGATATGGAATTGATCCCCTCGATGACCTGGCTCATCTGGTCTAAAATCCGGGTAAGCTGTCCCATATCCTGCTGCATTTCCCTGGATACCCGGATGGTATTGTGGGAGAGATCCCTGGTCTGGGTCAATTCCTGCTGGCCTTCGTCAATCTTCTGGTAAACGCCCCTGGCCTCTTCTGACACCTGGATAATGGTATTGGTCAGTTCCTCGTGCTGCCGGGATACCGACTCCGACACGGAAGCCGCCTCACCGGAGGCCTCGTGGATCAGCCCCGAGGCTTCCGACACACTGTCCGATATCTTCTGCAGCAGCCTGGAATAATGGCTCAGAGACAGATCCAGAGAACTGATCCGCATCAGGGAATCAAAAATATTGGCCGTCACACTCTGAAACTGGGAACGCCCCTCAACCAGGCGCTCATACATCTGCGCCATCTCAGGGGATTTCCTGCCATAGTCCGCCTCCTCCAGTTCAGTCATTGCCTGCATCAGGCTTTTTCCTTTCGATTTCATCTTAATACCCATTTCCATACCTCTTTCCACGTTTTGATACCCGGTTTTTCATTCTCTCAAATAAGAGAAAAACCAATGCAGCAGATTTCCATCGTAATAAGTCATAGGCTCCGTATGGGGGAACATGGTTGCCATCCGATACCCGTACAGCGCCACCATACCCACACAGACCACTGTAAACATTCCCTTCCACAGCCTTTGCCGGGATTCCAACACATAGCGGTCCACAATAAACACCACACCCAGCGCCAGCCAGGCATACCCAAAGGGCTGCAGCCGCCAGCTTTCCTCAAAGCGCCCTCCCAGAAGCAGCAGTATGCTCCTGGTCAGGCCGCACCCGGGGCAGGGCAGCCCCAGCAATTCCCTGCTGGGACAAAGGCCATGGCCCAGCAGGCTGACGCCCGCCATAACGGCTGCCGCTGCCAACAGCCCCGTCTTGTAAGTCTCCCAGTCCCGCTTAACGGCACTGCCGATCTCTCTGCCCGTTCTGATTCTCATACCTTCCCCGTTCCTGCATGTCCGGAGTCCGGCCCGGGCCAGACTCCGGCAGCGGCATCGCAGACTTCCAAATATACGCTGCTCTAACGTATGTCATAGACACTTCGAACTTTGAAATGCTCCGCTTCCCCCTCCAGGATCCGCACTCTCTTTTCCCCGGGGTTCATATCAAAATAATTGTCGGAGAGCTTCACATAGCGATAACAGCCGCCTTCTTCACAGCCCAGAATCTCCACGGACTTGGCAAAGCATTCCGCCCGGATCACCAGGCTATCCCCCTCCCGGCGTGCCGTCAGGCGCGGATCCGCAAAGCGAAAATGCTTGGGAGCCGTGAACAGGCTCACGCCCTCGGAGACGATCTGTCCTTCCACTTCCAGCTGATAGCTGAAATACCGCTCCAACGGTTCGAATTCAGGATGGTCCGTGAACTCTGTCTTGTCCAGCCAAAAAGTATCCAGAGGACCCACGCTCACCTGAGGATCTCCCCAGAGCAGCACCTCTCCCAGTGGATTGCGAAGCTGCCAATGGCAGACGCCCCGTACCTCCTCCAGAGTCTCATTGGATACACAAAGCTGGGCGGAAATCTCCATGGGAGACGGTTCCATAATACAGTAGGGACGCTGGGACAGCTCGCCCATCTCCTGACAGGAGAGCAGCACCGGGGCAAACATCCGCTTCTGGGCATAATGCAGCGCCTTCCATCTCCCGTAATAGTCGATGCTGGCCCAGGAAGCCACCGGCCAGATATCATTGAGCTGCCATACCACTGTGCCCATGCAGCGCCCCCGGTGCCTGCGAAAATGTTCCACACCGTAACGTATGGCCTCCATCTGCAGCAGCTGGGAAGCATAGAGCAGCAGGTCAAAGCTGCCGGGATACAGGTAGGTGGCTGACAGATAATTCAGGATCTTGCCGTTGGCCGCCACGTTCCGCTGGTGCATCTCCATGACCCGCGAAAAAATATTCCGATCCTCCGGCTCTGTAAAACTCTCCACAGTCTGCAGGCAGGGAAAGGACTGGAAACCGAATTCCGACAGGTAGCGGAACCGGAATTTGCGGTACTCGGTAAAAGGCTTGTTGCCATGCCACACATCCCAGTAGTGGGTATCCCCTCTGTTTTCGTCCCAGGGATTGTCAAAATTCCCGCCCGACGACGGAGAGGATGGCCAGTAAAAGGCATGGGGATCCTCCTGTCGCAGAATCTTGGGTATGATGTGCTCATACAGCTTGATATAGTCATAAAACTGTTTCTGAGACGGCTGCCAGCACCGGTCCAGGGTCTGGGTCTCCATCTCGTTATTGCCGCACCACAGCCCCAGGCAGGCATGATGCCGGATACGCCTCACATTGTCCCGGGTCTCCGCGCTGATATTTTCCTCAAAGGCTTCATTCAGCTCATAGGAAGAGCAGGCGTACATAAAGTCCTGCCACACAATCAGCCCCAGCCGGTCGCAGGTATCGTAGAAAAAGTCGTCGGGGTAATAACCGCCGCCCCATACCCGGATGCTGTTGTGCCCGGCCCGGGCCGCATCCGTCAGCAGCTTCTCCGTGCGCGCCGGGGTCACTCTGGACAGCAGATTATCCTCCGGAATATAATCCGCCCCCATGGCAAAGATGTCCACGCCGTTGACCTGGTGAGCAAACTGGTTCCCCAACTCATCGGACCGGATGTCCATCGTCATGGTGCGCAGGCCGATCTGCCGCTCCCAAGTGTCCAGAATACGCCCGTCACTGCCAAACAGCAGAGCTTTCACTCTATAGAGCGGCTGCTCCCCAAAGCCGTTGGGCCACCACAGCCGGGGCTGCGCGATGGTGATGCTGCCGTCAGGAGACTGACCGTACACCGTGCCCTCCGGGGAAGTCACCGTGACCACCGCCGACAGTTCTTCCTCCTCTCGAAACACCTCCAGATCCACCTGGAATTCCAGCCGCACCCGGTCCACCTGCACCCGGATACGGCCTTCCCCAGTCTGGGGCACCGGCACGGCAAGGGGCTTCTGCACCCTGCTCTCCCCGGGATCGACCCGGCACATATGAGGGCCCTCGTGCTGCTGGATCACATAGACGCTGTCCAGCCGGGCGCTGTCTATAAGCTGCAGGCTCACCCCCCGGAAAATCCCGGCGTCCGGCAGCCTGGGGCCCCAGTCCCAGCCGTACATGCAGTGAGCCTTGCGCAGATGGGGGTAACCGGCCATGGCCTCATTGGATCCCCCGGTAAAAACTTTCTCATTTTCTTCTTTGATATATCGAATGGGAGAACGCAGCAGCACCCGCAGGGTATTGCGCCCCACCCGGGCCAGCTGCCGGATGTCATACTCCCATACCCGATGCATGTTCTCCACATGTCCCAGCAGCACGTCCCCCAGATAAACCTCTCCCAAGGTGTCGATTCCTTCGAATCGCAGCATGACACCGTCCCAGGAGAGCATCTCCTCCGTGATCTCCACATCGGTCTCATATACAAAATCATTCTCCATCAGTCTGGTGGCGTCCAGTTCATTATCCCGGTAATAGGGATCTGGCATCTTCCCCTGCTCCAGCAGGGTTGCATACACGGAGCCCGGAACCCTGGCCTCCATCCATTCCTCCGAAATCTGGTATACATTCTCTCCCAGTATTTTCATTCTCCAGCTTCCGCCAAGATCAATCTTCTTCATTACCGCCTCCTGCTTCTATTCTGCCTGCTCCGGCACTTATTCATAAAGGGCAGCTTCCGCTGCCCTCCCTGTCACTCTTTCAGCTCCATAATGGTGTCCGTCACCTGTTTCAGCGCGTTCTTTATGTTCACGCTGGTTACGGCCATACCCTGGGCCAGCTTCTGTACCTCCTGGGCCACCACGGCAAATCCACGGCCTGCCTCCCCGGAACGGGCGGCCTCTATGCTGGCGTTCAGCGCCAGTATCTTCTGCCGGTTGCTGAATGCCTCGATCTGGTGGGTGTTCTCATTGGCCATCACAAGCTGTTCCGCCGCCTTGTTGATGCCCTCCTGCAGCTGGTTCACAATCTGTTCATTCTGAGTGGTGGCGTAACTGGCCCGCACAAACATATTGATCACATCCCCCAGCAGCTGAGCGGAAGCCTGGATCTGCTCTCTGGTCCTTACGTTCACCTGATGCAGCGCCTCCACGTAGCGGTCCTCGTCTATCCCCAGTTCCCTGGCCGTGGCGCGGAAACTCTCCTCATCGGGATTCTCCGGCAGCACCTGGCCTCCGATCACACTCCCCAGCACTGTGCCGTCCCCCAGCGTAATGGGGATGCCAAAATCCATCAGCCCTGCATGGCAGACATAGACGCCTTTGCCCTCCCGGTCATTTTTCTCACAGCGCTTACAGCCCTCCGCACTGCCTCGGGTCAGCTTGATACAGAAATCCGTAAAATTATAGCATTCACTGATATACTGGCCGTCCTCTCCCACGGCCACTGTGGCCAGTCCTGTGCTTTCCGCCCAGTTCCGCATGATCTCCTCGAACTTCTTCATATCACAGAAATCCTGTATTTTCATCCCCATGTCCTCCCGCGCTCCCTATACTGTTCTATACGGATATCCCAAGATTCCGATCCGTATCCCTGTCTCCTCAGTTCATTTTACTATACTTAATACTTTTTTACCATAGATATTTATATAAATTGTAGGGAATCTCTAAAAACGTTGATGTAAGGGCATTAACGCAGGATTTCAGGATATTATTGCAGCTATTAGCGGGACACTGCTGATTTATGAAGCGTAAAAGCAACATATTCTCAATCGTGAGACTAACAGCTATCATTTTTCTCACTCCAGCACCTGTCCGTATCCCAGGCATCTGACCTCCCCGGCCTGCACCATCTCCAGATAGGCAATGGGCCGGTCCACTTTCCCGGGCAGTTCCACGCCGCTGCGGGCAAGCCCCTGCAGATGATGGGAGTCCGACCCCGCCGTGCCCGGCAGCCCGTACATCATGGCATAGATCTTGGCCCGGTCATTGGTCTCCGGCTGCTTTAAATGCGCCCCATTGACGATTTCCACCCCGTCCACGTCCCGGGGGAACAATTCGATGTGGTCGATATAGTCCCTCTCCCGGAAGGGATGGGCATGGATGATGAACGCCCCGTCCTGATGCATCAGGAAAAAAGCCTTCCTGGGGTCCACCCGGTCTATGTCCTTGTGCCGGATCAGCCATTCCCTGTCCAGATTGTAGACCAGGAAGTCCGCCCCCCGGACTCCGTACTCGAAGCCGAAAAATACATCCAGTCCGATCTTCTCCCCTTCCTCTCTGGCATGTTCATACCCCAGGCAGAAGCGCTCGATCCGCTCCCGCCAGGGCAGGCACAGGGGCACCGCCGTATTTCCGTTGAAAAAGTGATCCGTCACAAAGATCCCCGTATACCCCAGTTCCTTATAGGCCCGGGCCATCTCCGCCCCCGACGCGCTGGCGCAGGCGCTCCCCTCGCAGGTGTGCAAATGTGTCTCGTATCGAAATCCCATATATCCTAATCCTCCCCCAGCTTCAACGCCTTGCTGATATTCATGCGGGCCACGATCCGGCTGATCACCAGCAGGCAAACCAGCACCACCACGCCGATCACGCCGAAAAGCTGCAGCAGATCCCCCCTGTCGCTGATCAGTTCCAGAGGCAGCACCTGATCTGAAGCCGCATAGGCATTCTGGATCATGGGCACAAACATGCGGGAACCGGCCAGACCGATCAGCGTCCCCATCAGAATGGAATACAGCCCGCAAAAAACCTGCTCCAGCGCCAGCACCAGGCTGATCTCGCTCTTTCGCATCCCCATGGCCCGGAGCACGCCAAACATCAATTCCCGGGAGCGGATGGACAGGATGAAGTAAAGCAGATAGCCCACGCCGCAAAGCAGCAGCACCACGATGAAGCTCATGGTCAGGATCCCGTTGGTCCCCTGGAACAGGGTATCGCTCCGGGTATCCTCCCGCACCTCCCCCAGATCCACCAGTCTGGTCAGCCGCACCTCCGGGTGCTCCTCCAGCCAGGAATACAGCCCGTCCGTATTCTCCCGGGCTCGAAACCACACTTCGTAGGGCACCTTGCCCTGTTCCTGCTCCAGCATGGCCAGGTTGGCCACGATCAGATAATTCTCCTCCACCTGCAGAGAGCCGTCATTGTTCAGGCTGTAGCTCTGGGGGCTGTAGGAGGGCCAATAGTTAAAAAAGCCCCTGATTTTCAGACGGATCGTCCCTCCCTCCCGGTCCGGTATGCTGAAGGTATCCCCCAGTTTATAGTCCAGCCGGGTCATAAAATTCTCGGAAACCAGCGCTGCATTGGCCGAGGAAGCCAGTACATTCAGATAATCATAGTAGCCGTAGGGCAGCAGTCCCTCCGGCATCCGGGTCACCTGGGCAAATCCCCCCGTGTCAATCCCCAGAAGCTGCATGTCCGGGGATTTCTTTCCCATACTGACCCGCATATTCAGCACCCTGGTGTGGGCGTCCATGCCCGGCAGGGTGTCGTATTTTCCATAGTCCGGTTCCGTGTAGGTGACAGCTTCCCCCGCTGTAACCATGGCGGAATTGTCTTTCCAGGCCTCCTTCAGCACCAGATCCGCTCCCGTGGCATAGCCCGCGTTTTTCTCCGCGTTGGCCACGATGGTGCGGGCCACGGTGGTATTGTGAATGCCCAGAGCCACGGTCAGAATCATGAAAAGCATGATAAATTCCCTTTTTCGCGCCCCCCGAATGCCCTCCACAAAGGCCACATAGGGAGCCGGAGCCATATCCTTTTTGCCCAGAGCGAACACCAGCCGCAGCAGGAGGGGCTGCAGGCGCAGCACCAGCAGGCCGCATCCCAGCAAAAACAGAGAAGAGCTGAGATACAGCAAGGGATCCAGCGTCTCCCCCGTCAGCACCTGCTCCATCATCTGCTGCCGACTGCGGGAAAAGCTGTAATATCCGTAAAGGGCCACCCCCAGGCAGACCAGATCCAGATACAGCCTTTTCCACAGGGAAGGTCTGCTTTTGGTCCGGGACTGTTTCAGGTTCACGATGGAAACCCGGCTGTAACCCACCACCGGGATCAGGGTCATCACCATCATCAGCAGCAGCGCCCCTCCCGCATACCACAGCACATCCACCGACCATTTCACCTGGAGAATGCGCCTCCCGGAGAATTCCATGAAATTCGTGGCGGTTCCCAGCACGCCGCAGAACAGGCCCCCCAGGGGCAGCCCCGCCGCCAGGGCGATCAGCCCCAGGAACAGGTTCTGTATGAAATAGATCTGCAGAATCTGCCCCCGCCTGGCCCCCCGGCTCTTCATCACGGAGATTTCATTCTGTTCCATGGAAAGCATCTGGGAAGAAATCATATAGATAAAGGCCAGCAGCAGGGCCAGCACCGGCATCTGCAGGATCAGCAGGGACGCCTCCACCTTTTTGGCCTTGGCGCTGTAACTCTGGATGATTCCCTCATACACATTATCCTGGATCAGGCTGCCGTTCTTCTCCGCTTCCACCAGCTGCCGGGAAGTCTGCAGGATCCCCGCCACCTGCCCCGGAGAGATGGCCTCATAGTCCCATAGCTGATAGATCCTCTTTTTACAGCCAAAGGCCGGTTCCCGCTCCTCTCCCAGAAAATATTCCCTGTAAGTCTCCATGGGCACAAACACGTCCCGGTGCAGGCGGGAAGGGGCCTCCACCCAAAAGGGAGAGGCCTCGTTCACGGGCCGGAACATCCCCACCACCCGGAACTGCAGGGGGGAGCCGTCCGCCCAGGCCAGTTTCTCGAATACATAGGCCTCATCCAGCAGGATATCCAGGGTGTCTGCCACCGTGCTGCTGATCATCACTTCCAGGCAGCCGTCCCCGGCCAGCCCCGCCTCCGGCAGTCGGCCGGCATAGATCAGCACCTCCTGCTCCAGGCCGGTGATGGCGGAGATCTCCAGCCTGCGCTGCAAATGTTCTTCCCGCTCCACCACGGGCACGGCCTCGTCCAGAGAGGTGCTCAGATACTCCAGCTCCCGGTACAGCGGCACGTCAAGCTGGGCCTGGCAGCGGTCCACATAGGCGGAAAGCTGCTCATAGCTGACCCCTTCCCTTCCCATGCTACGGGTATGGCTCACGGCCCACACCGCGGGCCAGCCGCCGTTTTTTTCCTGATAGCGCTCAAATTCGTCCGTCAGCATCCGCTGAAAGGAGGAGTTGCGGTACATGGGATAACTGACTGCCACCGCCACCAGCAGAATGTTTCCTACCAGCAGGCTGAACACCATCCATTTTTTATGTATCAGCTTCTGAAAAATCAAAGTAAGCATTTTTGCCCCCTATGGAACCACGATTCTGGTCCCTTCTTCCAGACCGTCAAATACCCAGTAATACTGGCCGTTGCCGCCGCCGGGAATAAACTGGGTCCGGGTCATGCTGCCCCCCTCTCCCAGCACTGTCACATAGTATTTCTGTTTTTCTGCCGTCACCGCCTCTGTAGGTACCAACAGCACATTCTCCATAACGCTGGTCTCTCCGGTGACATTGAAAGGGCCGTTGCCCACCAGTTCGGCGATGTCATATACCCCCTCCAGGCGGCTTATGCCCGGATCCCACTGGCTGCTCAGAACCTTCCCCACGGCGCTGGCCACCCAGGCGTCGTAACTCTGGGCCACCCTGGTTTCCCCCGCCAACAGTGTGACCTGATTGCCAAACCCGTAGTGCTGAAGCGAATCCGCGAATTCCAGACAGATCCTGTCCGCCGGGGCCAGCCGCAGGAGCACGGCGCCGTTTTCCAGTTTCTGCCCCCTCTGTAAGGCGGACACTTCCAGCACAAAGCCGTCTTCCCGGGCCACGATCTCCGTCATTCCCGCCAGTTGGCCAAGTTCCTCAATCTGCTCCCGCAGATCCTCCATCTGCCTCTCATATCCGGCGGCGGTTCGTTCAAAATCCAACTGCGCCTGCCGATACCGGATCTCATCAATGGTCCGCTGGGGAGGCCAGGGGGCAAAGGTGGCTTCTCTCTTTTCCTGCGCCTCCAGAAACGCCTCCTGCTCCGCCAGATAGCGCTGCTGCAGCCGCAGCAGTTTTCTCTCCAGTTCCTGCAAATCCACCTGGTCTATCTCCATGGACACCCGGGCCACCGGCGTACCCGCCGTTATATACTGATATTTTTCCACCAGCACCTCCGTCAGCCGCATGACGCCCCTGGGGTACTCCGCCTTGACACAGGCGGTCTCCAGCATCTGCAGATTGGCCCGCAGCGGCACCATCTGGGTACTGAAAGTGCCGTAGGACAGCGTATAGCTGTTGTAACTGTTCCAGCCCTCCTCCGTCACTCCTTCCTCAGACAGGACGGAGAGATCCAGATACTGGGACTGCTCCGGGGCCGAAGCCACATTGGCGCCAGCGTCGGAGAGCGGCCCTCCCTGCCCGCACCCCGCCAGTTCCAACGCCATCCCCGCCAGCAGACACGAGATCATAATCCTTCTAGTCAATGTACACCTCATCTCCTTCCTGCAGCCCGCTCAACACCTCATAATACAGGCCGTCGTACAGCCCTGTCTCCAGATAGAACTTCTCCCGTCCCTGGGGGCCTTTTCTATAGCAATACCGCCGGGAACCCTCCTGGTGAACGGCCAGCCCCGGCGCCACCAGCACCTGCCTGCGGGACTCTTTCTGTACCACCAGCCGGGCCATATGGCCGTATTCCAGAGGTTCTGGGGGAAACAGTTCAAAACTGGAATAAGGAGTCCTGTTTTTGGCCATCAATGCGCTGTAAATCTTTTTATCCATGGGTATATACTGCGCCTCGTACTCCACGCCGTCCAGAAACACATAAATCCGCTCTGCCTTCTCCGCGTCCCGCCGGGTCACATAGTCCCCCACTGCCAGATACCGGGTGGTGTCCGCCAACACCACCAAAGGGGTATCCCCGCTGACTTTCTCACCGCTGACGGCAGGCTGCAGCTGGGCCACCACCCCATCGAAGGGAGCCCTTACCACATTGCTTTGCAGCTTCTCCCGACAGTCCGCCAGCAGCCCCTGCAGATAAGGCAGTTCCAGCTCATAGTTCTCCGTCAGATGCTTTTTCTCCAGTTCCAGCCGATCCATGCGGCTCACCAGTTTCCCCGCGTCGGTACAGAGCTGGGTATAATTGCCCTGCATATACTCCGTAAGCTCAATCAGTTTGTAAGTCTCCTCCAGTTCCAGCTCACAGATCTGCAGGCTGTTGTCCCGGGTGGCGATCTCATAGACATAGTCGCTGGTCAGCAGGTCGATCTGTTCCTGCAGATCCTCCGCCTGTTTCTGATAATCGGACACATCCGTAACCGCCAGTATATCCCCCCGGCGTACTTCCTCCCCCGGCCTCACCCGGTATTCCAGAAAAATACCGTCCTCGGGGAAGCCCAGTTCCTCCACATAGGGACTGATAACAGCCTCATAGATATCCCGTTTTTTCACATCTCCCAGGCCCACCACCGTGGTCTGCACCTGCTGCAGGGGATTTACCGTCACGGTTCTGACCTCCTCCGGCGCTTCCCCAGCATCCCCGGCGTTTTCGCCGCAGCCCCCCAGAGACAGCAGCAGGGCCGCCAGCAGCCCCCCGGCGGCGACCTTCTTATTCCACATTCTCCACATTTTCCATGTTTTCCGCACTTTCCACGTCTTTTGCGCTCCCCTGTCCCCCATATTCCTACCTCATGTATCCTCCCAATTCCTTCCGGCTCCGTTTTGCCCCGCATTCCAGCCCCTGCTGCCGCCCCGTCCCTGTGGATCATGTCTTGACGGGCACCGCCTTACTGATAACGTCCTGACGAGCACAGCCATACTGATTACGTCCCTTCGATCATTTAATCACATATCCGCCCTCTTCCAGGCCGCTGCGGATCTCCACCAGATCCGTCCCCCACAGGCCGGTCTCCACAAACTGCATCCTGCGGACTCCCGCTTCGTCCAACAGATACACATAATGCCGTTCCCCGGAGGCATGAACGGCCTCCCGGTCCACGCACAGTACATGCTCCGCCTCTTCCGTGATAATGCTGATCTTTCCGCTTTTAATGATATTGGGGTCATACTCCTCGTCCAGCAGCCGAAAGTAGACCTTCTCCCCCCAGTTTTCCGGGTAGGCAGGGGCCACCAGATACTCTCTCTGGTTCTTGCCCAGACCGCATACTATCACATATTCCGTCTGCAGGTCGATATAGGGAATAGCCTCCACATTCTCCGAGATAAACATACAGGATTCCGCATCGTACAGGCTGGCCACCCGCTCCGTCTTGTCGGTGACGCTGTCCTCCATATCCTCTTTCAGATAACTGATGACGCCGTCCATGGGCGCATATAGATTGCCCCCCTGCAGGTACTCCCTGGCTTCCTGAAGCCGGATGGTGAGCATTTCCACAGAGTCTGCGGTGTCCTCCAGAGAAATCTGATAAGACTTCTCAATCTGCTCCTTCTGTGCCTTCAGCGCATCCCTGTCCTGTTGCTTCATAGGCGTATAACTGAATAAAATATCCGCCTGCTCCAGGTCAAATTCCAGGCTTTCCAGGAGCTGGCGCAGCTTCAGTCCGGCCCTGTCCAGCTGATGTTCCAGTTCCCTGATCTGCTTCTCCAGACTCTCCACGTTCACGCTGGCCAGAAGCTGCCCCTTTTCCACCATGTCCCCACGCTCCACATACACATCGGTGATCAGTTCCTGATCCACAGTGAAATACAGATCCATTTCCAGAGTCTGACTATAGTTGCAGTCCAGCACCAGGGGCTGCTGTACCGTTCCCCTTGTCACCGGCGTCAGTTCATAAGCATTTTCGCTGACCGTCTCCTCCTGAAGTTCCACCGTTCTGTCCACTTCCGGGTCCTGTCCGCATCCGGCGCACAGCGCCGCCGCCAGCCCCAACAGGGCCAGCCATCTCCCTCTCCTCATGTCCTTCTCCCTCTCCTGCCTGTTGCCTGATATACTGACCGCCTGTGGACTCAGCCAATACTCCCCTGAATCTCCATCTGCCTTGCAGAATAAAATTCAGCACTCGCACAACCTCCTTGCCTAAATTCCCATCGGACTGGATTGTCGTCGGTCAACGATGCCACCGCGGGGTCTGCACACTAATTCAGATTCTCCAGCACACCCTGCACGCCTTCCCGCTCATAGATCTCCTTATAGTACGCCACTTCATCCCGGATCAGTTCGTCTATGACCCGCATGCCCAGCAGTTCCACCGGGGCTCTGTCATCCGTCATCAGATAGTTCCCGGCCTCATAAGCCGCCAGATTGCCCTGCACCCGTTCCATCATGGCCGCCAGACCGCCATCCGCAAGCCGCGCCCGGGCAGCTTCCATCCGCTCCGGCCCGTCCCCGTGGTTCATGGCAAAAAGTTCCCGGTTGGTGGTTCCCCCCACGTCCACGGTATACACGCAGTCAAAGACACTGGCGATGGTGTCCGCCAGATATTGGTTGATATTGCCCTCGCCGCCGCCCCGCATATTCATATTCACCACCATGACCCCATTCTCTGTGAGATGCTCCTTCACCAGGGAAAAGAACTCCACGGAGGACATCTGGAAGGGAATGGTGATATCCTGATAGGCGTCCACCATAATCACATCATATTGATCTGTGACAGCATTCAGATAGGCTCTGCCGTCATAGGTGGATACCTGCACGGAGGAGGGCAGTTCAAAATAAGTCCTGGCCAGTTCCGTGATCTTTTCGTCGATCTCCACGCCCTGAATCTCCATGGGGCCAAAATAGCGGTTGCACTGGGTGGCATATGTTCCCGTCCCCATGCCCAGGATCAGCATCCGGCAGTCCTCCGGCGCTTTGCCCGTCATCAGCGGGGCCGCCATGGCGTAGTCATAATACATGCCGGTCAGTCCTTCCTGCTTCATCAACACGGACTGCACCCCAAACAGCACATTGGTGGACAGGATCACATGCCTCTCGTCCTCCTTCACCTGCAGGTAATTGTAGACGGATTCCCCCTCGTACGTCAGGTTCGGTTCCCAGAAAGCAAAACGGCTCTCCGCGCCCGTGAGACAGCAGGCCAGGAACAGCGCCCCCGCCACGGCGCTTTTGGCCCGGCCTGCCCCGGCGCTGGCAAAATACGTAAGGGACAGAGCCAGTAATATGCCCGCAAAGATCAAAAAGGTGGCGGAAGTCCCCACCGCCGGAATGCTGATGAAGGTTGGAACGAATGTTCCGATGATACTGCCGATGGTGTTAAAGGCTCCCAGATAGCCCACAGTCCTGCCGCTGTCGTCCAGGCTGTCCACGGAATATTTGGCCAGGGAGGGGGTTACTGTGCCCAATAAAAACAGCGGGAATACAAAGATCACCATACAGGCTGCGAATGCCGCCCAGATCAGGAAGTTGGTGTTCACGGCAAAGACCAGCGCCGCCGAAATCCCCAGCACCACATATTTGCCCACCACTGGGATGGCGGCGATCCACACTGCCGCCACCAGGATTCTGCCATAAAGCCTGTGGGGGCTGGGATGCCTGTCCGCACTGCGGCCGCCGTAAATATTGCCCAGGGCCATGGCGATCATGATAGTCCCTATGATAATGGTCCACACGATCTGGGAGGAACTGAAATAGGGCGCCAGCAGGCGGCTTGCCCCCAATTCCACCGCCATGACGGACATGCCGGCGAAGAACTCCGTTAGATATAAAAAGAACTTATTTTTTAAAATTGCAGGTTTCTTTTCCATATAATATGCTTTCCTCTTTCCTGCAGGATGTGGATCCGGCTTACGCCAAACCCCGGCTGCGCATATAAGCATACCATATTTGCCCTGCTTTACGCAATACCCTGCGGGCCGTCAGGCTGCGACATACCTGCCGGGCATCAGAAATTGCGCCGTTGAATCAACCGCTCTCCGTCAAAAAGACCTATGCAAGCAAGCGGTTTCGGGGTATAATGAGTGACACATAAAACCCAAAGATTTTTCGGAAAGGACAGCAATGGCAGTCAGACAAAGAAACTTACAGGATATTCTTGCCCTGCACAGGCAGCGCTACCCGCTGATGGAACCTGCGGACTATGGAAAACTTTTATATCAGAATGAATTTGGACCGGAACACATGGTGGACAGCCCCCAGGCAGTTCTGGAGCAAATCGCTGGCGAGTGGGAGAAAGAAGCATCCTCCGGCACATGGGAACATGTCCCCTTGGAGAATCCGGAGGAGATCGGAAACCACCTGTACCGCTTCCACCTGACCGGGGGCTATGATCCGGCTATGGCCGCACCGCTGCTGGCGCGGCTCTTTTATCTGACAGCAGAGCAGCACCATGGTTCGGCGGAAAGCCTGGAAGAAAAGCTGGCATGGCTGGAGCAATATGGCCAGAATTCCGGCCTCTGCGCTCCTGCTCTAAAGCCTTGGCTGAAAGAATACCGCAGGGCGGGCTGTCCGGCCCTGAGCCACAGCGCCGCCTTCCGGCAGGCATACGCGCCTCATTACAGGATTCTGCGGGATGAGTACGCCATATATTTCCCGCTCCTCTACGAGGTGGAAAAGCGGCTGCTGGCGTCGAAGCCTGTGCTGGTGGCCATAGACGGTCCCTGCGGCGGAGGCAAATCCAGCCTGGCAGCGCTGCTGACAGAACTGTTTCCCTGCCGGGTGCTGCATATGGACGATTATTACCTGCCCCTGGAGCAGCGCGCCCCCGGCTGGGAAGAAACGCCCTGCGGCAATATGGACCTGGAACGGTTTCTGAAGGAGGCCCTGCTGCCGGCGACCAGAGGAGAACCCATCGCCTGCCGGCCCTACAACTGCCGAAAAGGACAGTTGTCGGAAGCCGAATTGCTCCCCGCCGCCCCCCTGACCGTTGTGGAGGGAAGTTACAGCCAGCATCCGCTGCTGGCCCTCCACTATGACTTCAAAGTCTTTCTGTATTGCCGCCCCGAGGAACAGCTGGCGCGACTGGAACGCAGGGAGAGCGCCCGCCTGGAGGCCTACCGGCAGCGCTGGATCCCTCTGGAAAAAGCCTATTACCAGACCTTCCGAATCGTATCCCGGTGTGACCTGTGCTTTGACAATACGCCGTATTTTGTCTGACAGCTGCAAGCCAGCCCGGGCTTTCCGGCGCAACAAATCCTTGCCCCACCTGTTTACCGATGCTATAATATCCCTGTGAGCGGCGCAAAGAGCACCCGTCCTGTCAGGAGGCATACCATGAGAAAAATACTGATGATAACCAGCACCTGGAATATCATATATATCGACAGCCTGATCCAGGGCATCCTGGAGCGCATTCAGGGCACGGACATCCGCCTGCATATATTCAACGCCTACCATGTGGCGGATGGTTCGGAATACGGAAGGATGGAACAGGGCATTTTCACGCTCCCCGATCCCCGGGTATATGACGGCATGCTGGTGGCGGTGAACAGCGTGGGAGACACCCCTTATATCGACCGCATGATCACCACCTATCTGGAGCATGGCCGCAAAGTGCTGAGCATCGACCAGCAGTTTATGGGACAGCCCTGCATCGGCATCGACAACTATCGGATGTTTTACCAGATTACGGAGCATATGATCACGGCCCACGGCTGTAAGACTCTGAACTACCTGGGAGGCCCTGAGGGCAACGAGGAAAACCAGAAGCGTTACGCCGCCTTCCGGGACTGCCTGGCTCACCACCGAATCCCTCTGGACCCCGGGAGGACGCTGCATATGAGTTTTCTCCACTCCGACGGAGAGAAAGCCTATGAGCGCTGGAAGCAGCGGGGACTGCATCTGCCGGACGCCGTGCTCTGCGCCAACGACAATATGGCCCTGGGCTACCTGGTGGCCGCCCAGCAGGACGGATACTATGCCCCCGGGGACTTTCGGATCAGCGGCTTCGACAATTCGGAGGAGGGCCGGATATACTCTCCCGCCATCACCAGCGTCAACCGGGGCTGGGTTCATCTGGGCCATGACAGCATATCCCGGCTGTTGGAGATGATTGAAGGCACATCGGACGCCCCCGTCTATTACACGCAGGGATACTGCGTATTCAGCGAAAGCTGCGGCTGTGGCAACGTTGATCAGAACAGCGGGCAGATCCTGCAATATATGTATCGGGAAAAAAAGTCCACCGAGCGCCACAACGAAATGCATTTTGCCAGCCAGCAGCTGCTCTGCAGCACCAGTATCGGCCCCCGGATGCCGGAGGCATTGAACAGATGCTGCGAACTGCTGGAGCTGGACGCCCTGGCCCTGTGCCTGCATCCCGCGCCGGAAGAGGGGGATCTGTCCCCAGAGGATCCCCTCTCTCTACCCCAGGTCTATACCAACCAGGGCCCGGACACTGTCACTTCCCTGGTGCCCGACTCCTGGACTGCCGGGGAGGATTATCAGATCCTTCTTTTCTCTGCACTGCACTTCCAGACCAGAAGTCTGGGATACTGTGTGGTGCCCTACAACAGGGAACTGCTTCCCTATGGCAAGCACCGCAAATTCGTGGACAATCTGTCCCTGACCCTGTCCCTGATCTGGCAGCAGAAAAAACTGCAGCAGATGAATCTGCAGCTTCAGCAGCTATACGTCCGGGATCAGCTTACCGGACTGTACAACCGCTTCGGTTATGAAGATCTGGCCAAAAAATATTTCCAGGAGCAACAGGGACGTATCTATATGATCTTTTTGGATGTGGACAATCTCAAGACTTTTAACGATCAGCATGGACATGATGTGGGCGATCTGGCCATCAAGGGGGTGGCGGAAGCCATGAAAACAGTGCTGTCCCAGGCTCCCATCAAGGTGCGCATGGGGGGAGACGAATTCCTGGCAGTGGGCCCCTATGTGGGCGAGGCAGAACTCCTCTCCCTGGAGGCGCAGATGCAGCTGTGGCTGGCCCGTTACAGCGAGATTCACAAAATGCCCTTCCCCCTCACCGCCAGCATGGGCCATGTCTGGAGCGAGGACATGGCCAGCACCCTGGAGCAGCTGGTTCAGGAGGCAGATCGCCGTATGTATGAAATAAAGAAAGCGAAGAAACGATAAACCCGTAGAGCCCGCTAACTTGGACAGGGGTTAGCTCCCGGGGAGCATTCCAGCATGATCCGCAGTATCTCCCGGTCCGTCTCCCGCATACCTTCTCTGGCCAGTTCCGACACATTGCGGATGGTGGCTTCCACCCCCTTGGTCACAATGCCGTCTCCCCCCAGGAACTGCCGTCCATGCATATACATCTGCATTCCCAGCAGCCCTGCCTCCACGGCGGAGGCGATCTTGGCGGCGCAGCTGGCCTTGGCTCCATCGCAGACTACGCCGGAGTTGATGGCCACGGCATTCACCACCGTGTGGGCGATCTCCTCAAAACGTCCCCCATACAGATAGGTCACTCCCGCCCCGGCTCCGCACCCTGCGCTGGTGGCGCCGCAATAGGCAGACAGGCAGCCGATACCCGTCTTTAAGTGGATGGTCACCAGGTTGGAAACCAGCAGGGCCCGGTATAAGGTCTCCTGGGATACCCCCAGTTCTCTGGCATAGACGATCACGGGCAGGGAAGCCGTCAGGCCCTGGTTGCCGCTGCCGGAATTAATCACCACCGGCATCTCACAGCCATTCATCCGGGCATCGGAACCTGCTGCCGCCCAGGCTTTGGCTCTGTTGCCCACACTGTCCCCGTAGGAAAGCATCAGCACCCGGCCCACGCCCGCCCCGTATTTTCCCGTCAGCCCCTCCCGGGCAATGGCGGTATTGTATTCGATCTGGCGGTCCAGCAACTCCTTCACCGGCTCCAGATCCACTGTCTCCGCGAACTCCACGATTCGCTCCACGGAGAGCAGGCTTCGGTCCGCCCCGCTTCCCTCCCGGCAGGGCTGATCTCCCCGATACAGCACTACCCCATCCCTGCTCACCTGAGCTACATGGGTGTGATGATCCGTGATCCACACCCGAACCACATGTCCTGCCGCTTCCGCAGTCAGATCAATCTCAAAGATCCGGTCTGAGGAGGACTGTTCCACCCGGATCCAGGTCTCCTCCCCCGTCCCGCCGCCGTGTGCCCCCTCACCCACCCCGCCGCTGTGTGCCCCCTCCCGGGCCGGAGCATCAGGTATTTCCAGAAATTTCCCTTCCTCTTCCTGTGCCACGCGAGGCCGGGGCTCCTGGGCGCCTTGAAAGCCCATGCTGGCATAATATGCCTGAATGGCCACCACCTGTTCTTCGGAGATCCTGGACAGCACCTCCAGTCCATCCCCGGCCACCCCCGCCACCAGTCCTGCGGCCACCGCTGCCTCGATGCCCCGCATTCCCCCGGTGTGGGGGACAATGACGCTCTTCACATTCTTGATAATATTGCCGCTCACCACCACCCTGGTGCGCCGGGGCAGCCGCCCCAGCGCCTGCCGGGCAATAGCCGCCCCATAGGCCAGCGCGATGGGCTCAGTACAGCCCATGGCCGGGATCAGTTCCTCCCTGAGAAGCGCTATGTAATTCTCCGTCAGTGTCTTATCCATCCGTATCTCCTCCCTGCTTATGCACCTCGTACTCACTGCAGCCTATAATAGAACGCATGCCTCATCCAAAATCAGTGCTCTCCGCCCATGCGCATATCCTTCGGCACAGATCGGAATTCTGTCTACTCCTATTGTAGAGGTTTCCACTTCCATTGGCAACCGCTTTCTCTGTTTTTTTTGCCGGGCAGTTCGTCAAATTTTACCGCATTCATTCCCTCTGCTGTCAACTGTCAAATTTCTCAATTCTTCTTCCTGTTTTTCACAACTCCGTAGCACTTGCCACAATGTGAAGTTTCCATTCAAATTATGGATAGTCAAAGAAGCCGGAAAGTGCTATAATGGATAATAAAGAAAAAATGGTGCTTTGCCGCGAGGAGGGACAACAGTTCGGGCATCCCCCAGGCAGGCAGACGGGAGGCAGTGTGGATCAAATCGTATGGCGTGACAGCTACAAAATCGGCGTGGACTTTATCGACCGGGAGCACAAGATGCTTTTTTCAACCATGAATAAGCTGCTCAAGATCAGCGAGAACGAAGAGAAAAGCGAGTGGGTATGCCGGGAAGGCGCCAAATATTTAAGAAATCATACAACGGAGCATTTCGACCACGAAGAAGAATATATGCGTTCCATAGGCTACAGCGAGTACGAGGTACATAAACGCCTGCATGACAGCTTCCGCAACCACACGCTTCCGGCCCTGGAGCGAGAGATGGAGGAGACCGGGTACTCCCTGGAGTCCATACGCCATTTCCTGGGCGTGTGCATCGGTTGGGTGGTGGCCCACACTCAGACAGAGGATCTGGCCATCACGGGAAAAGTCAGCAGCAAGTGGGTGGACATTCCCCACGAGGAGGAGATGGAAGCTCTGGGCCATACCATCGTCCAGCTTGTGGATGATATCTTCCACCTGAAGGCAAAGATGATCAACGACCAGTACTCCGGTGAGAATTTTGGAAAAGTGGTGTGCTGCCGTTTCATCTATTCCAGCCAGGAAAAAGAAAAATGGGAAATCACGCTGATTTTTGAAGAAGCCCTGCTGCTAAAAGTCATCAGCGATATCCTGAGCACCCAGTATTCCAGGGTGGACGACATGGTGATCAATATTACCCGGTACATTTCACGGCAGTTCCTGGAACGGATCAGGGAAAGTTTTCCCTCCATCGACCTGTTCGAACTGGAGAAAGAATCCCTGCTGACCTACGAGCAGCTTGTGGATTCCTTTGGGCGTACCAATCCCTCCTGCAGTCTGCTGTTTGACACGGGGGAAGGGTACTTTGCTTTCTGTGCCGCCACTTCCGAGTCCATGCGGGGCAAGATTGTGCCCGACATCGACCCCAACAACGCCATGGACGCCATCAATGACTTCCTGAACAGGGAACGGAAAAAAATCCTGGTGGTGGACGACTCCGACTTTATGAGGGCCAGAATTGTCAAGCTGCTCACCGGTAATTACAAGGTGTCGGAGGCCAGTTCCAGTATTTCCGCCATCCAGAGCCTGACGGTGAACAGACCGGATCTGATCGTGCTGGATTACGAGATGCCCGTATGCGATGGCCGGCAGGCTCTGGAAATGATCCGTTCGGAAAAAGAGACCGCCAATATCCCTGTGATCTTCCTCACGGGCCGGGGAGACCGGGAGAGCGTCAAAAACGTCATGGCGCTGAAACCCGAAGGCTATCTGTTAAAGACCATGCCGGATGAAGAGATCAAAAAGTGTATTGACGGCTTCTTCGCTAAAAGAGAAGCAGAATAAGCATTTCCCGCTGAAGCCGGAAAGGCTGCCGCATGCGATCCATGCAGCAGCCTTTCCATATGGCAGTCTCACGATTTGTCCCCGGCTTATGCCTCTGCCGCGCCGATCAATACCTCTTTTCCGCGGAAGGCAAATCCATACTTCCGTATACGGCCCTTCGACACACCCTTCGCCACCAGGGAAGCCTGATAGTCCTTCTCCTGAATCTGCCGCAGGGCCTCGGCTACCGTATCGGACAGTTCCTTTTCCCCCTCACTCTGCACCTTAAATTCAAGAAGTATCCCATCGTCTTCCGCCGCCCTCCTGGGCTCCAGCATCACATCATACCGGCCGAAACCGCTCTCCCGGTTGGAACTGACCACATATCTGTCGGATAATTCCACCATCAGCCCCAGCACAAACCCATGATAAAACCGCTCCGGCTCACTATGGGGATCCCTGCCTGTGTCAAAATAGCTGAACATCTCCCGGGTCACCCGGTTCATGTAAGTATTCATGGCTGCCACGTCCCCCAGCAGAAGGGCTTTGATAAAGTCATTGTAGTAGTCGTTCTGGGAAAACCAGTCCCGCACCATGTCCTCGAACATGATAAAAACCTCTTTGTTAGTCAGTACCAGCTTATAATATGTGCGGCCTGTCCTCTCCACAAAGGTTGTATCCCCTACCTTCAGATATCCGGCGGCCAGCAGCAGGCTCCACAGGGCGTTCCTTTTTGTGGAAAGCTGGCTGTAGGCAATCTGCTCATCTATTTCCAGTTCAAGAGTTCCTCCTGCCAGCAGATCCTCAAAATTCTTCTTGATATCAGGGCTTCCCTCCCAGAGCAGCTTGCTCACCAGTCTGTTGGAACTGGTGCCCGCCCAGTAGGCTCCCACTTTCCTTTCATCCAGAAAGTTGACAATAGACCAGGGATTATAAATATCTTTTCTGCTGCCGAAAGTAAAACCATCATACCAGTTCTTAACCTGCTGTTGATAACCCGACAGACCGTATTCCTCCAGGGCCGCAAACACCTCTTCCTCCGTAAACCCGAAACAGTCCGCATACTTTTCTGAAGTCATTGTAACCACTTTCAGGTTGTTCAGATCAGAGAACATGGATTCCTTACTCACCCGGGTAATTCCAGTCATAAGAGCCCGCTCCATGTAGGGATTCGTCTTAAAAGCAGCGTTGAACAGGCCTCTGGTAAATGTCACCAGTTCGTCCCAATATCCGCTCACATAGGCCTCCTGCATGGGCGTGTCGTATTCATCCAGCAGAAGGATCACTTTTTTGCCATAATGCCGCATCAAAAGGTTGGACAGGGCATTCAGGGACTCTGCCGCCACATAATCTTCCATATTGTCAGAGACAGCCTGGTACAGCTCCTTCTCCTGAGAAGTCAGCTTCTCACTCTCCCGCAGGAAATCAAACTGCCTGTACAGATCCGAAAGAATCCGGCAGATTCTTTTTTGGGCTCCCTGGAAGGAAGTTTCCTTTACCTTGGCAAAGCTGAGGGAGATCACCGGGTATGTTCCCTGCAGCCGGCGGTATTTTTCCTGCTGCCAGATGGAAAGCCCCTCAAATAAATCGCAGCGCCCGGCATAATTCACTGAGAAGAACTGTTCCAGCATACTCATATTCAGCGTCTTGCCAAAGCGTCTGGGGCGGGTGATCAGTGTTACATCGTCTTCCGATTCCCACCACTCCCGTATGAAATCCGTTTTGTCTATATAGAAATTATTGTTGGTCCTGATCTTTTCAAAGTCCTGACGTCCGATGCTGATGGTCCTGGCCATAATCTACCCCGCTTTCTGTCACACTCCCGCGCGCCTGCCTCTCCCTATAGTTATAATATAACTTTTTTCCGCCTTTTAATCAATCTGTTTTTCTTCCCGGGTCACCAGAGTGTGTCTGAAATGAACTAGTGTGCTGACTCAATTATATCTGGCGAAACTCCGCAGAATAAATTTTCATCGGCAAGGCGGAGGAGGGAAGCGATGCGGTGGCATCGTTGACCGACGACAACGCGGCAGATGGAAATTCAGGCAAGTCATTTTGCGAAATGTGAACGATACAGTACACTAGTCATATTCTATGGTCATATCCCCGGTATACTTACGTTCCATGTCATGGCGCTTTTTGCGGTTTTCCACTGTGTCGAATATGATGGAAAAATCATAATCCGCCGGATAGAGTCTGTCGGCGGCCACATGAAGTTTCACCCGCTTGTGACTGATCCATATCTTGCGGTCCGGCAGCTGTACCCTCAGACACCCTCTGTCATTCACCGGCTCGCAGACGATGCCGATCTTACGGTGGGGATAGAGCATCACGCTGTCACCCCGCTGGAACTTTCCGGACAGGTCTTTCTGTCGGGGAGCAGGGCTGTCTTTCTGTATACGGGGTCCGCCGGAGGCCTGTATGAGCGGACTTTGGACCTCGGCGCCGCTCCCATAGGCGGCCTGCCGCGCCACCTCCAGCATGGCCCGGGGCATGCCCAGCCGTTCCGCGATGGCAAAAGCACAGGAAGCCCCCGCCTCTCCGATCACCATGCGGTACAATGGCTGCAGGCTCTCCTGGTCAAAGGTCATACGGGCATTGGTCACACCCTGGGTGCGGGCTGCATATTCCTTCACTTCCGGATAGTGGGTGGTGACCAGAAACAGACAGCCGCTCTCCCGCAGAGCCTCCAGGATGGCGATGGCGATCCCCATGCCCTCGGTGGGATCCGTGCCGGAACCCAGTTCATCCATGATCACCAGACTTTCCGGGTTGACCCGGTTCAGGATATCCAGCACATTGGTGATATGAGCCGAGAAGGTGGACAGGTTCTCCGACAGGCTCTGGCCGTCCCCTATATCGCACAGGTACTGGCTGTTCATGCACACCCGGGCCTCCCGGCAGGGCACATGCAGCCCCCACTGGGCCAGCATACAGCACAGCGCTACGGTCTTCAGCGCCACGGTTTTCCCCCCTGTGTTGGGGCCGGTGATTACCACGCCCCGACAGGGCATGGTCTCTCCGGGTGACGTATCACCCCTGTCACCCTCCGGGACCTCTTCTCCCAGTTCAAAATCCAGAGGCACAGCCGCCCTGCGGTCCATCAGCGGATGCCTGGCCGCCCTCAGCCGGATCCTTCGATCCGTTCCCACCACAGGCGCTTCGCAGTCCCATTCCATGCTGAGTTTTCCCTTGGAAAAAGCATAGTCCAGCCGCTCCAGGATCCGGCTGTTCTCCTGAAACGCCTCCAGTTGGTCTCCAATCATCACCGTCAGAGTGTACAGGATCCTCCGCACCTCGTTGTCCTCCTGGATTTGCAGCAGAGACAGCTCCTCCTCGTATTTCTGTACCGCTGTGGGCTCTATGAACAGCGTATTGCCCGTGGCGGATTTGTCTATGACGCTGCCGCTTATGCGGAACTTATATTCTTTTTTCACGGGGACGCACAGATGTCCGCCCCGGGTGACACAGAAGCTGTCTGACATGCAGTCCCTGTGAGTACGCAGCACGCTCTCAGCCTTCTCCCTGCGTTTTTCCTGAGTACGCTGGATCTGACTGCGCAGGTCAAATAACTCCCTGGTGGCGTGGTCCTCCACCTGCCCGCCCCGAATCTGCTGATGGATCTGCTGCCGAATCTCCTCCATGGGCTGCAGATTTTCCCCATAGAAGGCCAGCGGAATCTGATACTGCTGCCCTCTGGACAGATAATCCTGCATCCGCTTCACTGCGGCCAGGGCGCTCTCCACCTGTTCCAGCTGCTCCGGCCCCAGCATATCTCCCTTTTCCGCCACCAGCAGAATCTGCTCCATCCCCTCCAGGGACACCAGGGGCGGCGTTCCAAATTTCTCCAGAAGCTGGCGGCTCTCCGTGGTCTCCCGCAGAGCCGCCTGGAGCTGCCTCTCCGCCAGAATGGGGCCGGCTTCTTCTATCCTGGCCCGGGCGGCGGCAGTCAGCGCCATCCCCGCCCAGATTTCCTTAATTTTTTCCAGTTCCAGACCGGATGTAGTTTTTATATGATTCTCCATTTTTTCTCCATTCCTGCGCTGCTTTTTGCGTATAACGAGTTTGTGGCAAGTTACTTACGATTATCCTTATCTCAGCGCTTCATAAAACGAGTAATCCACAAGACCGCTGATCTGGTCCAGGGCTCCCTCCTGTATCTCTTTCACCATCAGGCAATCCGGATGGGGCAGATGAATATAAGGTCCGGCCTCTATCCCGAACCTGTAGCTGGGCTGAAAGCCCCGGGGACCATAATTTCTCGGGTCCCCTTCTACAAGTATTGCCTTAAATCCCATTTCTGCCGCTCTCTCAAAACCATATTCCAATAATTCTTTTGAAATATGCTGCCTCTGGAATTCTGTTTTTACGGCTACCGGCGTGAGAATGAGCAATTCGTTTTCATACCTTCCCTGGATATGAAATCTTGAAAACATGGCATATCCCAGGATTGTGTCGTCCTGATTTACCATGATCAACTCCAGACCGGGAACATAATATTTTTTGGATCGTATTTCTTCCACAAGCTGCCGTACAGTTTTTCCTTCCTCCACACTGTCGCTTTGGGAAAACACTTCTTCCACCAGGTCTAAAGAAGAGAGCAGATATTGGGGTTCCATTGCTTTTATAATTCGTTTCATTTGAAATTCCTCCTTTTATTTTTGTATCCCGGGCAGATCCCGGGCGGGATTGTGCGGGAATATGCTGTTTTCAGTGTTGCCTCCTTTGGCCATAACAGACAAAAAGACCATGAAACTCCCGCCTTACAGGCTTGCTTCATGGTCCGAATTATAGAAAAACGCAGGGATTCTCCATGGATTCCCCGGTCAAAAAGAGCATGACCATACAGCCATGCTCCAGAATCTCTCATTTTATCGGATTCAAAATGTTTGTCAGCAATTTGTAAGGCAGAAATGAGGGCAGACTCCCAGTGTGTCAGCACCTGTAAAAAACAGCCACACACATACCCTCTGCAATATTTACCTGCAGTTTTCCTCCGTTACAAACACAATCGACAAACAAACTTCCTCCTTTAAATTTTTTACCCAGCCGCTGTTCCGTCTCCGGCATATCCTTAAACCCTTTCAGGCGGCTGTTTACTTATAGACCTACTATACAACATAAAACGGAAAAATGCAACCCCCATTTAAATATCATCATGCAATGGGGGCCCGTTCCCGGCGGTATATCCTCCAGATCCCAAAGCCAAACCCGGCACAGGCCAACAGCAGAAGCATTTCCAGCGCCAACATGGGCAAATACTTTCCGGCCACCACCACGGCGGCATCCATCAGAAAATGTGCCAGAACCGCCAGCAGATAGTAGAGCGGCTTTTTCCTGCTTACTGCCAGATATACCAGATAGGAGGCAGAAATATGGAAGATAATGGCGCTTATCCTTTCCAGGCCCACCATATAGAAGATCCAGGAAGGTGTGGTTGCCACAGACATGAGTTGTCCCAGCGCCTGCTGGTAGGTCACCTCGTTCACGCCGCTCAGGGACAACAGCATGGGAGCCTGACCGCTGTTAATCATCACTGCGATCACCAGATTGTTCACACAGGCCAGACCCGCCAGCAGGATTGCCTCAATACCCCCGTGTCCCACACCATACATGATGGCGTTCTGCTTATTCAGACTTTTTTTCATACACAGCTTCATGGCCATGTAACGTCCTGTCTCTTCAAAAATCCCCGCCGCCAGTCCGCCGTACAGGGCATAGAGCCATATATTGCCTGTAAGAGCCGTACCTGCCGCTCCCAGCACTATGACATGCAAAATCTGCTCCAGCACCAGGGCAAAAACAAAGAAGGTGGCCGCTCCGATAAAAAAGCCGGAAATCCGGGCCTTTGTTTTCCTGTACACCAGAATGCACAGGATTATGGGCAGCCCCACAGATACCACCAGGGATACTGTCATGGCGATGATGCTGGCTATTGGCACATTGGGTATTACTACTTGATCTGACATTGCTTCATCCTCTTTTATAATTGAGTTCTCCTGTACACTGTACAGGGATGCTGTTTTAAAGTTCTACAAATTCCCTAAACTTTATACTTTACGGCAGTGCCGTAGGCGATTACTTCCGCTGCCCCGGCCATGACCTGGGAGGAGCCGTACATGATGCCGATTATGGCGTCCGCACCCATCTCTTTTGCCTCGTCCACCATGCGCTTCACCGCAATCTGCCTGGCCTCGTTCAGCATCTCCGTATACCCCACTATCTCACCGCCCACCAGGGTTTTCATGCCTGCCATAAAATCCCTGCCTATGTTCTTGGTCTGCACCACAGTGCCCTTTACCATCCCCAGAGCCTCTATCTCCTGCCCAGGAATATAATCAATACTTAGCAGCTTCATCCTCTTCTCCTCCTTTAATCTCTCTGATTCTGCCCAACAAGGCTGCCACCACACCGATGCAGGACACTGCCGTGATCCCCAGAAAAGGCACAAGTATCCATAAAGGTATGGAAACCGTCTGTTTTATCCTCCATACGATCACAACCGGCACCAGAGACATTAACAACATTGCTCCAGCGCCCAGTATGGCTCCCCTCTGCTTTTTCTTATGAATATCCCTGTGTGTTCCATCCATAAACATCACTCCCTCCTGCTCCTGTTGATCCATCTGCTCCAGACAGCCGTCCACATCCAAAGCCTCCAGACGAAGTTCCCCTTCCAGCAGCTGCCTGCAGAACAACTGCGTTTTCCGAATGCTTTCTTTCTGGCGCTCCAGCTGTACCTCCTGCCGCTCCAGCACATCCTCCAGGGTATACCTGCCGTCGAAAAGCAGCCGGATATCCTCAATGGGAACAGAGAGCCTGCGCAGCAGACGGATCTGCTTCAAACGTTTTACATCCTCCATCCCATATTCCCGGTAGCCGTTTTCCGCCCGTCCCACGCTGAGCAGTCCCTGCTCCTCATAAAAACGGATGTTTTTACGGGTGATATCCACCAACTCCTCCACCTGTTTGATCTTCATGGCCTGTGGATTCCTTTCTTGATTGGAGTTCTTTTCCCCTCCGGCGCAATTTTTCAGGGATGGATCTCCAGGCTTCTCAACGCCCGTATTCTGAATTCATGTGCCTTCCGGGGATATGCCGTCCTGAAAATTCCTCATCTCCCCCAGGGATTAACGCGCTCCGTTTCTGTCTGGTAACTACTTTATACAGCTTCCACCAGGTGGAAAGTCAAGTATTTATCTCAATTTTCCCGGAGATATTTCCCTGATGCCCGTATATTCCAGGAAAACATGGTTGTCTGAGCCTTCTGTATCATTTTAGGGAAACGCTGATTAAAGCGTTTTCCGCACCGGATTTGCGCCGCAAAGCGGCAAATTCCTCTGCAAATCCGTGTGCATCCGCCGGAGGCTCTAA
>JAAWKU010000191.1 GCA_022797535.1 Lachnospiraceae bacterium | reverse complement strand
ACCACCGCGAAGCCTTTTCCAGCCTCCCCCGCCCTGGCAGCCTCCACGGCGGCGTTCAGGGCCAGGATGTTGGTTTGGAACGCGATATCGTCAATCGTTTTAACAATCTTACGCACATCTGCGGACTTGTCGCTGATGTGCTGTATCATTTCCGTCACATTCTGCATTTTATCGTTATTCTTCAAGAGTTCCTGACGGACCTCCTGAGATATGCCACTGGCCCTCTGAGCTCCCTGAGCGACCCTGGCCACACTGTCGGACACAGAACTGATATGCCTGGCCAACGTCTCCACTTCCGCCGCCTGCTCCGTGGATCCCTGGGACAGGGTTACAGCGCCGTTGGAAACCTGCTCCGCTCCTGCCGCCACATCCTGGGACGCCGCCTGCAGCTGCCCCATGGCCCCGTTCAGTTCCACCGAAATCGCTTCCAGGGAATCTTTGATTTTGGCGAACTCACCCACATATTCATTTTCCAGCCTGAACGCCAGATTACCGCCTGCAATCTCCCGCAGTTTCTCCGATATCTCATTTATGTATTTCACATAATCCCGCAGTCTGAGGGTTACACGGTTGAAATTATTGGCCAGTACTCCCAGTTCATCCCTTGACCGGCAGCGGATACTCTGGTCCAGATCCCCCTCCGCAATCCGGGTAGCCACCCGGCTCAATTCTCTTACCGGAGCCCCGATAATACGCCGGGTCTGAAGAATCACCAGAAGAATCAGCACCGCCACAGCTATGGCCGCCACTGCCACCATGGTTTTGGTCAGATCATACAACTCCTGAAGAACCTCCCCCCGGGACACATAGGCCACAGCCACCCAGTCGCTGCCTGGAACTTCCGCCACCTGGATATAGGTGTCCTCATAGAGGGACAAACCCGTCTGTCCGGATTTAATCTGCCCGTCGGCATAAGCGTACATACCGCTGCCCATACCACTCAGCTTTTCACCCACCACATCTACGTCCCGATGACCAATGATTGTATCTGTGCGGGTATCCACCAGGAAGATTCCTCCCGTATCCTCAATTCTGGTCTGGCTGACGATCCGGGAGATGGAATCCAGATATACGTCCGCGGCGGCCACACCCCGGACTTCTCCGTCGCTGCCCCGGAGCATCCCGGAAGCGCCCACCACATAAGAGCGGCTGTCCTCGTCAAAATAAACGTCTCCCAGAAGAAAATCTTCGGACTGCACCCCGTCCTGATACCAGCTCTTGGCCAAAGCATCGAAGTCCGGCCCCGGCACAAAGGAAGCGTGGTACAGCGACCCGTCCGTCAGCGCCACATACAGCCCCGCCGGGTAGGCGTCGCTCTGATTCACAGTATGCAGGATATACTCTTTTATCTCGGAAACATTCATATCCTCATACTCGATCACATCTCTCTGGGCCTCCAGCATGGTCAGCGTCCTGTTCATCCAGGCCCTTGTCTCCTGCAGCGCCCTGTCGGTGGTAGTCCTGAGCATCTCCTCACTCTTTTCCAGCAACGCCTCGGACATGCGGCTGTAAACCACCCCCAGCAGTATCGCCACGGCAATGAGCACACTCCCCACGATGGCGGCCACCAGTTTCACCGTGATACCCACACCTCTGCGCATGGCCATGCCTGAACCGGCGTTTCGTTCCACCTCTGTCATTTTCATACCCCCTCTTTTATCTTATATTTCCTACATCCGCCGTCATCCCTTCCCCAAATTCCATAGGCGCAAAATCGGCGAATCGTTGCTTTTATCATAACAGGCATAGAGAAAAAACGCAAGAAATTTCGACATGGGTTTTTCACTGATTCCCTCTCCTGTCAAGTGGGTGCAAGCAATTTCTTTACCATTTTCCGTATCAAGTACGTTAAATTGACGCAAACTTCCCGTATTTGTAATCATGCCGCCCCAATGTTCTATTTCTGCATCCGACATATCTCCATGTATTGCTCGTCATATATCTCTTTTTTTCAATAATATGGGTCTATCATTTCTTTCAAAACCAGAGAGATCCCACTAAAACCAGCTGTCAGAGAATCAAAATGGTCAGTCAGGGCGATAAAACGGACAGAAAAAGCCGGGAAAGTCTTTTGATTCAACCGCCCGGCTTCAATATACTTCCATCCTAATCTGGATAGATCTTTTTCAATTACTCAGTTGACATGCCCCCTCTTATGTATTCCATCATCTGTAAGAACTTCGCCCTGTCGAAGTTCCCTCCGGAAAAACCATCGTCAACATAGATATCATAGATCTCCATGTTGACCTAATGCCTGATAAAAGAACGGATCATATCCCTTCCTCTGCTCCCTCCGCAATGCCCATCTACGGAATAGAGGATGCCATTAACCAAAGAGCCCACAAATTTTTATATTGCTTATTTGCCTTTTCAAATTCATCATTATTCCACTGTTCAAAATAATTTCTTATTTCATCTCTATATTTTTCTTTTAAATACATTTTAATTATTCTTTCTTCATCCAACTCCATTTCGTCTTTTGATATATAATTACATTCTATCGCTTCTCTCTTAATGTCGTCAGCATTATAATCAAGACTGCTTATGTACTCTTCTGAGTAATACTCATATACCATATCATAGAGCATTGTGTACGATAAAGCCTTTTTATATGCCGCTTCTGAACCATATTGTTCTATACATAGCATATATAAATCTGGCATCTCTTCTTTTAACGAAGATATTCTACCTTCAACAATTTCATCGTTAATAGCAAATCCGAGGTCAACTGCTTCCTGATAAACTAGCAGCTCCTTCATTATTAATTCAACAATTTCCTCATTTGACAAACTTGAATTTAATTCTATAATGCGATCAAAATCACTCTGATACACAGCTTCTCCATTTACTGTTGCAATAACCGTATCTTTCGTATGTAATCTTATGTATAATAAAATTGCTATAACTAAAAAAACAGCGCTTAAACCAAATACAATAACTTTAGTTTTTCTCTTCATTTTTCTCCTTTTAAAAATGGGAAACCAATTAAAAACCGATTTCCCATTAAAATACACCTATTAATACTTGTTCTTGTTGTTCATCATTACATTATAATGATCTGTGCAGAATTTATCTATATTACTCAATTCTAAATACCGATACATTACGCAAGCTGTATCATTGTCCCATTGACTACCCGCATGACTGCACCCATATGTGTGGCAAGATTCATGTTGGGTACATGCTGCATTCTGGTTGTATCCTCCATCCTTAATTAACGCGTAAGGCGCTGATACATATGCAATCCCCAAAACATTACTTTCCACTGTCTTTCCTGTAAATGCAATCATTAAATCTGCTGTCAGATTTCCATTATATTTTAATCCGCAGGCATTTAGCGCATTATCCAGTAAAGCACTCATATCTGCCCCTGAACTACTCCAGGTTCGCTGTGCTACTGATCTATAATCAATACCATACAATTTATAAAGACCATCATCCGCTCTTTCCACAGCTCTATTAGCTTGATAAGCCCAATCAGAGTACCTTTGGCGAAACTCGTTGTCGCATGGAGATGTAACATTAACCGTTACCGTTGCTGCCCGTGCTCTCGGCGCTAATGCTTCATCAACTGGTTCTCCAACGGAATAATTACTACGTGCATTATTTGGTGACTGATAACATATTTCTGTATTATATGGTGTCTCATCCTCTGCTGCCAAAGCAGGCATCGCCATCGCCATAACCAGGCTTAAACTCAATGTTACCATTAGTATTCCCTTTTTCATTTTCATAGTCTTTTCCCTCCTCACTCATATTTTGGTTCGCCAACATTGTAATTTTGATCCTCTACTGGATTGTCCGGGTCATCATAGCATCCTTCTACTGACAGGCTGCTTTCGTTCCCTTCGCCTGCAGGATTATCCTCCTGCGGATCCTGTACCTCCGGCTGGCTGCTTTCCTCTCCTCCGCCTGCAGAATTTTCCTCCTGCGGATCCTGTACCTCCGGCTGGCTGCTTTCC
>JAAWKU010000190.1 GCA_022797535.1 Lachnospiraceae bacterium | reverse complement strand
CCCTCATGAACGATCACAAATTTGCCTTTATCATATGTACCAACGACTCGCTGCTATTGGAGGAATGTGTGCATTACCTTGACCACCTGGACGTGCCGGAGGGATATGAGACGGAGCTGCTCACCATCCCGGACGCGGAAAGCATTGCTTCCGCGTACAATGAGGCCATGCAGGCCAGCGACGCCAGGTATAAAATATATATGCATCAGGACGTATTCATCCTGAACAGGCATTTGCTGGCGAACCTTTTGGCGATCTTTTCCTCCGATCCGAAGATCGGCATGATCGGCATGGTGGGTTATGAAACCGTGGCCGCCGACGGGATCATGTGGCACGAAAGCAGGACCGGCTGCCTGTATACCCGGCGTCCCGGCAACTCTTATCCTGCATTGTCCCAATACCGCTACCACATCGGGGACGGCTATGACTGCGTTGCAGAGATCGACGGATTCTTTATGGCTACCAGCCGGGATATCCCATGGGACGCGGAAAGGCTGGACGGCTGGGATTTCTATGACGCCTTCCAGAGCATGCGCTTCCTGCTGGAGGGCTACAGGATCGCCGTCCCCCGTCAAAAGCATCCCTGGTGTATGCATGATGACAACGGCATCCTGAACCTGTCCCATTACGACCACTACCGGCAGATATTTTTGCAATGTTACAAACCTTTTTTAGGAAAAAGCTACGCGGAAATCGCAAATATGGGAGAGAGAGAACATGAGGAAAGACTTATCTGAACTGCGTCGGGAAGCCGAAGCATATTTCCGCCAGGTAGAGCAGGACTTAAACGCCGTCAATGAGGCATACCAGCACATTTTAATGACATTTGACCGATCTCTGTCCACGGGGGATTACGCCCTATTGCTGGAGCTGATTCCCTTTATGGAAGAGGGAGAAGGACATCTGGCCCTCCAATACATCGGGAAAAGCCATCGCCTTCTGCGCATCCTGAACATAATAAAGCTGGAACTCCTGAACGGGAGAACACCATTCTGTCACGCATGTGACAGCGAAAAGGCTCTCTGGGAAAAATACATGCTGACCCTGTTTGCCTTCCGGCGGCTGCTTTTCCAGCTTTCCCAAGACTCCGTAAGCGAGGCTGCGGTCTATCTGCAGCGCAATCCCGTTTCCCCCCTTGCCGCCTATATAATGACCCAGGGAGAACTTCTGATCCCCAGCCAGGATTTCTATGAAGCTCTGGAAGATCTGTATTGGGAGATATGGAGTCCCGGGGAGATGCAGCAGTTCCGTGCATTAATCCAATCCAATGCCGTCAGGCCCCAGACATAAGCAGGCCGCTCCCCTTCGCTGCTTATCAGCTTGTCCCACAGTCTGCCGGATTCCCCTGCCCAGACCATTTATTACAGGTCATGGGACAATCCTGGCACAGACCACATATTGGAAGGCTTCATACATGAACCTGAGAGTGTCTTTCTGCAGGTTCAGCTCCAGCAGCCTGTCTATCAGCTGCTCCTGCTCCACTGAAAGAGGAAAGACCACCGTTTTCACATGCTCCACCGCATATCCCCCCGCTTCAAACATCTTTGCGATTTCATTATATGTGAAGAAATGAATATGGGTTTTGTCCAAAAGCCCTGTCTCCGTATAGGTAAAATTCCCCCGCAGCAAATCCTCCATTACAGAAATATGCATCAGGTTAGGAATGCTGGCCAATATTCGTCCTTCTTCTTTCAGGAATCCTCTGCAATACCGCAGTGTTTCCAGGGGGTCCCGCAAATGCTCCAGCACATCTCCAAAGATAATATAATCAAAGGTCTGGGGAGCGAACGCAAGGCCTTGTTCCTCTATATCTTTTACCTGCACATCGGCCACATGGGAGGCTACCAGGGCCGCCTTTTCATTTAGCTCTATGCCGTATACTTTTGCCAGCGGGAATCGGTTGCGTATTTCCAGCAGGGTTGCCCCGCAGTCACATCCTATTTCCAGAACATTGAAAGGCTCCTCCCCGCTCCCGGCAATCATATCTACCAGATTGGTATTATATACCGCATTGAAATAGCGCATCCCCCATTTTCTCTCAAGTACCGGTTCCTCGTCCCTGCTTCCGCTGCTGTAGGGGCCTTCTCCCCGCAGATCCCAGAACAATGCGCCTGGGCAGACTTGTAGTTCCCAGTCGTTTTGTACCATGCGGAATCCCAGATCCTTCATAACATACTCCTGGCTGTTCAGCTCCTGGTCAAAACCGCCCAGCTGCGATAGCATATCCGCTTTTAAGAGCACCACATCCGAATGCAGCCCCAGCACCCTCTTATTCTGTGCTATGTCATTCTCCTTATCTGCCCATTTGATCGCTGCTCCGTAATCCGCCAGACCACGCATTTTCTGGAAAGAAGAAAAACTGTTGGAAACCGCTCCCACAGCTCCCACAGCCTCTTCCCCATGGAGAAGCGCCCGCATCCGCCCCAGGGCATGGGGCGTCAGCATGTAATGCGCGTCCATCACCAGCAGGTCGCCATCTATTTCCAACGCATCGCAGACTTTATTCACCACTTGCCCAAAGGGCAGTTCTCCTTCATCCATATATACATAAGTAATGTCTTCCTGCTCCCCGGCCCACTCTGTCAGCGTGTCGTCCGAGTGGTTGTCCACGATTACAATGGACAGATCCTCCACATCCGCAAACATTCTAATGCTCTGTGTGGCAAGTTTCACATACTCTGCCGCATTATGCAAAACCATCAATATTGTCATGCCCTTCATAGCAACTCCTTCTCTCGGTTTACACCAAAAATGCTGTCCACACAGACCACAGCTTCTTCCACTTCAGGCAAATGTGGCGACAATCTGGGAATCATAGACCGGGTCATAAATATCCTCCACCCGATCCCCTCCTTCGAACTCATTGTTGTATTTGCAGGGAACCGGCACCCTTGTCCCCTGCCCTGCCAGGAACCACTCATACTCCAGGTCGATATGCCCCACGTCCACCGCCTGGTAAGATTGCAGTGCCAGATCATAGGCCAGCACTCCTGATGAAGGGCCTATGGCCAGGAGAAATAAGTCCGCTTTATCTCCTCGGGCCAGACATTCCCGATAGATTTCATCATAGCGGTCGAAAGAATGGGTGGGCGGCGCAATGATTCGCTTCACATCCCCGGCCTGTTCCAGCAGGTCATTCCCAACTCCCAGTCTTGTCTGCGCCCCTTCCACCAGCAGGACCCTTTTGTCCCGCCAGATCTGTTTAAGCGCCTCAAAGCGCTTTCCCGGCCCGTCCGTAAACAGATCTTTATAGATCACATAGGGCCTGGTTATATAAGCATCCGAGTATACTCTGTTCAGGGGAAGGATCTGCTCGTGCTGCTTCCTGACCTCTTCTGTCATATACAGGCGTATCCCCTGGGCCGTCTGGTCATTGAATCTCTCCAGGCTGCCATATTGCCTGGCAACCGCAAGCAGCAAGTTCTCCGGCGCGTCTGCATTCAGCACCTCCCAGATCCGGCTGGCCAGTCTGTCGTCCGGCCTTTGAAATTTATGTCGGGAGGCATGAAAAGCAATGGAAAATTCACCGTCTCCGAAACGGGCCAGGGACTTTTTCTCTTCCACAATCAGCCGGAGCGTCTCTTCATTGCTTCTAAATTTGGGAAAGAAATACGCCGGGGCAGTGTTGTCAGGATCCGTCAGTTCATACTTCAAGTTGGTACAATTCCCCTGCAGATATTGTATATACCGCATGAGCAGAGCCACATCATCTCCGTTTTTCTGTGCTTTCCTGATCAATTCGCTGTAAGCCTCATAGAAAGCCTGCAGAGTCTCCTGAATCTCTTTGACCGACTCTTTTAACTGCCTGCATTCTTCTCTCAATTCCGCGATATCTCCACTTTCATTCTGCCTCTCCATATGATATCCTTTCCATCCGCTATCTCTTTAACAGGCCCTTTCTTTCCTTCCTGCCACTGGGGGCTGCCGCAGTTTCACAATATCAATTCCGTCCGGCGCATACCA
>JAAWKU010000031.1 GCA_022797535.1 Lachnospiraceae bacterium | reverse complement strand
TATCTGGGCGCATGTCCCACTGCGGGCAGAAATTTCTCCAGCAGATCCTCAAGCCGCATACGAATGCTGGAAGTATTCATACAGGGATGGCAGCCGAAATATTCCCCCCTCAAAATATCCCGGTCCATCAAAAGCCGCACCTGATTTTCCGTATCATGCATCAGACCCATGACGCTGACACTGCCGGGACTGACGCGCAGATACTTCTCCATATACACCGCCTCCCCGAAAGACAGCCGGGAACTGCCGATCTGGGCGGAAAGTTCCCGGGTTTTGAACACCTTGTCCCCGGGCATCAGCAGCAGATAGAACTCTGTCCGCTGACGGTTTCGCAAAAACAGATTTTTACAGATCACTGCCCCGTCCAAAGCCTCCTCCACCTCCCGGCAGGCTTCCATGGTATTGGCCTGGGCATGGTCGATCCGCTGGTAGCCAATTCCCAGACGGTCCAACAGTTCATATACCGCCAGTTCCCTCTTCCGACGGTGACGCTCTTCCCTGTCCGGCGCTCCAGACTGCAGTGCCAGCTCCTGATTCACCTGCCTGGCCGTGCCCCTGTACCAGCCGATCAGGCCGTTCTTTTTACAATAATATCCTGCGCCGGTCTGCCGGATCACAGACAGCCGGTTTCCGGGCTCCACCTCCAGCAGTGTATCCGCGTAATCGCTGTAATAAAGCCTTTCCCCGTTTTTGTAAGTCCAGTCCATAGGTCCCTCATATTCCTGGCCCGATGATATCTGCCTCCATTTTGCCATATCCCCTTTCTGCTCCAGAAGCTCCACCTGGTTATCAAAATACTGGATATGCACACAGGCCCCCCGGCCTTCCTGTTCCCCTTGGGCCTCCACCAGCGGGAATCCGTCATATCCCATCCAGCCGATCCGGTCAATCTCTGCCCAGCAGTCCGGCAAAATGATCCCGTTAAGCTGCCCCGAGCGCTTCAGTCCGTTGCCTCCGTCTATACACAAAATCTGCCTCTCCCTGTCAAACAGGGGGCTTACATCCTCTCTGTCTGCCCGGTACAGACAGGTGGGCCAGTGCCCTGTCACCACCACATGCTTCCGAAATACATGACCCTGGCTCAAATAGTTGTCATTTTTCAGCAAAGGGACCGGGTCTGTCCCCTCCAGAGTCCAAAAGTCCTCTGTGGGAACACCCCCGTGAACAAACAGGTATCTGCCCGCCGTCAGGATGGTGGGCCTGCTCCAGAGAAATTCCAGTTCGTCACGAAACTGCGCCAGCATACGGCTGCGGTACTCCGCCGCTATTTCTCCCGACACCTGACCGGCGGGAATGCCCATATCCGCCAGCATCTCATGAAATAAACTGCCTCCCCAGACCTGCTCTGCCCAGTCCAGGAATCCCACCCAGTCCGCCACCCCCTCCGGCGAATCGTCATCCACCTTGAGAAGCCGCCCCAGATCCACATTCCCCATAGACACATATACCGGCTGACGTGCCGCCAGGTCCATCACATATTGTACCACCCGCAGACTTTCCGGGCCTTTCTCAATCAGGTCCCCCACCAGAATCAGAAGATCATCTCCTCCATAACTCATCTGCCGCAACAGCTGTATGAGACGGTCCAGATGCCCGTGGATGTCGCTGATCACCAGCAGACGCTGCCCCGGTTTTGCCTCTATCCTCTGTATCGTGGTCTTTATCTCATGTGCCATACATTTCTCCCCAACGGTTTTCCCGGTTTTCTTTTTTCCAAAAAGTATACCCTACTCCCATGGAAAAAGGAATAGGGTAATCTCCACAAAATTGCTTTATCCCCGTCCATCACTCCTGCCTGGCCCTGGGGAGACGCCTGCGCACCAGCCGGTTTCGCAGCTTTTTAAGATTCAGAGGATACAGAGGATATAGATAGCTGCGGTGGGACAAAGTCTTGTTGCAGCACATGCACAGCGCCGCCACCAGCAGCCCCGCGATATATCCCCAAATGCCGAATACAGCCGTCAGAACCAGCGTGATGATGCGCATAAATTTCAGCGCATAGCCCAGTTCATAATTGGCCTGGGTGTAGTTGGCGATGGCCACAAAGGCCATGTACAGCATAACCTCGCTGGAGAACCACCCACTGTTGACAGAGAATTCTCCCAGCACCAGCGCGGCCATGACGCTGAGAGGCGTACTCAGCATATTGGGAGTGTTCACCGCCGCCAGCCGCAGGCCATCTATTGCCAGTTCCAGGATCAGAAACTGCCAGACCAGGGGGATATTGGGAGGCTCCTGCAGCATAATGAAAGAAAAGCCCTCCGGTATCCAATGTGGATGATTCATCAGCAGCAGGAAAGTGGGAGTCATAAGGTATGTCAGCAGCGAAATCAGGAACCGGGTCATCCGCAGATATGTGCCTGTCACAGGCGGGAAATAATAGTCATCCGCCTCCTCCACCACATCAAAAATGGTGGTGGGCAGAATCATGGCCGAGGGGGAATTATCCACCAGCAGAATCACGTTTCCCTCCAGCACCTGGGCTGCCGCCGTGTCCGGCCTCTCCGTGTACTTAAACTTGGGAAAGGGATTCCACCACCGTCCCGGAACCAGACATTCCGCCAGGGATTCCTGATTCATGGTCAGGGAATCTACCCGTATATTCCGGATCTTCTGCTTGATCTCCTCCAGAAATCCCTGGTCCACCCGGGAATCCATATAGCACAGCACAATATCCGTCTTGGAGCTTTTGCCGGCGCTCATCATCTCCATGCGCAGATCCGTGTCCCTGATCCTGCGCCGGATCAGCGCTGTGTTAAACACCACTGTCTCCACAAATCCGTCCTTGGAACCCCGCAGCACCTTATCCTTTTCCGGCTCTTCCACGCCCCTGGAGGGATAGGAGCGGGCATCGATCAGCACCGCCTCCCGATAGCCGTCCACCAGCAGCGCGAATATGCCGGAAAGCACGCTGGAAGTTATCTTCTCCCACTCCTTTTCCTGATCCACCTCAATGTAGGGCAGGCTCTTTTTCAACAAATGAGCGGCATCCTGGGGCATGTCCTCCGGCTTCATATCCATAAAATATTGCAGCAGCTTCTGCAGCGGGTCATCCTTGCAGAAACCATCGATAAAATACAGGGCCGCCTCCCGGCCTCCCACCTCTATGGTGCGGGTCACCACGTCAAAATTACGATCCGAGGCAAGTTTTCGGTCCAGCCAGGCGCTGTCCTGTTCCAGAATGCCACTGACGGCGGTCCGGGAATCCCCGCCTTCTCTTTCCCTCAGAGCGCCCGTTCCCTGGGACAACTGTCCGCTATATTGATTTTCACTGTTCTCAGCCATAAAAACTCCCTTCCTGAATTTCCCTTTTATTGGGATATTGTGCCAGGCAGGGAAAATTTTATACTTGTTGATTCCCTCCTTTTATGCTAGAGTGATTTAAAACACGGCTTCCGGCAGATACAGATACCGCCGGGGCAGAAGCAATATCATGCTTTGAAAGGAGATATTTACTGTGAAAAAGAACCTGCTGCCAGTTATAGCCTGCCTGCTCCTGCTGGCCGGCTGCGGCGAAAATCCCATGAACGCCAGATTTAGCGGCGAGATAAACGCCTTCTGTGAAAATGTATCCGCCATCGGGGATAAGATTGATGCCATCCAGGTGGAAGCGGAAGAAAACAGCATCCGTTACGCCACCTCGGACCTGCTGTCCTACCTGGATGAGATGGAAGTAGAATTTATGAAATTCGCCAATATTGATTTCCCGAAGGATTATGACTATCTGGAAGATCTGGCGGAGGAGGCGGGCCGGTACATGACGGAGGCCGCCTCCTCCTACCGCAAAGCCTATGAGAACGGCTACCATCGGGAGATGGAAGAGTACGCCCATGAGAACTATGCCCGGGCCTGTAAGCGGATGCAGGTGATTCTGGCGTATCTGCGCGGAGAGAATATGGAGGAGAATGCCCTCGATTAATTTGTACGACTAATTTCCAAAAATGTATTGCATTCACAAATATTTTCTATTATAATGAGATTTATATTAAAAATACATAGGAGGTTATGCGTTATGGACAAGAAAGCAACTGGTATTGTGGCTTACATCACTTTGATTGGCTGGTTGGTTGCGTTTTTTGCTGGAGACAGGGAGGGGGCTAAATTTCATCTGAATCAGGCGCTGGTTCTGGTCATTGCCAATGTAATCGTAGGCGTTCTGGGTGTAATTCCTTTCGTCAACATTGTGGCCGGCATTTTGGGCATCTTCGTGTTCGTATGCTGGATCATCGGTCTGATTGCCGCCTGCAAGGAAGAGGAAAAAGAGATCCCTCTGATCGGCGGCATCAAGATCTTAAAGTAAGCCTGCGTTTACTTGATCGGCAACGGGGAGCGCATTTTATAATGCGCTCCTTTTGTGGAAGGAAAATGGTTTGAGGTTAAAACTTTTCCGGATTGAGGCATACAGCGGGCATAGCCCAAGATATGCAGGAGGTATAAAATGTATTATTGCAAAAACTGTGGTGAGCCCTATGTGACCGACGAGGCTGTGCTTTGCGTAAAATGCGGCGCAGGCAAGGGACTGGGCACCAACTACTGCCACAATTGTGGCAAGCCTGTGACTCCGGAGACCACCGTCTGCCTTAGCTGCGGCGTTCCCTGCTATCCGCCGGTAAACGCCAACGCCAAATCCAAGATTGCGGCAGGTCTGTTCGGGATCTTCCTGGGGCAGTTCGGCGTACATAATTTCTATCTGGGTTACACCCAGAAAGCGATCATTCAGTTGGTACTGACCATCGTGGGCTATGTGCTCTGCTGTGTGTTCGTAGGCATCTTTTTCGTTATGGCCACCTCCATCTGGGGTCTGGTGGAAGGTATTATGATCCTGGTTGGTAAGATAAATGTGGACGGTAATGGCATACCGTTATCAGAGTGACGCACTGAGTGCGGAACTTCAAACTATTCATTCATTATGAGGAGGACTAAAAAATGGACGGTCAAAACTTCCAAAACAACTATCAGCAGCCGGTTCCCCCCGAGGGACCTCAGAAAACCGATACCCTGGCTATTGTTTCCCTGATTCTGGGAATAGCTGCCATCGTGTTTGGCTGCTGCATCACCTACCTGGGTATTGCTCTTGGTGTGGGCGGTATCATCTGCTCCGTAATGTCCAAGAAAAAGCAGAAAAGCGGTTTGGCCACCGCCGGCCTGGTATGTTCCATCATCGGTATCGTATTCGCCGTGATCTGGATCATTTTCAGCGTTGCCATCATGGGCATGCTGGCTGCAGCCGGTATTGACATTACTTCCTACCTGTAAACCATGAGGAAGCAACGGTCATTGGAGGACAATTTATTTTACCTGGGATGCGTTTTCCTGGGGGTAAGCCCTGTGGCAGGAGTACTGTTTTATTATGTACTCCTGCCATATCTTTCCCTGCCTCCCTGTGTGCTGTATCAGCACTTCGGCCTCTACTGCCCCGGCTGCGGCGGTACAAGAGCCTTTGTCAGCCTGCTTCAAGGCCACTTTCTTCGATCCCTGTGGTACCACCCTCTGGTACCCTACGCCGCCCTGCTCTTCGGAGCTTTCATGCTCTCCCAGGCGGCGGCCCGTCTCACTCATTTCCACTATTTCCACGGTCTGCGGTTCCACAGCTGGTATCTCTATGGAGCGCTGGGCGTCTTGGGTGGAAACTGGATCATAAAAAACCTGCTGCTCCTATGCCTGGGAATTCGGCTTTGACAGTGCAGAAACAAGACATACTGTTGTCCTGTTTTATATGGTAAGATAAAACTGCTTTATGCTGGAACCTGGACTGTGGTTCCGGCTGCACATAAAGTCCAAATGCACATAAAGGGAGGATTAGGAAAATGGTGAACTCTTTTGAAGAATTTTGTGACGAACTGGTAAAATGCGGCTTTTCCATGGGCGGGGGCAACGCGAAGGGAATCTATGCGGTCATCCCTTTTGACTGGAATTCCACCCCGGAGGATTCGCGGATCAGATGGCATACCGGCGATCCCGAGACCGATCCCTGGGAATGGCGAATGCGGGTTTTGAAAGAACGGAACGACATCGCCTACGGCAAGGTGTTTTTTGGTGCCAGCGGTTATATCACCAGAAAATGGTATCCCCTGTTTCTGGCGGTTCGCAGGCATGGCATGGCCTTTGACGAGTGGTATGACGAGGGGAAGGCCAGCCAGATGGAAAACAGTATCTATCAGGTAATCCATGAAAACGGTGAGATCGCCCTCCACGATCTGAAGCGCGTCTGCAACATTCAGAAAAAAGACGCCTCCCGTTTCGACCGGGCGCTGGTAAGCCTGCAGAGAAATCTGTTTATTACCATGTGCGGCCAGATTCAGAAAAAGAACCGACAGGGGGAAGGATATGGCTGGAACAGTACCGTATTCTGTACCGTGGAAAATTTCTGGAAAGAGGAGTTATCCACAGACCTCTCCCCTCAAGAGGCCTGTCTGGCGATTCATGACCAGATTCTGAAGCTGAATCCCCAGGCCCAGGAAAAAATCATTCGGAAATTTATTCAGGCATAGTCTCCCGTCTCTCCTCCTGCCCCTCCTCTGCCCCCGGCCCAATCTGTTCCAGGGGCAGCGCAGCGAAGGGGGAAAACTGGGCCGCCCGGTTCAGAAGCGGCATCTGTGGATGCCTGGTGGATACGTGATGGGGCAGATCAATGATATCGTCATAACTCATGCCTTATGTCCTCCGATCTGATGGTTGCGTTCTCTGGCGGTGGCGCCCTCCTGTAAACTCATCCCCTTTAAGACGGCATTCCTGCCATATTTCTTTTTCACGGCCAACACCGCTTCCTGCAGTTTTCGCTCCCTGGCCAGCCGCGTCTCCTCCGCCTGCCTGTCCCTTTCCATCGCCCCATAGTCGGTGAACAAATCCATCTGCACATACGCTGCCTCGCTCCCTGCCTCCTTTTCATCCACCAGGCGGTTTGCGCCAAGGATCACACGGCGCACGGTCAGAACAGGATCCACAATTTCCTCATATAATTCCATCACTGCGTCTACGATCTTCCGGCTGGAAGAAGTCCGCCCCTTCAGATTTGCCGTGCCATGGGCATGTTTGGGAATCCTTCTGCCGTATCGGTCCACAGTGACTTCCCCCCTGTACCTTCCTCTCTCTCCGGGGTCTGTCAGATTGTCTCTGTCATATCCCACCGTCAATGTCACCTGATCCGTTACCATTCTCTTTTCCACCAATTCCAGAGCCAATGCGTCAGCCATCTCCCGCACCACCAGTCTGGCCCGCTCAAAATCGTAGGGGCATTGTAATACCTGCCCGGAACTGATACAGTTGGTCTCAGGCCGGTATGCCCTGACCAGATCCATGGTAACAGGCTCCCATCCCCAGGCATGGTCGATGAGCAGCTCCGCATTGACGCCGAACATCTTGTACAGCAATTCCTCATTGTGGTAATCCCGGTCCCCTCCCAGAGAACAACGCGCAATGTCTCCCATGGTAAAAAGCCCCGCCTGCTCCAGCTTTTTTCGGTATCCGGGTCCCACCCGCCAAAAATCAGTGAGGGGCCTGTGGTCCCACAAAGTTTTTCGGTAGGTCATCTCGTCCAGTTGGGCAATCCGCGCCCCGTTTTCATCCGGCTTTACTTTCTTGGCTCCAATATCCATGGCTACCTTGCACAGATACAGATTCGTGCCGATCCCGGCGGTGGCCGTAACGCCCGTCTCCTCCAACACATCCCCCAGAATCCGGGATGCCAGTTCCCGGGGGGTCATACGGTAGGTCCGCAGATAGTGGGTCACATCCATGAACACCTCGTCAATGGAGTAGATATGCATATCCTCCTGGGCGATATATTTCAGATAAATGTTGTAGATTCGGGAACTGTACTCCAGATAAAATGCCATACGGGGCTGGGCAATCACATAGGATAATTCCAGTTCCGGATGCTCTGCCAGTTCCGGGGCCAGGAAGGAAGAGCCGGTAAACCGTCTGCCCGGCGCTCTGTTTTTACGCTCACGGTTTACCTCCCTCACCCGCTGTACCACTTCGAAAAGCCGGGCCCGTCCCGGGATTCCATAGGCCTTCAGGGAGGGAGACACCGCCAGACAGATGGTTTTCTCCGTGCGGTCGGCATCTGCCACCACCAGATGAGTGGTGAGTGGGTCCAACTGCCGCTCCACACACTCCACGGAGGCATAGAAAGACTTTAAATCAATGGCTATATAAAAATGCTGTCCGTCCACAGAATCCCTCCTTTAAACTGTTATGACTGATTCCTCTGATCCCTCTTTTTGAGCAAAGCCGAAGTGTCCAGGGATTGGGACGCTGAATCTTTTCGCTGTCGGTCCCGGGTCCGTCCGGAGTTCCCCTGTCCAGAGGTCTCCCGTCCAGAGGTCTCCCGTCCAGAGGTCCCCCGTCCAGAGGTCTCCTGTCCAGAGGTCTCCCGTCCAGAGGTCCCCCGTCCGGGCTCCCGGCCATGACCTGCCGAGACTCTCTCACCCCTGGCTGCCATGCTTCCTGTTTCCTCACCCCTGGCGTCCGTACCTTCGGATTCCTCTCCGGGGCTTTCCCGCTCCAGAGGCTCTTTCTCCATGTCTTGAAGCATATTGTATGCCCTGGATTTCCCGTTGCCCCGAACCAAATCCTCACCAAGGCTTTTATTCTGCTTTCCCCGGTCCGGGCGGCGGCTGAGCCAGCGGTACAGTCCAGTATCCTGGCGGCGGCTGAGCCGGCGGTACAGCGCGGTGTCCTGGGGCCGGAAACAGAATCTTCGGAAAGCCACATCCAGGACAAACCACAGGATGGCCAGCAGAATCAGCCACTGGGTCAGTTCATACCGCTCCCGGGCCCCACTCTTTTTCTGCTTCCAGAAATTTTCCTCCGGGTCCAGCATCCGGCCATAGCGTTCCACAAAGGCGGTAAAGGCCCCGTTGCCCACGTCAAATTTATATTCGTCGGAATACTGCACCACTGCGGCGGTAGTCACTGCATTGGTGACGGTTCCCTGGTCCATCCGGCGCACACTCAGGTTATAGACGCCGGTCATGTCCATGTCCAGCCGGGCCTCATAGCTTCCCGGAGCCACAGCCTGCAGGGCCTGAGTGCTGGTATTGCCCTCAGGGTCAGTGTAAACTGCTTCCACCCGGGTCTCTTCGCCGTAATCCAAAGCCTGATAGGTGATATCCGTGTAGCCCCCCGCCGTGAGCACATCCACTGCATCCTCACCAATGCCTGTATTGCCCGCGCTGTAGTCAATCAGGCGCTTCCAGAGCTGCACATAGTCCTCCGATCCGGCAAATCCGGCAGTCCACTGATTGGTCACGTCCGTGTTCCAGGCCACCGTGTGGCCCAGGCCATACTGCATCACCGTCAGCACAGGATCGTCCTTCTCCGAAGCGATCAGCACATGGGCCGCTCCCTTGGGCGTGGCGCTCACATAGCCATAGATCCGAGGCCAACCCTGCTCAAAGAGACCACTGGTGATTTCATGGCTCCCCACCGCCAAAGAAAACTCCCCGTTCTGCAGGTAAGTATCCCCGCTGAGAAACACCTCCTGGGCAAAAATCCTGGGGATATCGGCCGCCACATCAGAATAATAGTAACGGCCTCCGCAGCCATCCGCCAACCGTTCCAGAAGCCTCCTGTCCGAGTCCTCTCCCACTGCCACAGTGGACAGCGTCACTCCCGCCGCCTTGTAAGAGGAAATAAGTCTGTCATAATCCCTGCTCTCCCCCTGACCGTCCGTCAGAAGTACCACATGACGGATCCCGGCGTCACATTCCGTCACCCCGTCCAGGGCTTCCCACAGCGATGGCTGGATGGTGGTTCCGCCTCCCTCCGGAATGGTCCCGATCTGGTTTTTGATCTCCTCCTTCTGAGAAGCCAGGGTGGGCTTCACCACCCAGCTGAAAGTGTGGTCAAAGGCCAGAACCCCCACATAGTCGGTACTCCGCATCTGGTCCACCGCCGCCTGGGCCGCAGTGACAGCCAGATCCAGGTTGGTGAGGCCATTGCCCGCTCCCATACTCATGCTCCCGGAATGGTCAATCACCATAATCATAGCCGTGGAGGGCGCCTCGTCTACTCCCCGCAGTTCCATGTCCACCGGCAGAACAGTCTCCAGCACGCTTTCCCGGTAGCCGCCCAGAGCAAAACTCTTCTCTCCTCCGCAGCATATCAGGCCGCAGCCATAATCCCTCACATAGGTCTCCACATGATCCAGAAACCCTTTCGGCAGATCCCCCAGGTATACATTGACCAAAACAATGCTCCTGTATTCCAGCATCTCCTCCAGCGTTGCCGGAACATTGCCCGCCGACACCACAGTATAATCACAGTTTGCGCCGCGCAGCAGCTTTTCATACTCGCCGGTGTCCTGTCCCATGCCGGATACCACCAGCACCCGGGGCGCCGAGTCCACCACCGCAAAGGCGTGATAGCTGTCATTCTCCGGGCAGGTATCTCCAGCCGCCGCCACCCTGACCTCAAAGCTCTCCACATGCTCCCCCGTGACCTCCTGGCGGAACTGAAAACGGTTGGTCCCGCGATTCAGATGGACGTCATAAGCCTCCTGCTGCATGCTCCCCCTCCAGATCTGCAACTGGGCATCCGTCTCGTAATTGCTCACCACTGTCACGGTCATGGAATAGGCATCCCCCTGGTACAGATAGCTGGGCAGATTCACCTCCTCCACATAAGCGTCCTGTCCCTGGTCCACCTGGTAAAGCAGAGCCAGCAGTTCCACATGCCGGGACAGGAGAGCCGCCGCCGTGTCCGCCAGATCGCCCCTGGTCTCCCTGCCGTCGGTGAGCAGAACCAGTCGCCCGGCCCCTTCCGCCGGGATCATGGCCAGCGCCCTGGATACAGCCTCCTCAAAATTGGTAGCTGTCTTGTCCGGTAATGACATGATTTGTGTGAAACGCTTCTCCCCGGTGAGAAACTGTTCCACCAGAGAATCCTTTCCGAAAGTGACAATGCCATACTGATTTCTCCCGGGCATCTCCTCCACCGCACGGTTCAGATAGTTTTCCATAGCCTCCAGGTTCTGCTGGTTGCTGTTGGAGATGTCCACCAGGAATATGGTAGTATTCGCCCCGCTTTTTCTGTCAATAGACAGGCCGCAAAGCGCCAGCAAAAGCAAAGCTGCACCCACCAGGCGCACCCCCAGATAGAATTTGCTGCGGTTGCGGGTCTGCCGTCTGTACAGAAACCATTCCAGCCCCAGCAGCGCCAGCAGCACTGCCAGCAGCGCATTGCGCAGTCTCTTTTTTACCGGCCCTTCATATGTTTCCCGGTCCGCCGTGCCCTCCGCCGTAAGCCCCCCGTCGGACTGCCCCGCCGTGTCAAAGCGCACCACATACTGCTCCGTCCGCTCTCCGGCGCTGACCTGATACAGGCCCGCCTTACGTGTCTCCGCCGACAATGTTTCCACATCCAGTTCCGCCTGGGGATGAAACAGCACCCTGTCCCCCGCTGTATAGAGATTCCCCGCCAGAAGAGAGCTGTCCCCCAGGTAATGAATGGCGTTAGAAATAAAGATGGGAAACTCCGCCTGCAGGGGAAAATCGGATTCCCGGATGTCAAAGCCCATCACCACGGTTTTCACACCCTCATGCTCCCCATAGTATCCGGCGCACTGCTCTCCCGCCCACAAAAAGCCGGTGCCCCACTCCGGAACCTGATATACCCTGGTCTCATTAACTCCCACGGAGAAAGAAGATATGCCTGCAGTCAGGTCGCAGGCCGTGACGGTAAGCAGAACCCGCTGGACGGAACCCGTAGCATTGTCAGGATCCGCGAACACCAGACTGGGAGCTTCCTCCCACCGTTCTCCGACAGCTCCCGCATCATAGATCCGCACGTCCCCGGTCCCTTCCGGCAGTTCCCCTTCGCTTCCCACTTTGGTAAGGCTCCTCCCTGTGGCCGCCTGGTACGCTTTCTCCAGATAGGTGTTGCCTGCCCCCACCAGCACTGCCTGTGTCCTGTCAGTCTGCCCAGCCACCGCGTAGGCGGTATTGTCCTGGAGCAGAGAATCCCCCCGGCTTCTGCCCTCAAAAGACACGGAACCCAATTCGCTGCGCAGCGCCTCCCCCTGCCAGGGGAAGGCCTCAAAGAAAACCAGCCGACTCTCTCCCGGCTCCAGGGTCAGCTGCTTAATCTGCTGCAGTTTTTTCCCCTGATACAGGCTGATCTCCAGAGAGGCGGACACATCGCTGTAATTGGTGAGGCCAGAGGCGCAGATCACGTTGGATATCTCCCCGGCTTCTCCGTCCGGTAAGCCATCTTCTCCGGGCAGAATCCCGCCGTCCTCATGACCCGCCATTTCCGGCTCTGGGGACTCCCACGACGCGCTCTCCTCTTCTGTCTCTTCCACATAAGACAGAAAGTTGTTGGCCACATTGTCCACTGCCCCTCCAATGATCCGCACCTGGGCATCAAAATAAGCGGCAAACTCCATGGCTTCCTCTGCGCCATTGCCGTCCGTGAACACAATCACTTCCGCCGGGACTGTCTGCTCCCCCGGCTGCCCTCCGGCACTTTGCAGGGTCTCCACCACACCCTCGGCCCCCCGCAGATCCCCGGGGCCGTCACAGCACTGGACCCCTTCCAGAGCGGCGTACAGGCTCTGCCTGTCCCGCACCCCCACCGCCAGTATCTCGGCGCCCATACAGTCGCTGGTAACCAGGGAAAAAGCACCTTCCCAGGAGGCCACCAGGCTTTTGGCCTGTTCCACGGCCTCCTCCAGGCGCGTCCTGCCCTCCCCCGCGTCATGCTGCATACTGCCGCTGGTATCCAGCACCAGAACCAGGTTCCCCCTGCCGGATCCCTGCTTTTGGAAATAGGGCGACATCAGGGCCAGCACCAACAGCAGCAGAATCAGAATCTGAAGATACATCAGAAGATTATGGATGAATTTTTCCAGAAAGGTTTTGGCCTGCTGGTTGCGGACCATCTGGTTCCACAGCAAATTGGAGGAAACACGATAGTCCTTCCCCCTGGGCCTTAACAGATAAAAAATGATTACCACCGGGACTGCCAGAAGCAGCGCCAATGGCCACATATTCTCAAATATCATAAATCACCCTTAAATCCCCAAACACCAACTGACTCCTGTCTCTTCCCGCGTCGCAAAGCACATAAGCTCCGCCGCCGGCATTGCAGCCTTTTTTCATACGATCGGTCAGGCCCTTCAGCGCTCTCTCATAATCGTCCATGGCCCGGGCATCCACCGTCAAACGCAGTTTTGACTGGTTCTCCGCGTCAATCAGGTTCAGTGCTCCCTCCAGCGTAACATGCAGTTCCTCCGAAGCCATGGTGTGCAGCACCACCGGCCGCTGCCTGCAATAACGAAGGTACTGCAACAGCTTTTCATAATCCTGCGACGCCCCATCCACCATTCCCGAGTGCAGAAAGTCGCTGATCAGCACCGTCACTCCCGGTCCGTGGCAGGGCATCTTCCTGGCGGACGCCAGCATGTCCGTTTCGCCGGAAAAGGCGCGTTTCTCCAGCCAGCGCAGCACTTTGGAAAAACCGCTGCGCCCACCGCCCACGGACAGCCCACGGCCCATGTCCTTCATGTCATAGAGCCAAAGCCGATCCATATTGCAGAGTGCCAGAAAAGACACCACCGCCGCCAGATCCCTGGCCAGTTCGGCCTTGCTGTGGACCCCATAATCCATGGAAGCGCTGGTGTCGATCAGGACCGAGACCACAGCCTCTTTCTCCTCCATATACTCCCGGATATACAGCTTATCCAGCCTGGCATACACATTCCAGTCCATGCGGCGCAGATCGTCCCCGGGCATATATTCCCGGAAGTCGGAAAACTCCGCCGACAATCCCTTTTGTATGGATTTTCGGTTGCCCGCCATGCTCAGGCTGCTCTTGTGAGACATCTGCAGCCGCAGCCTGGACAGAGCTTCATAAAATTTCCTGTCAAGCATAGATCCCCTTTTCCTTTGCTTCTATCAGCTGCCGGATCACCACATCCTCCGATATTCCTTCCGATACAGCATCAAAATTCAGGATCACCCGGTGGCGCAGCACCGGGTACGCCACATGCTGCACATCCTCAAAGGACACATTCACTCTGCCCTCCAGGAAGGCACGGGCCCTGGAGGTACGAATCAGCGCCTGGGCCGCCCGGGGGCTGGCCCCTTCCCGAATAAAAGGGTGGGGCTCATGGGTGGCCATGACCAATTCAAGAAGATAATCCATGACGGCGTCCGCAATGGGAATCCGGGCGATCAGTTCCCTGATCTGCAGAAGTTCCTCTCCCCCCATCAGGCTGCGGATCCGGGGCGGCTGTTGTCCCTCCGTCAATCCCACAATCCCCCGCAGCTCCTCCTTGCTTGGAAATTGTACCAGCACCTTGAACAGAAAACGATCCAGTTGGGCCTCCGGCAGGGGGTAAGTTCCCTCCTGTTCAATGGGATTCTGAGTAGCCAGCACCATAAAAGGTTCATCCAGTCGATGGCTCTCATTGCCCACTGTCACCGTATGCTCCTGCATGGCCTCCAGCAGGGCGGACTGGGTCTTGGGCGTAGCACGGTTGATCTCGTCCGCCAGTACCAGATTGGCAAAGACAGGGCCCGGCTGAAACCGAAAGCTACTCCTGCTCTCCTCCTTCACCATGATGTCGGTTCCCGTCACGTCGCTGGGCATCAGATCCGGCGTAAACTGAATTCGCTTAAAGGAAAGACTGAACACCTGGCCGATGGTGCGCACCAGCATGGTCTTGCCCAATCCCGGCATGCCCTCCAGAAGCACATTGCCCCCGGAGAGCATCACCAGCATAACCTGCCGGATGATGTCTCTCTGACCGATAATTCCCTTTCCGATCTCCTGCTCACATTCCATAATTTTTTGCTGATACAACTCTAACTCTGCCATTGGGTTCTCCTTATTCCAGTTCCACTTGATTTCTGCCGTTTCACCTGTCTCCTGCTGTTTCACCTGTTTCCTGCCGTTTCACCTGTCTCCTGCTGTTTCACCTGTTTCCTGCCGTTTCACCTGTCTCCTGCTGTTTCACCTGTTTCCTGCCGTTTCACCTGTTTCCTGCTGTTTTATTTATTCAGGCTTTCAAAATAGTCCCGGATCACCGACTCCATGCCGCTGGGATACCGTCCTCTGGCAATTCCCTCGTAGGCGCTGTCCGTATACTGGCCTATAACGGAATTGTAGTCCACATGTTCCCCTTCCCAGGCCAGGCCGTTCTGCTGCCGGAAGTAGTCGGAATTCTGATCACCGTTTTTATTGCCCGTGAGGGAAAGATCTTCTCCCAGAGCGTTGGGAATGCTGACATAGTCATGGAGGCTATTGCTGCTGCCAGTGCCCCGGCCAGCGCCGTCTCCCGTGCCCTGACCACCGGAACCTGCTCCCTCTCCCGTTCCCTGACCGCCAGAACCTCCTCCTTCTCCCGCTCCCTGGCCGCCGGAACCTGCTCCTTCTCCCGTCCCCTGACCGCCAGAACCTTCTCCTTCTCCCGCTCCCTGACCGCCGGAACCTGCTCCTTCTCCCGTTCCCTGACCGCCGGAACCTTCTCCTTCTCCTGCACCCTGGCCGCCGGAGCCTTCTCCTTCTCCCGTTCCCTGACCGCCGGAACCTTCCCCTTCTCCTGCACCCTGGCCGCCTGCATTACCCTCTCCCGTTCCTCCGTCCTCCCCGGGATCACTGCCCTGCCCGGAGGAAGAGGCCGCCTGAGACAGACCCTCCCGGGGGGCGTCCCGTCCCGCCGCCTGGGCCAGAGCCAGGGCGGAAGCGACTCCTGCAGACCCGGGATCTTCTATCTGCGCGCCAAGCCGGGACAGCTGCTGTCCCGTCTCCCGATATTTATAATCCAGTCTCTCCTGGGCCGCATGCAGGCTCTCCCAGGTATCCGCATGGAACAATTCTTCTCCGGAGCGCCGCATTGCCTCCAACAGTTCCTGCAGCTCTGCTCTCTGCTCCTCGGACAGATATTCCGGATCCACCCCCTCCAGGGCGTCCACCAGTTCCTCCAGCTGCTTCAGTTCTTCCACCGCCTGCTGTCTTATCTGGTGGCGGAGCAGCGCCTGCTCCCGGGCCGGGGAAGGTACAAAGGCCAGGCCCGCCACCACCGCCGCAGACAACAGCAGCGCCAGCACATGCTTCCGATCCGGGCACAGCGGAATCCTGATCCGGTCCCGAAGCCGGTTATAATGGGAAAAAGCATCCTGCCTCTGTAAATCCGCCAGTTCCTCCCCGGTCTCCGCGCCCCTGTCCATCCACTCGTAAGCAGTGGTCATGCGCTCCTTCAGTCCGAAAGAATCCAGCCGCCTGGCCGCCTGAGCCATATTCGCCCGGCGACAGACAGCATAGATTTCTCCCAGCAGAAAGCCGGCTCCGAAACACAATCCCGCCGCCAGATGGGCATAGTAGAAGGGCCACACCAGAGAGGCCAATTCAAAGGCCATCCCTATCACGCCCCCCGCCGCCGCAAACATGACGCCGCAGTCAATGCATCTGGCCAGGTTCATTCTGTTTCTGCATTTTCTGATCTGTTCCGTCAGATACTTTCGGATATCCATATGTCTTCCCCTCTATCTCCGGCTGCCTTTGGAGCGCCTGCCTCTGATGGGGTCGATCCGCCTGGAGGCGATCCAGAGAAATAAAAACGAGATCCCCGCAAACAGCAGGGTTGCGAAAATAAGCCACCAGTACCCCGAAGTCACTAAGACGATGGGCCCCCGCACCTGGGAAGTCTGAGACTGCCAACTCATGCTCGGGTGATCCACCAGATGGTTTACCAGGGATTCCCCCACCATAATCCTGGCGAAAAATTCTGCCAGATAAACCGCGGGATTCAGAAGCAGAGGAAGATAAAAATTATCCCCGTAAACCTCATAGAACCGGGGCAGAGTCCCCAGGGTATATTCCAGATTGCTCTTCACCACTTCATACAGGACCGTGGGCAGGACGGTCCCCAGAAAGAATAAAAGGTAGAAGGCATAGGACATAATCACTGCGCTGATGCTTTTCTTACACAGGGAAGAACAGAGGATGCCGATGCTGGCCGAAAAGAAGGACACCAAAAGCGCTATCCCCAGGAACCAGAACAGGTACGCCCATGACATGCCCCCGATGATAAAGGACAAAGCCATGACGGGCATGCTGGCCACCACAAAAAACATCCCCTGCACCACGGCTGTCATCACCTTTCCCGCTATGATGGAAAAAGGAGACATGCTGGTAGTCATCATGATATCAAATGTCTGCCGTTCCTTCTCTCCGGATATGGAGGAAGCCGTCCTGACCGGCACCACCAGCCCCAGAATAATCAGCTGAGTCACCGCCAGCACCGGGTAGAGCCATACCATGGCGCTATAGATATTGCTGGTGGAATATCTGCTGGTACTCTGGATGATGTTTATGGCCAGGAAAAAAACCAGCGCCAGGATCAGTTCATAGACGAACACCCCCCAGCAGATCTTCATGCTGCGGGCCTGCGTCTTTACATCTTTTTTTACGATTGGGTTAAGATACATTATACTGTCCTCCCTAACGAAAGTCTTACTGGTTCCCATCGCCGGTAACACGCATAAACAGTGTCTCCAGATCGCCTTCCTGCTTGTGGAATCCCGTTACCACCACTCCGCCTGCGATCATCTCCCCCACCAACCCGGCAATCTCCGGTTTTGTCATATTGTGGGACAGCCTGATCTCGTGCTCCCCTGCGGAATCCACCTTGACCTTCACATGCTCGCTGGCAATGCGCAGGGCCGTCTCCCGGCCCTCGTCCAGGGTAATCACAAGCTGGTTGCTGCCAAACACCCCTTCCATCACGTCCTCGATGCGGCCTGCCGCCACCAGACTGCCGCGATTCATGATACCAATGCTGTTACACATCTCGGAAAGTTCGGATAAAATATGAGAACTGATCACAATGGTTTTGCCCATACTTTTTAAATTCAGCAAAAGTTCCTTCATCTCCACCCGGGCCCTGGGATCCAGCCCTGAATTGGGCTCGTCCAGAATCAGCAACGCCGGATTGTGAATCAGCGCCCTGGCCACACAAAGCCTCTGCTTCATGCCCCTGGAAAGCGTATCCACAAACGCCTCTTTCTTGTCAGAAAGATTCACCAGTTCCAGAAGATCGTCCGAGACCTGCCGGATATCCCTGGCGCTCATGCGGTACATGGATCCGTAGAAATCCATATACTCCCGCACCTTCAGATTGTCATACACTCCGAAAAAATCCGGCACATAGCCGATCTGCTTTTTAATCTCTTTCCGGCGCGCCAGCGCGTCCACGCCGTTGATGGTGATACTCCCTCTATCCGGCAGCATCAGTCCGCAGATCATACGGATGGTGGTGGTCTTGCCCGCCCCGTTGGGCCCCACAAAACCGAACAGATCCCCTCTGGGGATATGGAGAGTCAAATTGCCCACCGCCTGAAATTTGCCGTAGTTTTTAAACAGCTGATTGATATACAGCATCCCTACACCCCCGTTTCCCCATAGCCATACAGGCAGCCATAGGAAGTCTCCTTGCACTTGTCCGCTATGGCCTTATCATACGCCTTTACCAAGCCCACGATCACCGCGTGTTCCCCGCCTCCGGGCGCCTCCTCCCAGGCGATACCCAGGCCAATGATGAGCGCCGCCATATCATCCTCCCCATATTCGCCGATGACATTGCGGTATCCGTAGAGAGAGATCATGTCCGAGCGAAGCATATCCCCCATATCACCTATGGAGCTGTTCCGGTACACGCATCTGCCGTCCGCCTCCGCCTGCTGCAAATCCATTGTTTCTCCCGCCTTCACATCCTTAAATACCATGATTTCCCCCTCCAGCCACACAGCCATGTAAGCCAGGTCGCAGTCCGTTCCGTTGACAGCCGCGCCACTGATCCCTCCGTTTATACCGGAATCAACCTGAAGTCCCTCTCCAGAGATAGTCCCCCGGGATTCCGCGCGTCCCGCTGCATAGAGAAAACCATTGTCAAAGTTCTCCTGGGGCTTTATACCCATATACAGCCCCTTGCTGTCGCGGCCCACCCTGTAAAAATAATCGCTGGCGTCATAGAAATATTTTCCCTCGTATCCGTTCCAGCCGGGCCCTGCCACGTCATAGCCTTCCTCCAGGCGCACTTCCCAAGGCTTCACCCCCGAATGGTAGGCCAGAAAATACGTATCTTCCCGATTGCTGTCCGCCCGCTGAGCCGTGACGGAATAAACCCTGGTCTCGTTGACCCGGGCCCCCTGCCCCAGAAAAAACACAGCCGCAATAAACAAAAGCCCCATTACAGGCACCCCTACCCAGTACCACTCGCTCTTCCTGCATTTACGCAGAACCAGATACAGCACCGGCCCCACCAGCGCTACATAAATCAGAATCAGCCATTTCAGCAGAGTAAAGTCCACCCCTGCGTTTTTGTTGTCAATAGACGCCAGTAATCTCTGGCCCATGCTCTCCATGCTGGAATACTGATTGTAGGACTGGTAACTGCGGGACTGATTCATCAACTCCTCGTACATACCCTCCACAGCATAATTCTCCAGCTTTCGAAGCTGCTCATCCCCCAGTGAGCAGAAATAGACTGCCGCCGCGCCGTCCCCAATGGTCTTGTAGAGAGCCGGGTTCTGGGAGCTCTCATATTCGTCCCCCCTCAAACCATAACCCAACTGGGCGATGGCCATCTGCTTAAAATCAATTTCCGCCTCTTCATAGCAGTAATAATACCCATATCGATCAACGTTTTGGGAGGCTGCGTTCTCCTCTCCAGCCTCCCAGACCCCCAGATACTCTACGCCCAGAAAATCCTCCTCAAAGCCGGAAAGGGTCTGCTCCGCATAGGCGCCTGTTCCCAGGATCAGCCACCCGCCTTCCTTCACCCAATCCTGTATCGCCCGAATATCCTCGCCGGGCAAAGTCGATACATTATACTGGTCAATGACCAGGAAATACAGCCCGTCCAGATACCCCCGCAGGTTGTCCCCACCCAGCCGGATCAGATTCAGCGGGTATGTGTTCCCCTTCATATAAAGGCTGGATCCTCCCGCATCCAGATAGGCAAGCCCGGAATAATCATCGGATAAAATGCCCACCGCAATCCCCGGCGTGGTGTTGCCAAGCACGTTTTTCAGCGGAATGGTCTGCAGCAGCCTGCCTTTTTCATCCAGGAAACGCAGCGCGCATTCTCCCCTGATCTCATCCACCGCCCGGCCTGTCACCGTGACGGCGAACTGCTTCTTCCCCTGAGAAGGAAGCGTTACCTCCGTCTCATAGGCGCAGTTTCCCCTGCCGCTGGCGGCCAGAAAGACCACCTGCACCTGGCCGGAAAAATCCTCTCCCCTGTTTTCCACCGTCACCTGCATCACATAGTTGCCCTGGTCCTGCCGCAGCAGTTCCACATTGCCGTAAAAGGAACTCCCTGTAGAGCCGTCTTCCGCATGAACTACCCCTTTTCCCCAGCCTGTCCACAGGCAAAACACACACAGAACCATAACCAGCGCCGCCGAAACCTTTTTTTGCATAGCTTTCTCCTTTTCCGCATAAACCACTTCTTATTATAATAGCACAGCCTTCCGGCAAAATCCCGCAGTTTTTGTAAAAAAAACCTTAAGAATTCATGAATGCCCACAAAAAGAAGGGGTATTGCGGATTACAGCAGCCCCTTCTTACGTCATCTGGAATATGTTCTTCCAAAATATATTCTTCTACAACTTAAATATGGACAGTTCTTCCATCAGGCTTTCCGCCTCATGGGCCAAGGCTGCCGTGCTCTGGTCCACAGAGTGCATCAGCGATGTGAGTTCTTCGACGGAAGCATTCACCTGCTGACTGGCGGCGGCATTGCTTTCAGAAACTTCTCCCAGCACGGATACTTCCTCCGCAATTCCCTGCATCTGTTCCTGAGTCTCCGACACCGCCCGACCGATGGCCTCCACCTGGGTGGAAGTATTCCTGATAGCCTCGTCCACCTGTTTAAAGGAGACAATGACCTCCCCGATCCCCTTCATACTCTCTGAATTGTTCTGCACCACCACATCTATGCTGTCAGCGCACTCTCTAAAATCCTTCGTTATATTGGAAATGATGTCCTTGATCCCCACCAGTTCCCTGGCCGTGTTCTCCGACAGAGTGCGGATGCTGTCCGCCACCACGGAAAAGCCCCTTCCCATCTCGCCTGCCCGGGCCGCCTCTATGGAAGCGTTCAGAGAGAGCAGATTGGTCTGGGAAGCGATGTCCTCGATGCTGGCCAGGATCTCAGACATCTTGGCGATCACCCGGTTGGTTTCGTCGATCTTTTCCTTGATGCTCACCACGCTCTGAGACATCAATTCACTGGTCTCCTGGGTGGCTTCAATCTTCACCCGCATGTCGTTACAATTCTCCGTCAGGCTGGAGGAGCAATTCTCAATATCTTCCACGCAGACAGCGATATCAGAGGTCTTTTCCCGCATGACGCCGATGCCCCCCGTGATGCTGGCCACAATCCCCGCCTGACTGGTGTTGTTCCTGGCCACATCTTCAATGGCTCTGGCAATCTCCTCGCTGGCGCTCAGCGTGGAAGCCGCCGTCCCCCGCAGGCTCTCCGCCGATCCCTGGGCCTCCCGGCTGACTTGTGAGATATCGGAAACCATCATCTTCAACTTCCGAGCCATGGCGCTCACAGAGTTGTTCATTGCAGCGATCTCATCCCGCCCCGCCATATCCTGTACTTCACCAGTCAGATCCCCATCAGCCACATGACTCACCGTAGCGCTCACATTGATAATCAGTCGGGCCATCCTGCTGACGATGATATAGGCCACGATGGTCACCAATAGAATGATGCCTGCGGAAATGGACAGAATAGCCACCAGCAGCTGGGTCAACACTTTCCGCACGTCCGCCTGAGGTTTGCCCGCGAACAGCATTCCCCCGTCTGTGGGCATATAATATCCGTAATAGGGTTGTCCATCCACCATCACATCCGGGCTGAAAAATGTCCTGCCTCCGTTTAAGGTAGCATCGATCACTTCCTGGGAAGCCCTGGTCCCCACCACCCCTTCTATGGAGCTGCACACCCTGGTATCCCCCTCAAATACCGTGATGTCAATATCCATATCCCTGAAGGCGTACGGATCATCGCTGTATCCCATGCAGGCCACCTGCAGCTGCCCCTCTATGGCCTGCACCAGCGCGCCCTTAGCCTGGATAAATGAAAAGAAACCTACGCCAAACCCCAGAACCACCACCGGAATCAGAACCAGCATAATTAATTTTTGTTTCAACCTCATTTGTTTTCCTCCTCAAATAGATAAATCCCAGCCAAGAGGACCAGGATAAAACCGGGATAGGTTTGGTGTAATTTTAACACATAACTTATTACGTTGCAAGAAAAAAGTGTACATTTATCATAAAAATCCAATCACTTTTCTCATAATATTATACAAAAACACCATCACTTTTTAGCAAACAAAAAATCATTTAGAAAATGCGCACATCTGCCCATAGTTCTACCGGGACTCCTGCTCCAGCATCCCCTCAAACACCTCTTCCGGCACCGGTCTGCAATAACGGTAGCCCTGGGCCACATAGGCGCCTATCTCCATCATCAGTTCCGCGTCATCCTTAGTCTCCACTCCTTCGCAGACCACCTGGGCGTTTAGATCCCTGGCCAGATTCACGATGTTTTTCATAATCTGTACCTGCCTGACACGGTTCTCGTTGTTGAGAAGGAAAGATCTGTCCAGCTTGATTACGGATGCCGGAATCTGCTCAAACACCCCCAGAGAAGAATAGCCCGACCCAAAATCGTCTATGGACAGACGTACCCCCTTTTCCCGCAGAATCCCCACCACTTCCATGACTTTCTGCCGTTGTACTTCCTCCATCACCAGCGTCTCCGTGATCTCCACCTCAATGAGTTCTTTGGGGATCCCATAACGCTCCATCACACCCTCGAATCTATCGGGAAATCCGTCGGTGGTAAAATGGACACGGGAAAAATTGCAGGACACAGGCACCACGCTTTGTCCCGCGTCGATCCGCCTTTCCAGCATCTTACACACACTTTCCATCACAAAAAAATCAATGTCCCTGATTCTGCCGGTCCGCTCATAATAAGGCACGAAGAAGCCCGGCGCCCGGATGGCCCCCTCCGCTGTGGGGTCCTTAAATCGCACCAGCGCCTCCGCTCCCACAATCCGCTCATTGCGAATGTCCACCTTTGCCTGATAATAGACCACAAAATCTCTGCATAACTCCGCCGCCTCCAACAGCTTCTCCCGGGCATGGTTCTCCCTTAGCTGGTTCCTCAGCCGGTCGTCGTAGATCTGCACCGCGTTGCCATAATTATTTTTCAGAGAATCCACCAACTGAATACTCTCTGACAAGGCCCGCCGCAGGTCGCTGTCCCCATTCTCCAGACATCCCACGCCCATGGCCAGAGACATATGGGTATCCGTCTCCTCATAGATACGCCTGGAAATTCGGTCTGCCATACCCAGAAGTCTTCCCTTCAGGCTATCCAGATCCTCATACTTCACAAACAGTACAAAATGACTCCCATAACTCCTGGCATAAAGCTCTTTCTGCCCGTCCACTTCTTCCGAAAGCGCCTCAATGACCAGTTCCAATACCCTTTGCCCCGCATTCCAGCCGTACAGTGCATTGTAACTCTTGAACCGGCCGATATCCGTGTAGGCCACGGCATAATTGCTGCTTCTGTCCACGGCCAGCTTCCGCGACGCCCGATACCGCAGGTAATTCAGGTTCCACACAGGAAACTCCGTATCCTTGTACATCAGCTTCTGCACCCGCATACTGTTGCGCAGAAGGAAAAACAGCACCAGAATCACGGCTGCGGCACAGGCCGAAAGAATCAGCAGGATGGGAATACTGTTGTCACGGATAAAGTTTTCCATGCTCATCTTGGAATAAAAATTATCCTGAAGCATATAGTCATTGACCATCTTGTCGCTGACTTCAATCAATTCCTTGTTTAAAATCCCCACAAGAAGGGAGTCCTCCTGATCCGCCACAGCCATATAGATGCTGTGGACATCGCTCAGCACACTCTGTATCTCCATCTTATTGAAGCGAAGCTGTGACCCCAGCAGATATTCCGCCAGATAACCATCGCATATGGCTGCGTCAGCCTGTCCCGCTTTCACTGCATACAAGCTCTCCAGCTGTGTGGGAAATGCCATAAGCAGGGTGTTTTCCCCCGTGAATGCCTGAGCCGCCTCCCCCGCCGCATTGCTTTCCTCCACCGCCAATGTACGGATAACATCGGATTTGTCATTTCTGCGCATAATGATAACCTGGGGTATCTGGGCATACACCTTTGTCACCACCAGCCCTTCCGCCCTCATATTACCGGGAGATTCCCCGCAGTAGCCAAGAATGTCAATGCGTCCGTCCTTCAGCGCCGCTTTGGCTTCCTCCATATCCTCCATACCCACATACTCAAAGAAAAGGCCCGTACTCACAGACACCTCCTCCAGCACCTGCCTGGTCAGCCCGGAATATTCCCCGTCGCTCTCGTAGGAAAACGGATAGTACTCCTGCAGATATCCCACTGTCAGCCTCTTCCGCTCCGCTATGTACTGCTTTTCTTCATTGGTAAGCAGAATGGTCTGGTCCATCCTGCTGTCATAATATTTCACCATCAGTTCGTTTTCCAGCTCCGGACGGTGCATCTTCACATCCGCCACGCCCTGATTAAGTTCCCGCATAAGATCATCATTTCCCTGATACGTTATGTAATAGAAGGGCATGGGAGCAAATCTTCCCACCACACGCTGCCCCTCCCGGATCTCCGTGAGGGAATGCACCAGGGCATCAATCTCTCCCGCGTCGAGAGCAGCCTGCAGAGCCGCCGTATCCTCATACGCCTGCACCCGGGGCACGTCAATGCCATGATCCGCCATATATTCATAGAATTCGTCTTTCCGAATATAGCTTTCCACCACCCCAAAAACCACATCGCCCATGGCAGTAAAGTCCTCATAGGCCAGCACGCTGTCACTGTTGACGGCGATGGTCCCAAAGGTATAACCGCTGGCCAGGCTGGCATATTCATAAATCTCCGCCCGTTCCCTGGAATATTGCGCCGAGCCCACCAGGTCGATCTTCCGCTCCCGCAGCATGTCCAGGGCATCGTCCCAGCTGTCACAAGCCACATACTCCACATTCCAGTTCACATAGTCGCACAGAGCTTCCAGATACTCCACATCCATACCTGCGAAGCTGCCGTCCGCCCGAATCTCATGATAACCGTCCATGGGGAAAAATCCCACCCGCACCGTGCGTTTCTCCGCGCCATATACCATCCCGGGCCGTCCTCCTGACGCCCCTGTCAAAAGCGCGAATGTCCAGAGCGCCAATAGAAACAGCAGAAACCGCTTTGCCCTGCTTCCCTGCCTTTTCCCTGCATCTGCCATACGATTACCCTGTCCAATCCTGCCAATTCCCGCTAAGGAATATAGCGCGACCGCCTTTGAATAGTGATGCCATAGTACAACACATAAAATGTGAAAAAAGTACTATTTTTATTATTATATGCCAACTCATTACTCTATTGCAAGTTCTTTTTACAGTGGCGTTTCCGCAAGAGCATGCGCCGATTTTTCGATTCCGCCAACGCGGTTCCGTTCCCACGCCTGATTCCGTCTGCCTGAATCAGGGCTTCAAAGTCTGAATTCCGCCCAGAGATCGGCACGGTCCCCTCTTTCTAAACCTCCTTACCCCCTACTGTCCGGTAATTCTCAGATGGCCTTTTGCAATACCAAATTTATTCCCATTCAATAAGTATTGTTTTAAGTTTCGTTGAAGCAGTGTCCTTTCCGGTAAATTTTCATCTACCTTCTCGATACCCGGGAAGATCCACCCCATGTACCAGGTTGCTTCATAGTCCACGGTTTCGATTTCGAACATGTTTTGAAAGGAAATGATATTGGATTTTTCCCCCAGAAACTCCTTCAGCTCCGGCATCAGCATCCATGTACTGCATGTCAAACGCGTATTTTCCCACCCGGAAAAATATTTTGTCCGAAATGCATAGAAACTTTCCAGAGAACAGGCAACCTGCTCTTTACACAAATCCGCATCCGACGGAATATGTATGGCTATCTCTCTTTCTTCCTCATCAACAAATTCATATTCCAATGCCCCGATCCGAAATTCGTTTAATGAAATCTGGCGTGGAAACCACCATGCCCAAATAAATCTATATGTCTGAAATGTCCGTTTATGTTCCCGTAGAAACCTGGTGCAAAATTTCATTGTAGCGGTAAAAACATCCGTGGAAATATGACGTTTTATGTATCCCTCATTAGAATAAGTTCCGGCTATTCTAAGTAGTTCCCAGAGAATTTTTATGCCATCCGGATCATCCCCCAGGAAATTCTGTAATTCCTCGATTCCCTGGCTCCACTGGCTGCGCTGTAAAATTTTATTGATAAGAGGTTCTGGCAGATCTGCAGTCCTGATATTCCCATAATCCAACAGCCGCTTTTCCACTTCGTCAGGTATTTCCAGCATTTTATACAGTTCCATATCATTCATAATATTTACTCGCTTTCCCGCAATGCGTGCTATTTTATGTCTATTTTATATATCAGTTCAATAAAAAGTCAACTCTCTGATAACAATTCAATGCCTGCAGCCGCGTTTCCAGCAGGGATTGTCCCTGGCACTCTAAAGTTTCTCCCGCTTTCAAACAGGCGCAGTCTCATCGTCAGTTGTAACTGTTTGCTCCTAAATCCAAAACTCATCCCACATTCCGATATAATGGAACGCATCAATAATACTGTTCGATATAGCCGTAAGCCTTATCAAACACTTCCTTGTCCTTAATTTTATATTTTACCCACACAACGCTTCGGAGAGCCTTTTTCACTTCCTGCCGTCCGGCATTTGTATCCTGCCATCCGTCAAAGCGCACAATCTTGACGATACCGTCAATGTCCGTGACAATACGTTCCACAATAATAGGCGTATTGTCATTTTTCACACCATTGAAGAGTTCCGTGAGCGCTGCTTTGCCCTTGTCAATCTCTTCTTCCGGCACCACTTCCCGCTCCGCCTGCACGGCGTCTCTGGCCAGTTCCAGCAGCAGTTTCAAGAATTCAATGCTGTTAATCAGTCCCTGTTCATGTTGTTCCCGAAGTTTTTCCAGTCGGTCTCCCAGTTTCACAAACTTCGGATCATCCCCATGTTTCTGTATCCTGGCCACCAGATCGATCTCAACTTTCCTGGTCAACTTTTTGATGTCCTGCTGTCTTGCAATAAATTCGTCGATTAAATCCGCATCCAATGTGAGGATTTCCATATCATCATGCACTTTCCCTATATCCAGATTGGAGTGTACAAGTTCCATGGTCTTTGCGCCCAGGGCCGCCCATATAAGCCCTCCGCTGTTATTAGTGGGCTTCACCGATTCATATACTTTGGAGAGCCACACATACTCCACTTGAAATGGCGTCAGAAAGGGATCCGGCGACAATGCGTTCCATGCACGGTTCAGCACCCTGTAGTCCGCGCCGTACTCATCCTTTTCCCTGCTGGTGGGGAGGCACTCCTGGGCGGCCATCAGCCCTTCCCATCCCTCCAATGTACGATCCACCCCCATAAAGTAACTCAGACATTTTTTCATGAGCGCAGGAACCTTCTTTTTAACCTCCTCAATGTTGGTGACAATCTTTTTCATGCCGGCCTCGTCAAAATTCAGAGCCTTCGCCACATTGTCAAAGATCCCAATATAGTCCACAATCAAGCCGCTGGTCTTGCCTTCGTCATATGTGCGGTTTGTCCGACAGATGGCCTGCAGTAAAGTATGATCTTTCATCGGTTTATCCAGGTACATCACCTGCAAAATAGGAGCGTCAAAGCCGGTAAGTAATTTGGAGGTCACAATCACAAGCTGGAGCGGATCGCGAGGATCCCGAAAGCGGTCAAGGACTTTTGCCTCTTCCTCTTTGCTGCGCCTGAACAGTTTATATTTATCCTGCTTATCGTCATTTGTGTCCATCACGATTGTGGATGCCTTTGTACCTAACAGCTTGTCCAGTTCCTCCTTATATTTCAGACAGCACTCCCTGTCATATACCACAACCTGGCCCTTGTATCCGTTGGGTTTTATTTTTTCGGAAAAATGTCTCGCTATATGCGCACACACTTTGTGGATGCGTTTGGGATCATACATAATCGCCTGCATATTTACACGGGAGGACAACTCCGCACGCTCTGACTCTGTCAAATGTTCCGTCAATACATCAAACTCCCGATCCAGCGTTCCCTTGTCAACCCGCAGGTCAATCGGGACGGGTTCAAAATTCAGCGGCAGCGTGGCATTGTCACGGATAGAGTCGGAAAAGGAGTACTTGCTCATGTAGCCGCTGCGATCCTCCTCCGCCCCAAATGTATGGAATGTGTTCTTATCCAGACGATTGATGGGGGTGCCGGTGAGTCCAAAAAAGAACGCGTTGGGCAATGCTTTACGCATTTTCACCCCCAGGTCCCCCTCCTGGGTCCTGTGCGCTTCGTCAACCATAACGATAATGTTATTCCGCAGGCTGAGTTCACACTCCACTTCCTGAAAACGGAAAATAGTGGTAATCAGAATCTTGCGAATATCCTGCCGCAGCAAAGTCATCAGCCGCTCACGGCTTCCTGCCAATTCCAGATTCGGAACATCAGAGGCATTGAAGGTTGCTGTGATCTGTGTCTCCAGGTCCAGACGATCATCCACAATAATCACAGTGGGATTTCGCAGTTCCGGGTGCATACGCAGCTTCTGCGCCGCAAATACCATAAGAAGCGATTTCCCGGAGCCCTGGAAATGCCAGATCAGACCCTTTTTGGGATAACCCGCCTTCACACGTTCCACCAGCATATTGGCGCCCTCATATTGTTGGTAGCGGCAAATGATCTTGTACTTGCAAAACTTTTTATCCGTGGCGAACATGGTAAAATACTGAAAAATATCCATCACTTTCGCCGGCGTAAGCATATCTTCAATGCTGATCTGAACGTCTGCCAGACAGCCTTCCGCCTTGTGGTCAGCGGTATGCCAGGGACCCCATTTTGCCGAAGGCATGTTTATGGAGCCGTAACGATAGGCTTTTCCCTCTGTGGCAAAGTTAAAAACATTCATTGTAAACATCTTCGGGATGCTTTTCTCATAATCCGAAATGTCCATTGCCCCGTCCAGCCAGGTAACTGCCGCGCGCACCGGGGTCTTTAATTCTCCTGCCACCATGGGGAAGCCATTGACCAGAAGGACTATGTCCAGGCGTTTCCCAAGATACTCCCACTGGTTTGTTACAATATACTCATTTTCATCAAGCCTGCCATTGATCTCTGTCCCAAAGAAATCAATGGAAACCTGCTGCCCGTC